>NZ_JBBJUP010000001.1:0-518053 GCF_037727765.1 Pseudonocardia spirodelae | reverse complement strand
CCAGCACGAACTCCCACGCGTAGGTGCCCTGCTGGTGGGCGATGCGCTCGCGCACGGCCGTGGTGTCGCCGACGGCGCCCTCGCCGACGAGCAGGACCACGACCCGCTCGGGCCGGTCGGCCTCGTCGCGGCCGGCGAGCTCGTCGCCGACGGCGGCGAGCAGCCGCGCCGTGCCGCCGCGCAGGTCCGGACCGCCCTGCGCGCGCAGCCGCGCGGGCAGCGCGGTGCGGGCCTCGGCGGCGGGGACCGGGACGGCGGGCGGGTGCGCACCGTCGGCCAGGGAACGGGTCAGGTCGTCGCCGGTGGCGAGGACGATCTGCAGGTCACCGGGGTGGCCGTCCTGCTCGGCGAGCAGGTCGGCGACGCCGGAGCGCAGTGCGGGCAGCAAGGGCCGCAGCATGCTGGATCGATCGAGATGAACGGCGAGGAGGGTGGAGCCCGGCTTCGTCACGGCGGCATCATGCCGGATGCCCCGTGACGGGGTGTGAGCACCCCGCCACGCGCGCGCTCAGCGGGCGCCGTCGTCCTCGAGCATCTCCGGGGTCACCGCGGACTCGGTGTCGGGGATGCCCAGTTCGGCCGCCTTCTTGTCGGCCGTCTGCAGCAACCTGCGGATCCGGCCGGCGACGGCGTCTTTGGTCATCGGCGGGTCGGCGAGCTGGCCGAGCTCCTCCAGCGACGCCTGGGTGTGCTCGGCCCGCAGCCGCCCGGCGGCCTGCAGGTGCTCGGGCACCTCGTCGCCGAGGATCTCCAGGGCCCGGCTGACCCGGGCCGCCGCGGCGACCGCGGCGCGCGCGGAGCGGCGCAGGTTGGCGTCGTCGAAGTTGGCGAGGCGGTTGGCCGTGGCCCGGACCTCGCGGCGCATCCGCCGCTCCTCCCAGGACAGCACGCTCTGGTGCGCGCCCATCCGGGTCAGCAGCGCGCCGATCGCGTCGCCGTCGCGGACGACGACCCGGTCGGCGCCGCGCACCTCGCGGGCCTTCGCGGCCACCCCGAGCCGGCGCGCCGCGCCGACGAGCGCGAGCGCGGCCTCCGGGCCGGGGCAGGTGACCTCCAGCGCGGAGCTGCGGCCCGGCTCGGTGAGCGAGCCGTGGGCGAGGAACGCCCCGCGCCACGCGGCCTCGGCGTCGGAGAGGTCCCCGGAGACGACGGGCGGCGGCAGCCCGCGGACCGGGCGGCCGCGGTTGTCGAGCAGCCCGGTCTGGCGGGCCAGGCCCTCGCCGTCGCGGATCACCCGGATCACGTAGCGGGCGCTGCGGCGCAGGCCGCCCGCGGTGATCACGTGGGCGTCCGCGGTGTGGCCGTAGAGCTCGTGGATCTCGCGGCGCAGCCGGCGCGCGACCGAGCCGGTGTCGACCTCGGCCTCGATCACCACCCGGCCGCCCACGATGTGCAGGCCGCCGGCGAACCGGAGCAGCGAGGCGACCTCCGCGCGCCGCGACGACTGCTTGGTGACGGTGAGCCGGCTCAGCTCGTCCTTCACCGTGGCGGTCATGGCCATCGGGAGCTCCTTCCGCGCTGCGGGCTGTCGTCGTGCGTCCCGGGGGTACCGGCCACCTGCGGGCTCAGGGCGGCGAACACGTCGCCCAGGGCACCGGCCAGGGCGTCCGGGTCGTGCCGGGGGGTCGCCGAGCGTGCGTCGGCGACGTCGGCCGGCCAGACCCGTCCACCGGGGACCAGCAGGTCGGCGGCGGCCGTGTCCAGCCGGTCGGCCACGCTCACCGACCCGGTGTCCACCAGGACGGCGTGCGCCCGCAGACCGGGCGCGTGACCGGACAGTACTTCAAGGTGCTGCCCGGGGGAGAAACCGGCGGTCTCCCCCGGCTCCGGAGCCAGGTTGAGCAGCACGACCCGGGCCGCCGCCGTCTCCAGCAGGGCGTCGCGCAGGCCGGGCACGAGCAGGTGCGGGAGCACACTGGTGAACCACGAGCCCGGGCCGAGCAGCACGGCGTCGGCGTCGAGCACGGCACGCACCGCCTCGTCGCAGGCCGGCGGCTCCGGCGGGCGCAGCCACACCCGCCGCACCCGGCCGGGGGTGGACGCGACGGCCACCTGGCCGCGGATGAGGTGGCCGGTGTCGTGGCCCTCGAGCGCCACCTCGGCCTCGATGTCCAGCGGAACCCGGGCCATCGGGAGCACCCGTCCGGCGCAGCCCATCAGCTCGCCGACCGTCTCCAGGGCGCGGACCGGGTCGCCGTCGCGCTCCAGCAGCCCGGCGAGCAGCAGGTTGCCCACGGCGTGCCCGGCGAGCGCGCCGGTGCCGCCGAAGCGGTGCTGGACCAGGCCGGACCAGAAGCGGCCCCGCTCGTCGTCGCCGGCCAGCGCGGCCAGCGCCATCCGCAGGTCGCCGGGCGGGAGCAGGCCGAGCTCGCGGCGCAGCCGCCCGGACGACCCGCCGTCGTCGGCGACGGTCACCACCGCGGTGATGTCCCCGACGACCGGGCAGCGCCGCAGCGCGGTCAGCGTCGCGTGCAGGCCGTGCCCGCCGCCGAGCGCGACCACCCGCAGCCCGCGCGACGCGGGCGCACCGCTCACTCGCGCCCCATGTCGCGGTGCTCGACGTTGACCTGGATGCCCTCGCGGTCGGCCAGGCGGCGGCCGATCTCCTCGGAGATCGCGACCGAGCGGTGCTTGCCGCCGGTGCAGCCGACGGCGACGGTCAGGTAGCGCTTGCCCTCGCGCCGGTAGCCCGCGCCGACCAGGTCGAGCAGCTGCAGGTAGCGGTCGACGAACTCCTCCGCGCCCTCCTGGGACAGCACGTAGTCGCTGACCTCGGTGTCGCGCCCGGTGAAGGGGCGCAGCTCCGGTATCCAGTGCGGGTTGGGCAGGAACCGGACGTCGACGACCAGGTCGGAGTCCAGCGGCAGTCCGTACTTGTAGCCGAAGGACAGCACCGTCACCCGGGTCGCGGCGTGCGCGTTCTCCCCGGCGAAGACGCTCTCGATCCGCGAGCGCAGGTCGTGCACCGACAGGTTCGAGGTGTCGACGACGAGGTCGGCGTCCTCGCGCAGCGGGCGCAGGACCTCCCGCTCGGCGCCCAGGCCGTCGGTGATGCGCCCGGTGCCCTGCAGCGGGTGCGAGCGGCGGTTCTGCTCGAACCGGCGGACCAGCACCGCGTCGGAGGCCTCCAGGAACAGCAGCCGCGGACGGTAGCCGCGCCCGTCGAGGTCCTTGATGACGGCGCCGAGGTCGTCGGTGAACGCGCGGGACCGGACGTCCATCACCACCGCGATCCGGGTGACCTCGCCGCGGGCGCGCGAGCCCAGCTCGACCATCGTCGCGATCAGCTCGGGCGGCAGGTTGTCCACCACGAACCAGCCGAGGTCCTCCAGGACCTTGGCCGCGGTGGACCGGCCGGCCCCGGACAGGCCGCTGACCACCGCGACCTCGATGCCCGGTCCGGCGCCGGGTGCGTCCTCGCTCATGGCTTCTCCCCCTCGCTGTGCAGGGCCGCGACCACCGACTCGGCGGTACGACGGCCGAAGCCGGGCAGGCCGGCGATCTCCTCGACGTCGGCGGCGCGCAGCTTGCGCACCGACCCGAAGTGCTTGAGCAGCGTCTGCCTGCGGGCCGGGCCGAGGCCCGGGACCCCGTCGAGCGCGGACGCCGTCATGCCCTGGGAACGACGCTGGCGGTGGTAGGTGATGGCGAAGCGGTGCGCCTCGTCGCGGACCCGCTGCAGGAGGTACAGACCTTCACTCGTCCGGGACAGGATCACCGGGTCGGTGTCGTGGGGCAGCCACACCTCCTCCAGGCGCTTGGCGAGCCCGCAGACGGCGACGTCGGTGATCCCCAGCCCGGCCAGCTCCGCGGCGGCCGCGTCGACCTGCGGCTTGGCCCCGTCGACGACGAGCAGGTTCGGCGGGTAGGCGAACTTGCGGGGCCGCCCGGTCTCGGGGTCGATGCCGGTGCGCACGCCCTCCCCCGGCGCGACCTCGCCCGACCCGGTCGACGGCGCCGGGTCGTCGGCGGTCTCGGCGAGGTAGCGGCGGAACCGCCGCCGCACGACCTCGGCGATGGAGGCGACGTCGCCCTGCTCGGCGGCGTCGCGGATCTCGAAGCGGCGGTACTCGGACTTGCGGGGCAGGCCGTCCTCGAACACCACCAGCGACGCGACGACGTTCGTGCCCTGGACGTGGCTGATGTCGATGCACTCGATGCGCAGCGGGGCCTGGTCGAGCTCCAGGTTCTCCTGGATCTCCTGCAGGGCGGCCGAGCGGGCGGTGAGGTCGCCGGCCCGGCGCAGCTTGTGCTGGGCGAAGGCCTCCTTGGCGTTGCGCGCGACGGTCTCGGCGAGGTTGCGCTTGTCGCCGCGCTGCGGCACCCGCAGCGAGACCCGCGACCCGCGCAGGCCGGTCAGCCAGCGCTCCAGCGCGGGCGCCTCGGCGGGCAGGACGGGGACCAGGATCTCCTTCGGGACCGGCTGGGCCGCGTCGTCGGCGGCACCGGCCAGTGCGTGCTGCTCGCCGTAGAACTGGGAGACGAACCGCTCGACGAGCTGCTCGGTGTCGGTGGGCTCGACCTTGTCGATGACCCACCCCCGCTGGCCGCGGACCCGGCCGCCGCGGACGTGGAAGACCTGGACGGCGGCCTCCAGCTCGTCCTCGGCGAAGGCGACGACGTCGGCGTCGGTCCCGTCGCCGAGCACGACGGCCTGCTTCTCCAGTGCCCGGCGCAGCGCGCCGAGGTCGTCGCGCAGCCGGGCGGCGCGCTCGAACTCCAGGCCCTCCGAGGCCCGGGCCATCTCCCGTTCGAGCTGCGTGACCATCCGGTCGGTGCGCCCGGACAGGAAGTCGGAGAAGTCCTCGACGATGTCGCGGTGCTCGGCCGCGCTGACCTTGCCCACGCACGGCGCGGAGCACTTGTCGATGTAGCCGAGCAGGCAGGGCCGCCCGATCTGGCCGTGCCGCTTGAACACCCCGGCCGAGCAGGTGCGGGCCGGGAAGACCCGCAGCAGCAGGTCGAGGGTCTCGCGGATCGCCCAGGCGTGGGCGTAGGGACCGAAGTAGCGCACGCCCTTGCGGCGCGGGCCGCGGTAGACGTGCAGCCGCGGGTACTCCTCGTGCATCGTCACCGCGAGCACGGGATAGCTCTTGTCGTCGCGGTAGCGGACGTTGAACCGCGGGTCGTACTCCTTGATCCAGTTGTACTCGAGCTGGAGCGCCTCGACCTCGGTCCCGACGACGGTCCACTCGACCTTCGACGCCGTGGTCACCATCTGCCGGGTGCGCGGGTGCAGCCCGGACAGGTCGGCGAAGTAGGAGTTGAGCCGCTGGCGCAGGCTCTTGGCCTTCCCGACGTAGATCACCCGGCCACGGGGGTCGGAGAAGCGGTACACCCCGGGCGACTCGGGGATGGTCCCGGTCGCCGGTCGGTAGGTGCTGGGGTCGGCCATGGTGACTCCCAGGGTAGAGGCGCGCACCGCCGGTTCCGGCCCGCCCCCGCCGTCCGTGCCACGCCCGGACGGGGTGTAGGGACGCGTGTCGGCGCCGGGCGTCCGCGCGGCGGCCCCGGAACTGTCGGTAGGGTCCGGTACACCTCGTCCTCGAACACGAGTTCGACACCTTCCGAGCCCGAGGAGACCGCCGTGAGCACCGCGCAGGACACCGGCCGCCGGATCGACGTCGGCACCGCGCCCGGCGAGCACGTCCCCGGGGCCCGCCTCGACCGGATCCGCAAGCTGCTGGCGAAGGCGGAGCGGGCCGGCACGCCGGACGAGGCCGAGATCTACACCGACAAGGCGTTCGCGCTGATGGCGCGGCACGGGATCGACGAGGCGCTGCTGGCCGGGCGGGCCGGGCCCGCCCGGGCGGACCCGATCGGGCGCACCCGGGTCGTCGTCGACAACCCCTACAGCGGGGCGAAGGCGCGGCTGCTGGGGTGGACGGCGTCGGCGCTGCGCTGCCGCTGGGTGATGCACGACCAGCGCGGCGGCTCGGTCGCCGCGGTCACGGTGTTCGGGTTCGCCTCGGACCGCGAGCGGGTGGAGCTGCTCTACACCTCGCTGCTGCTGCAGGCCACGGCCGCACTGGCGGCGGTGCGCCCGCCGGACCCGCGCGAGTCGGTCGCGGCCTACCGCCGGTCGTGGATCTACGGGTTCGCCGGGCGGGTCCACGAGCGGCTGCTCGAGGCCGAACGGACCGCCCTGGGCGACGACGAGGCCGAGACCGGGCGGGCCGCCGCGTCGACCGAGCTGGTGCTCGCCGACCGGGGCGCCGAGGTCGACCGGGCCTACGACGCGGAGTTCGGCCGGCTGCGCCGGGCACGCCGCCCGCAGGTGTCGGGCACCGGGTTCCGGCACGGCGCCGCGGCCGCGGACCGCGCCGACCTGGGCGGGTCCCGTCTCGGCGCGCCGACCGGCGTGCCCGGGATCGGGGGCCGGGCCGGCTGAGCCGGCCCGGGGCTCACTCCCCCAGGACGGCGGCGCGGTGCAGCGTGCGCAGGGTGCGGACGTGGCGCACGGCGAGCCCGCGGTCGACGGCCTGGACGGCGAGCACCGACTGGTACTCGTCGTCGGCCAGCTCCAGGCGGGCCGACGCGGCACCGTCGGGGAAGGACACGCCGTACACGTCGGCCCAGTCGTACCAGCGGGCGACGAACACGTTGCGGACCTCGACGCCGCGGGCGTCGGCCCGGACCCGGGGCCGGGCCATGAGCAGCAGGCCGCCGGCGACGAAGGCGCCGATGACCATCATCGCGACCTGGTCGGCGGGCTGGAAGTACACGCCGGTGTTCTCGGCGGGCATGAGGTAGGCGACGATCACGAAGAACACCATCACCGCGGTGGCGGTGACCCAGGCGGTCCAGAGGATCACCCGGGGGCGCAGGGTCACCGCGTCCGGGCCGGGGCCGGCGGGTGCGCCGGGGGCCGCTCCGGACGGGGTCTGCGGCGTCGGCGGGGTCGGCTCGGTCACTGCGGTCTCCCTGTGCTCGCCCGGGGTCACGGGCGGGTCGGCGCGCCGGCGCGCAGGTCGCGCAGCGCCAGCGCCGATTCGAGTGCGGCGGTGCAGGCCTCGGCGCCCTTGTCCTCCGCGGCGCCCGGCGCCCCGGAGCGGTCCACGGCCTGCTGCACGGTGTCGGTGGTGAGCACGCCGTTGCCGACCGGGGTGGACTCGTCGAGCGCGACCCGGGTCAGGCCCGCGGTGACGGCGTCGCAGACGTACTCGAAGTGCGGGGTGCCGCCGCGGACGACGACCCCGAGCGCGACGACGGCGTCGTGGCCGCGGGCCAGCTCCTGGGCGATCACCGGGAGCTCGACCGTGCCGGGCACCCGCACGACGGTGGGCTCCACACCCGCCTCGCGGGCGGTGGCGACGGCACGCTCCAGCAGCCGGTCGACGATCTCGGCGTGCCAGCGGGCCGCCACCACCCCGACCCGCAGTCCGCTCGCGTCCAGCTGCGTGGCCCCGGTGGGCCGGCCCTCACCGCTCATGGCACCGATTCTCGCCGGTCGGCCCCCGCGCCGCGGCACGGGGGTCGGCCGGTGTCCGGTGCCCGACACAACGGTCGCGACGTCCGTTCCCGCCCGGCCACCGGTCAGCGCGCCGGCTCGGAGGCTCCGCCGGTGGCGCCGAGGTCGGGCAGGTCGTGGCCCATCCGGTCGCGCTTGGTGCGCAGGTAGCGCAGGTTCTGCGGGGTGGGTCGCACCGGCATCGGCTCGCGGCCGATCACGCGCAGCCCGTAGCCCTCCAGCCCGGCGCGCTTGTCCGGGTTGTTGGTGAGCAGCCGCATCGACTTCACGCCGAGGTCGGACAGGATCTGGGCGCCGATGCCGTAGTCGCGGGCGTCGGCGGGCAGGCCCATCGCGAGGTTGGCGTCGACGGTGTCCGCGCCCGCCTCCTGCAGCTGGTAGGCCTGCAGCTTGTGCAGCAGGCCGATCCCGCGGCCCTCGTGCCCGCGCATGTAGAGGACCACGCCGCGGCCCTCCTTCGCGACCGCCTCGAGCGCCGCGTCGAGCTGGGGCCCGCAGTCGCAGCGCAGCGAGCCGAGTACGTCACCGGTCAGGCACTCGGAGTGCACCCGGACCAGGACGTTCTCGCCGTCGTCGGCCGGGGTGGCGACGTCGCCCATCACCATCGCGATGTGCTCGGTGCCGTCGAGGACGGAGTCGTAGCCGTAGGCGAGGAAGTCGCCGTGGGCGGTGGGGATGCGCGCGGTCGCGACCCGCTCGACGTGCTTCTCGTAGCGGCGCCGGTAGGCGATGAGGTCGGCGATGGTGATCAGGGCGAGGTCGTGGTCGGCGGCGAACACGCCGAGCTCCTCGCCGCGGGCCATCTCGCCGGTGTTCTTCTCCGAGACGATCTCGCAGAGCGCGCCGGCCGCGGGCAGGCCGGCCATCCGGGCCAGGTCGACGGCGGCCTCGGTGTGCCCGGGGCGGCGCAGCACCCCGCCCTCGCGGGCCTGCAGCGGCACGACGTGCCCGGGCCGCACGAGGTCCCCGCGCTCGGAGGCGGGGTCGGCGAGGGTGCGGATGGTGTGCGCCCGGTCCTGCGCCGAGATCCCGGTGGTGATGCCCTCCTTCGCGTCCACGGTGACCGTGTACGCGGTGCGGTAGGAGTCCCGGTTGGTGTGGTGCATCGGCGGGAGGTCGAGGCGCTCGCAGGTGTCCCCGGTGAGCGCGACGCAGACGTAGCCCGAGGTGTAGCGGACGGTGAACGCCAGCAGCTCCGGGGTCGCCTTCGCCGCGGCGAAGATGAGGTCGCCCTCGTTCTCGCGGTCCTCGTCGTCCATCACGACGACGGGCTTGCCCTCGGCGATGTCGGCGATCGCCTTCTCGATCTGGGCGAAGCGCTCCGCGCGCTCCGACGGCGACATGGCGGTGTGCGGGGCGTCGGGCAGCTTCCCCGACACCTGCCCGCCCGGGGTGGACTCGATCGGCTCGCTCACCGGGCGGCCCCTTCCTGTCCGGACCCGGGTCCCTGCAGGTACCCCGCGGTCATGCGTTCCACGTACTTGGCGATCACGTCGACCTCCAGGTTGACCGGATCACCGGGGGCGCGCGACCCCAGGGTCGTCTCGGCCAGGGTGGTCGGGATCAGCGCGACGCCGAACCCGTCCGGGTCGACGGCGGCGACGGTGAGGGACACGCCGTCCACGGCGATGGAGCCCTTCTCCACGACGTAGCGGGAGAGCTCGGCGGGCAGGGCGAAGCGGACCTCGTCGCTGCGTTCGCCCGGGGTGCGCGAGACCACGGTCCCGACGCCGTCGACGTGGCCCTGCACGATGTGGCCGTCGAGCCGCCCGCCGGCGGGCACGGCCCGCTCCAGGTTGACCCCCGACCCCGCACCGACCGCGCCGAGCGAGGTCCGCTTGAGCGTCTCGGGGACCAGCTCCAGGGTGAGCGTCGCCGCGCCCGGGCGGTCGACGACCGCGGTCAGGCAGCAGCCGTTCACCGCGACCGACTCCCCGTGCCCGACCTCGGCCGCGAGCGCGGCGCGCACGGTCAGCACGACGACGTCGTCGTCGGTGCGGACGTCGACGACCTCGCCGACCTCCTCCACGATCCCGGTGAACATCGGTCCGTCCCTCCTACTGCGGCGGCCCGGTGGGCCCGGGTGCCGGTCGTGCGTCGATGACCACGTCGTCACCGGCGCGGTGCACCTCGTCCACGTGCAACCGCACGATGTCGGCGATCGTTCCCACGCCCACGTCACCGAGGGCGTGCGGTCCCGCGCCGAGCAGGGCCGGGGCGAGGTGCACGAGCACCCGGTCGACGAGCCCGGCGGCGACGAACGCCCCGGCGAGGGTCGGCCCGCCCTCGAGCAGCACGTCCACCACGGTGCGGCGGGTGAGCTCGGTCAGCACCTCACCCGGGTCACGGGTGCGCAGGTGCAGGACGTCGGTCCGGTCCAGCCGGGCGCCGGACGGGACGTCGCGGTGTCCGACCACCACCGGGAGGGGCTGGTGGTCGAGCAGCGTGCCGTCGGGCCGGCGGGCGGTCAGTGCCGGGTCGTCGGCCAGGACGGTACCCGTCCCGGCGACGATCGCGTCCATCCTGCGGCGCAGGTCATGCACCTGTGCGCGGGCGCCGGGGCCGGTGATCCAGCGGCTGGTGCCGTCGGCGGCGGCGACGCGGCCGTCGAGGGTGGTGGCGACCTTCCAGGTGACGTGCGGGCGGCCGGTGCGCTGGCGGTGCAGCCAGCCGCGCAGCGGCCCGCGGGCGACCTCCTCGGCGAGGGTGCCGAGCGTCACCTCGACGCCGGCGGCGCGCAGGCGCTCCAGCCCGCCCGCGGCGACCGGGTTCGGGTCGGCGAGCGCGGCGTGCACCCGGGCGACGCCGGCGTCGAGCAGCGCGTCGACGCACGGCGGGGTGCGCCCGGTGTGGTTGCAGGGCTCCAGGGTGACCACGGCCGTGCCGCCCCGGGCACGGTCGCCTGCCTCGGCGAGCGCGGCGCGCTCGGCGTGCGGCCCGCCGGGCGGGGCGGTCGCGCCCACCCCGGCGACGGCGCCGTCGCGGTCCAGGATCACGCAGCCGACCGCGGGGTTCGGGCTGGTGCTGCCGTGCACCTCCCCGGACGCGGCCAGGGCGCGGCGCATCGCCGCGGTCACCGTGGTGACCCCGGGTGCCGTCGCGCCGTCCATCGCCGCGTGCCCGTCGGTGCTGCTCAGCCGGCCCAGCGGTGCGGGTTCGCCCGCTGCACGCTCGCGCGCAGGGCGGCGACGGCGCGGCCCGGGTCCTCGGCGCCGTAGACGGCCGAGCCCGCGACGAAGCAGTCGACGCCGGCCTCGGCGGCCTGCTCGATCGTGTCGGCGTTGATGCCGCCGTCGATCTCGACGATCAGCTTCAGGTGACCGGTGTCGACCAGGCGGCGCGCCGTGCGGACCTTGTCGAGGACCTCGGGGATGAAGCTCTGCCCGCCGAAGCCGGGCTCGACGCTCATCACCAGCAGCGTGTCGTAGTGGCGCAGCACCTCGACGTAGGGATCCAGCGGGGTGCCCGGCTTGATCGACAGCCCGGCGAGGGCGCCCGCGGCCCGCAGGTTCCCGGCGAGCTTCACCGGGTCGCGCGCGGCCTCGACGTGCACGGTCACGTTCGCCGCGCCGGCCTCGGCGTAGCCGGGGGCCCACCGGTCCGGGTCGTCGATCATGAGGTGGCAGTCGAGCGGGATGTCGGTCGCGGCGCGCAGGCTCTGCACGACGGGCAGGCCGAGGGTCAGGTTCGGCACGAAGTGCGCGTCCATGACGTCGACGTGCAGCCAGTCCGCGCCGGGCTCGTCGGTGCCGCGGGCGCCGACGGCGGCGGCCTCCTCCGCGAGCCGGGCGAAGTCGGCCGAGAGGATGCTGGGCGCGATCATCGGGTGCACGCCGAGCAGGCTACTTCCCGGGCCATGCGTGACCCCGCACGCGTCCGCGAGGGACGGCTCACACCCCGCCGCGCTCACCCGAGCGGGCGGCGCAGCAGGGTGAGGAACATCGCGTCGGTGCCGTGCCGGTGCGGCCAGAGCTGCACGGTGGGGCCGTCGCCCAGGTGGGGCATCCCCTCGGGCAGGTGGGCGCGGGCGTCGAGCTGCTCGACCGGGCCGGCGGGTCCGGGCCGTCCCTCGCGGCCGACGATGCGCCCGACGACGCCCGCGGTCTCCGACAGGTGCGGCGAGCAGGTGACGTAGGCGACGACGCCGCCGGGGCGGACGTGGCGCAGTGCCGCGAGCAGCAGCTCGCGCTGGAGCCGGGTCAGCGTGGCGATGTCCTCGGGGCGGCGGCGCCAGCGGGCCTCGGGACGACGGCGCAGCGCGCCGAGCCCGGTGCAGGGCGCGTCGACCAGGACGCGGTCGTAGACCCCGTCGGGCAGCGGCGCCTCGCGGCCGTCGGCGACGTGGACGGTCACCGGCAGCTCACCGGTGACGCGGCGGACGAGCTCGGCGCGGTGCTCGCTGGGCTCGACGGCGTCGAGCGTGCCGCCCCGGGCGGCGACGAGCCCGCCGAGCAGCGACGCCTTGCCGCCGGGCCCGGAGCACAGGTCGAGCCAGCGGCCGGTGTCCTCGCCCTCCGGCTCGGCGCGGGCCAGCGCGGCGGCGACGAGCTGGCTGCCCTCGTCCTGCACGATCGCGAGCCCCTCGGCGACGGCGTCGAGCTCGGCGACGTCGCCGCTGCCGGGCTCGAGGTGCACCCCGTAGGGCGAGTACGGCGCCTGCTCGCCCCCGGTGGCCAGGGCCAGCTCCTCGGCCGAGATCTCCCCGGGGCGGGCGAGCAGGTGGACGCGCGGCCGGGCGTCGTCGGCGGCGAGGGCGGCGGTGAGCTCCTCGCCGGTCTCGCCGAGTGCGTCGGCGAAGGCCTGGGCGATCCAGCGCGGGTGGGCGTGGCGCAGCGCGGCGTCGCCGACGGGGTCCTGCGCCGGGTCCGGGGCGAGCCGGTCGAGCCACTCGGCCTCGGTGTGCTCGCCGATGCGGCGCAGCACGGCGTTGACGAACCCGGCCGACTGCGAGCCGTGATCGCCGCGGACCAGCTCGACGCAGGTCGTGACGGCGGCGTGGTCGGGCACCCGGGTGCGCAGCAGCTGGTAGGTGCCCAGGCGCAGCGCGTCGAGCAGCGGGTGCTCGATCTTGGACAGCGGCCGGTCGGTGCAGGCGTCGATGACGGCGTCGAGCAGGCCCTGCGCGCGCAGGGTGCCGTAGCCGAGCTCGGTGGCCAGCGCGGCGTCGCGGTCGCGCAGGCGGTGGCGGCGCAGGATGCCGGGCAGGGCGAGGTTGGCGTAGGCGTCGCGCTCGCGGACGGCGGTCAGCAGGTCGTAGGCGGCCTGCCGGGCCGGGTCGACGGCCGGCGGCCTGCCGGGTCCGACGCGGCCGCGGGGCGGGCCGGAGTGGCGGGGGCCGGAGGTCCGCTCGCGGCGCGGGCCGCGGTCGGTCCGGTCGCGCCGGTCGCCCCCGCGCGGACCCCGGTCGTCACGGGGCCGGTCGTCACGGGGCCGGTCGTCTCGCGGGCGGTCGTCACGCGGGCGGTCGTCGCGGCGGGGGCGGTCGCGGAACGGGCGCTCCTCGCGTGTCCGTCCGGAACGGTCGTCGCGGTCGCGGTGGGGACGGTCGCCGCGGGGGCGGTCGTCGCGCCGGGGGCGGTCGTCGCGCCGGGGGCGGTCGTCGCGCCGGGGGCGGTCCCCGCGGTCCGCGCCGTCGCGGCGGCGGTCGGGGCGGGCGACGTCGCCGCCGGAGCGCGAGTGGCTGGGCCGGTCGGCGCCGGGCCGGCCGCCCCCGCCCCGGTCGTCGGAGCGCCGGTCGTCGGAGCGGGCGCCCCAGCCGGATCCGGTGCGGTCCCGGTGCGGCCGGTCCCCACCCGAGCGGTCCCGGAACGGCCGGTCCCCGCCGCGTCGCTCACCGCGGTCCGCGCCGCGCGGCGCGCCGCCCCGGTCGCGTCCACGGTCGTCGCGGCCCCGGGAGTCCCGGGAGTCGCGGTCGCGGTTCCCGCGGCCGCGGTCGTCGCGGTCCCGGTCGGGTCGGGGGTCCTGCTCGCTCACGTGGTTCTCCTCGGCGGTCGGCCGCCGCGGCCGGGGTGCGGCCGTCGTCAGGGGTGGGAGGTCGGGGTGGCGCGGGGCGCCGGGTCAGGTCAGGTGCTCCCCGGCCCCGATCCGGGCGCCGCGGGCCCAGTCGGGCGCGGGCATGAGCCGCTTGCCCTTGGGCTGCACCTGCCCGAGCTCGACGGGCACCGTCGCCGTCCCGGCCAGCACCCGGCGGCGCTCGACGCGCAGCTCCCCCGGCGCGAGGTCGACCTCGCCGGTGCGCAGCGGGCGGACCGGGCCGAGGCCGAGGCGCTCGTCGCGGAACACGCACCACGCCCCCGGCTCGGGCGTCACCGAGCGGACCAGCCGGTCCAGCGCGGCGGCGGGACCGGTGACGTCGGCGCGGGCGTCGGCGGTGGTGACCTTCGGGGCGAGCGAGACGCCCTCGGCGGGCTGCGGCACGGCGGTGACGGTGCCCTCGGCGATGCCGTCGAGGGTCGCGGCCAGCAGCCGCGCGCCGGACTCGGCGAGGCGGCCCAGCAGGTCGCCCGCGGTGTCGGTCGCGCCGACGGCCTCGGTCACCACGCCGTAGGTGGGGCCGGTGTCCATGCCCTCCTCGAGGCGGAACGTGGTCGCGCCGGTGACGTCGTCGCCGTGCCGGAGCGCGGCCTGGACCGGGGCGGCCCCGCGCCAGGCGGGCAGCAGCGAGAAGTGCAGGTTGACCCAGCCGTGGACGGGCACGTCCAGCACCGGCCGCGGCAGCAGCGCCCCGTAGGCGACGACCGGGGCGCAGTCCGGCGCGAGCTCGCGCAGCGCCGCCAGGAACTCCGGGTCCGACGCCCGCGCCGGGGTCAGCACCGGGACGCCTGCGGCGTCGGCGAGCTCCCCGACCGGGGACCGGGTCAGCTTCCGCCCCCGCCCGGCGGGGGCGTCGGGCCGGGTCACGACGGCGACGACCTCGTGCTGCGGGTGCTCGAGCAGCACCCGCAGCGACGGCACCGCGGGCTGCGGGGTGCCCGCGAACAGCAGCCTCATCGGGCCTTGCCGAACATCGGGTGCGGGCTGACCTTGACCACCGGATCGGCGTCGCCGAACCAGGTCGCCTCGCGGATCTCGCGCATCGCGAGCTTGCGGGTCTCGGCGTCGAGCCGGTCGATGAACAGCACGCCGTCGAGGTGGTCGGTCTCGTGCTGGATGGCCCGCGCGAGCAGCGCGGACCCCTCGACGACCTGCGGCTCGCCGTGCACGTCCCACCCGCGGGCGACGACGTGCAGCTTGCGCCGGCAGTCCCAGCCCAGCCCGGGGATGGACAGGCAGCCCTCCATGCCGAACTGCTCGTCCTCGCCGACGGCCTCCCAGGTGGGGTTCACCAGGTGCCCGGAGAAGCCGTCGCAGTCGAAGACGAACACCCGCTTGCCGACGCCGATCTGCGGCGCGGCCAGGCCGGCGCCGCCCTCGTCGTGCATGGTGTCGGTCAGGTCGGTGACGAGCTTGCGCAGCTCCGCGTCGAAGTCGGTGACCTCGGTGGCGCGGGTGCGCAGGACGGGGTCGCCGAACAGCCGGACGGGCTGGATGGGCACGGGGGTTCCCCTCACGGCGGTGGTCGGATGATCGGCGCTCCATTGTGCCACTGGGCACCGCCGCGGCCCCGGGGCGGTTCAGTCGATCTCGTCGGGGTCCAGGCGCACCCGCACCGTCTCCGGCGCCTTGCGGGCGGTGCGCACGGCCTGGGCGTCGTGCAGGGCGCGGGCCAGGTCGCGCCCGGCGCGGCGGGGGACGCGCAGCAGCGCGCGCTCGCGGACCTCGTCCGGGGCGCCGGGGCGGTCCGGGGGGTCGATCTCGACCGGGCCGAGCAGCTCGACGCCCTCGGGCGGGGCCGGGTCGGCCCGGCCGTCGCCGAGCACGGCGTCGCAGATCTCGGCGACGGCCGCGGGCGGGCCCTCCACCGCGGCCATCCGGACCGCGGGCGGGAACCCGACCTCGGCGCGTTCGGCGAGCTCGGACTCCGCGTGCCCGGCCGGGTCCCAGCGCACCAGTGCCTGCACCGTGGGCACTCCGGAGTCGGCGACGACCACGACCCGCCCGCCGTCGGTGTGCGGCACGACCCCGGCGGCCGCGGCGAACCAGCGGCGCAGCGTCTCCTCGGCGACGCGCAGGTCGGGCCGGGCGAGCATGGCCCAGCCGTCGAGCAGCAGCGCGGCCCCGTACCCGGCGCCGCCGCCGGTGACGGCCGGCTCGGCGCCGGGGGTCGCGACGACCAGTGCCGGCCCGGCCGGGACCTCGTCGAGGACCTCGGTGCCGCCGCCGGAGCTGCGCACGGCCACCCCGGGGAACGCCCGGCCCAGCTCCTCGGCGGTGCGCCCGGCGCCGATCACCCCGGCCCGCAGCCGCCGCGAGCCGCAGTGCCCGCAGCGGAACGCGGGCTCCGCGCGCCCGCACCAGCGGCAGGCGGGCAGCGCGCCGCCCTCGCGGTCGTCGCCACCCGAGCGCGGCAGCCCCAGCGGTCCGGCGCAGTGCCGGCAGCGGGCCGCGTCGCGGCAGGACGCGCACGCCAGGAACGGCAGGTACCCCGAGCGGGGCACCTGCACCAGCACCGGCCGCCCCGCGGCGAGCGCGGCGCGGGCGGCCTCGAACGCGACGCCGGGGACGCGGGCGGCGCGGGCCACCGGGTCGCGCACGAGCTGGGTGTCGGACTCCCCGATCGCGGTGACCCGCGGCATCCGGGCCCGCACGGTCGCGCGGTCGGCGACGATCGGGCTGGCCCACCGGCTCTCCAGCAGCACCTGGGCCTCCGCGGTGCGGGCGAACCCGGCGACGAGCAGCGCCGCGCCCTCGCGGTGCGCGCGCAGCACCAGCACGTCACGGACCTGCGGGTAGGGCGCGCGGGGCTCGGAGTGGGAGTCGTCCCCGTCGTCCCAGACGGCGAGCAGCCCCAGCTCGTCCAGCGGGGCGAAGGCCGCCGAGCGGGTGCCGACGACGACCCGCACGCTCCCCCGCCGTACGGCCAGCCAGCGCCGGTAGCGCTCGGCCGGGCCGAGCTCGGCGGTCAGCGCGACGACGCCGTCCTCCCCGAGCAGCGCCGCGCAGGCCGCGTGCAGGCGGGTGACGTCGCGCTGGTCGGGCACCACGAGCAGCGCCGAGCGGCCCGCGGCCCGGGTGGTCGCGGCGGCCTCGGCGAGCCGGGCGGCCCAGTCCTCGCCGGGCAGCGCCTGCCAGACGGCGTGCGCGGCCCGCCCGCCCCCGAGCGCGTCGAGGAACGCGCCGCCGCGCGGGTAGGTCTCCCAGCCGGCGCGGTCCGGCGCGACGGGGTCGGGTGCGGTGCGCTCGCGGGGCGTCTCGGACTCGACGCGGGCGTGCCGGGCGGGCACGGCCAGGCGCAGGACGTCGGCGAGCACGCCGGCGTAGCGGTCGGCGACGGCACGGGCGAGCCCGGCGACCCGGTCGGTGAGCACCGGCTCGGGCGAGACGACCTTGTCGACCCAGGCCAGCTTCCCGCCGTGCGCGGTGTCGCCGGCGCGCTCGAGCAGGAAGCCGTCGACCATCCGGCCGGCGAAGCGGACCCGCACCCGCACGCCGGGTGCGGCGGCGTCGTCGAGGTGGGTGGGGATCCGGTAGTCGAAGGTGCGGTCCAGGTGCGGCAGCGCGACGTCGACCACCACCCGTGCGACCGGCAGCGCCGCGGCCGGCTGCCACTCCCCCCGGTTGCGCCCGGGACGGCGGGCGCGGGCCGGGGTACGCGGAGTGCTCACGCCGAGGGTCTACCACGCGGGCCCGACGGCCCCCGGAGACGGCCGTGGCCGGGACCGCGGTGCGGTCCCGGCCACGATCGGTGGACGTGCGCGCTCAGCCGCCGGCGACGGACTTGAGCGCGTCGGCGCGGGAGGTGTCCTCCCAGGGCAGCTCGACGTCGGTGCGGCCGAAGTGGCCGTACGCGGCGGTCGGGCCGTAGATCGGGCGGAGCAGCTTCAGGTCGCGGATGATCGCGGCCGGGCGCAGGTCGAAGACCTCCTCGATGGCGGCCTGGATCCGCGCCGGGTCGACGTTCTCGGTGCCGAAGGTCTCGACGAACAGCCCGACCGGGGCGGCCTTGCCGATCGCGTAGGCGACCTGGACCTCGATGCGCCCGGCGAGCCCGGCGGCCACGGCGTTCTTCGCGACCCAGCGCATGGCGTAGGCGGCGGAGCGGTCGACCTTCGACGGGTCCTTGCCGGAGAAGGCGCCGCCGCCGTGGCGGGCCATGCCGCCGTAGGTGTCGACGATGATCTTGCGGCCGGTGAGGCCCGCGTCGCCCATCGGGCCGCCGAGCACGAAGCGGCCGGTCGGGTTGACCAGCAGCCGCGGCTGCGACGGGTCCCAGCCCAGCGCCTCGACCTCGGGGGTCACGACGTGGCGGAGGATGTCCGGGGTGAGCATGCCGTCGAGGTCGACGTCGGCGGCGTGCTGCGAGGACAGGACGACGGTGTCGAGGCGGACCGGCTTGTCGCCGTCGTACTCGATGGTGACCTGGGTCTTCCCGTCGGCACGCAGGTAGGGCAGCGTGCCGTTCTTGCGGACCTCGGTCAGCCGGCGCGACAGGCGGTGCGCCAGCGCGATCGGCAGCGGCATCAGCTCGGGGGTGTCCTCGCAGGCGTAGCCGAACATCAGGCCCTGGTCGCCGGCGCCCTGCTTGGCGATCTCGTCCTCGGCGGACTCGACGCGCTTCTCGTAAGCGGTGTCGACGCCCTGCGCGATGTCCGGGGACTGCGCGCCGATCGCGATGTTGACCCCGCAGGACGCGCCGTCGAAGCCCTTCGCGGAGGAGTCGTAGCCGATCTCGAGGATCTTGTCCCGGACCAGCTGCGGGATCTCGACGTAGGCGCCCGTGGTGACCTCGCCGGCGACGTGCACCTGGCCGGTGGTCACCATCGTCTCGACGGCGACGCGGCTGCTCGGGTCCTGCGCCAGCATCGCGTCGAGGATCGTGTCGCTGATGGCGTCACAGATCTTGTCCGGGTGGCCCTCGGTGACCGACTCGCTGGTGAACAGACGGCGGCTCGTGTTGGACACGCGCTGAATCTCCATCCCGTTGGTACTTCTCCGCTCCGGCGCGGCGACCCCGCCACGCTCGCTCGGGCGCCCGGTCACGATCGCAGGCGCCCCTCGGCGAGCACACTAGTCGAACCCCGACGCCCGTACGGGACCGCACAGGACGGAACTCACACACGGAGCGTAGTCGTCGCCGGATCAGTAGCTACGCAGTGTCGCCGGATGGGGTGATTGACCCTCCGCTCACGAATCGAAAGGGCGGCTGCTCGTTGGTCGGGACAACGCCCCGCACGCCCCGCGGGGTCGCCCACGAACTGATCCGCACGGCGGTGTGACCGCCCGCGGCACGGAGGTTGTTCCACCATGAAGCCGAACTCGCGACGCGTCGCCGCCGGCATCGGCGCACTGGCCGTGGCCGGCGTCGCCATCACCGGGATCGTCGCCGGCACCGCGTCGGCCGCCGGCACCGGCACCTGCACCCAGAGCGTGAACGTGCGCTCCGAGCCCGAGACGGACGCGCCGATCGTCGGCGTGTGCGAGCGCGGCGAGTCCACCTCGACCGGCGGGACCGAGAACGGTTTCGTCGAGCTGCCCGAGTACGGCGGCTGGGCGATGTCGGACTACGTCTCCACCTCGGGCAGCGAGTCGTCGGACTCCTCGGAGGACTCGCTCACCCCGAGCAGCTCGGAGCGTTCGGCGCCGTCGACCTCGAGCCCGTCGACGTCCTCGCCGTCCACCTCGGGCAGCCGGTCCGCGACGCCGTCGACCTCGTCGCCGCGCTCGACCGGCTCGTCGGACGAGGGCTCGGACGAGGGATCGCGCGAGGGCTCCGGCTCGGAGCGCTCGGCCGAGCCGACCTCGGCCACCGACTCGTTCTTCGACGACTGAGCGGTCCCGGTCCGCGACGAGGGGCCCGCACCGGATCACCGGTGCGGGCCCCTCGTCGTGTGCGGGAGCGGCGTGTCCTCAGCCCAGCCGCGGGGTGACGGCGTCCCAGATGCGGGACGCGAGCAGCGCCTTCGAGCCGAACGGCAGCTCGGTCTCACCGCCGTCGCGGGCGAGCAGCCAGCCGGCGTTGTCCGCGGTCTCGAACGCCTTGCCGTCCCCGACCGCGTTGACGACCAGCAGGTCGCAGCCCTTGCGGGCGAGCTTGGCCCGGCCGTGGTGCAGGACGTCGCCGTCGGCGTCCCCGGTCTCGGCGGCGAACCCGACGACGACCTGGCCGGGCCGCGGCGGGTCGGCGACCAGCCCGGCGAGGATGTCGGGGTTCTGCACCAGGCGCAGCGCTGCCGGCTCCGCGCTGCCCCGCTTGATCTTGTCGACGGCCGTGTCGACCGGCCGGAAGTCGGCGACGGCCGCGGCCATGACGACGGCGTCGGCGTCGGCGGCCGCGTCCCGTACCGCGGCCTCCATCGCGACGGCCGTGCCCGCGGGCACGACGTGCACCCCGGCCGGAGCGCTCAGGTCGGCGGTGTGCCCGGCGACGAGCGTCACCCGCGCGCCGCGCTGCGCGGCGACCCGGGCCAGCGCCCAGCCCTGCCGGCCCGACGAGCGGTTGCCGAGGAAGCGCACCGGGTCGAGGTCCTCCCGCGTCCCGCCCGCACTGACGACGACGTGGCGGCCCTGCAGGTCGCGCGGCAGCGCGTCGGGGCGCTCCAGCAGCAGCCGGGCCAGGTCGACGATCTCGGCGGGGTCGGGCAGCCGCCCCTTGCCGGTGTCGGCGCCGGTGAGCCGCCCGGAGGCGGGCTCCAGGACGACGGTCCCGCGCGAGCGCAGCAGCGCGACGTTGTCGACGGTCGCGGGGTGCTCCCACATCTCGGTGTGCATCGCGGGGGCGAGCACGACCGGGCAGCGCGCGGTCAGCAGCGCGGCGGTGAGCAGGTCGTCGGATCGGCCGTGCGCGAGACGGGCCATGAGGTCCGCCGTCGCAGGGGCCACGACGACCAGGTCCGCGCCCTGGCCGAGGGCCACGTGCGGCACCTCGTGGACGTCGGAGAACACGCCGGTGGCGACCGGGCGGCCGGACAGCGCCTCGAACGTCGCGGCGCCCACGAACCGCAGTGCGGCCTCGGTGGGGATCACCCGGACCGCGTGGCCGGACTCGGTGAGGCGGCGCAGCACCTCGGCACTCTTGTAGGCGGCGATGCCGCCGGAGACGCCGAGGAGCACCTCGGGTGCAGCCATCGGCGGGGTCTTACTCGCCCTCGGTGTGCTCGAGCATCCCGGACTGGATCTCGCGCATCGCGATCGAGAGCGGCTTCTCGCGCGGGCCCGGCTCGACGAGCGGGCCGACGTACTCCAGCAGGCCCTCGCCGAGCTGGGAGTAGTAGTCGTTGATCTGCCGGGCGCGCTTGGCCGCGTAGATGACCAGCGCGTACTTCGAGCTGACCTGACCGAGCAGGTCGTCGATCGGCGGGTAGGTGATGCCCTCGGGGGCGGTGGAGGTGCCGGTGGGCGTGCTCACGTACTGATCTCCTGAACGACGAGGGGGACCGGGCGCGGTCACACGGGGCCGCGGTCGACCGCCAATGCTACCAACCGGCCGATCACGGCCTGCAGGTCGTCGTTCACGACGACCTCGTCGAACTCGTCGCGGGCGTCCATCTCCTCGATGGCGGTGCGCAGCCGGCGCTGCCGCTGCTCGGGGGTGTCGGTGCCGCGGTCGGTGAGCCGGCGGGCCAGCTCCTCCATCGACGGCGGCGCGACGAACACCGTCACGGCCTCGGGGAGCACCCGCTTCACCGAGCGGGCGCCCTGCAGGTCGACCTCGACGAGGACCGGGCGGCCGTCGCCGAGCGCCTGCTCGACGGGCCGGGCCGGCGTGCCGGAGCGCTGCAGCCCGCCGTGCACCTCGGCCCACTCGAGCAGCTCGCCGCGCTCGATGAGCGCGTCGAACTCCTCGCGGGACACGAAGCGGTAGTCACGGCCGTCCACCTCCCCCGGCCGGGCGGGCCGGGTGGTGGCGGACACGCTGAACAGCAGCTCCGGCAGCGCTTCGCGCAGTCCCGCGACGACGCTGCTCTTGCCCACCCCGGAGGGCCCGGCCAGCACGAGCAGCCGCCCGCGGGCGGGGCCGGTCCGGCCGGAGGACATGACGGAGGAGGTGTCGGTCACGGGAACGCGCTCGGGGTCAGCTCGGGTAGCGCTCGAGCAGCGCCTTGCGCTGGCGGTCGCCGAGGCCGCGCAGGCGGCGGCTGGTGGCGATCTCCAGATCCTCCATGATCTGCTGCGCGCGCACCTTGCCGACGTTCGGCAGGGCCTCGAGCAGCGCGGAGACCTTCATCTTGCCGAGGACCTCGTCGGTCTCGGCCTGCTTCAGCACCTCCTCGAGGGTGGTGCCGCCGCGCTTGAGGCGGTCCTTCAGCTCGGCCCGGGCCCGGCGCGCGGCCGCAGCCTTCTCCAGCGCGGCGGCGCGCTGTTCCTCGGTCAGCTGGGGAAGGGCCACGGTGGTTCCTCCGTACTTCCTGTGTCGTTCACGTCGTTCTCGCCGCCGTGATCCCGGCTCGCGCCGGGGGCGTCGCGTCAGCGATCGGGTGGTGGGTCGCACCGACCCGTCCGGGGGACGTCCCCGGCTCCGTATTCGAACGTACCCACGCCGTCCACGGGGGCGTCAATGGGGGTCCCACCTCCGGTTTCGGCGATCGGGAGGTGATCAACGGCACGCTGTTCGAACCGCCGCGCGGGTGCCGTCCGGCTACCCCGTACGGCGGGTCGCCGCACTACCGGGTGGCGCAGGGCCCGGTCGGGGCGCCGGTGGGCACGCCGGATCGGCCTCCCGGTGCGCCGGGTGCCGCACGGGTGCACCCGGCGCCCCCGGCGGACCGCCCGACGCACCCCGCCGGCTCGCTCCCAGGGGAACCCTCGGGGCTTAGAGGGCAACGAGAGTGCCCCTGGGAGCACCCCGGAGGGCGCTCCTTCGGGGCGAGGTCCCCCCGGGGGACGGGGCCGGGTCAGTGCGAGCCCGCGGCGGCCGAGGCCAGCTCCCCGCTCAGGGCCAGGGCCGCGTCGCGCAGCGCGCCGGCGTCGGGGCCGGCCCGCAGCACCCCGCGCGCGGACACCGGGAGCACGTGCCCCGCGGTCCCGGCGAAGCGCGAGACGACCTCGGCCGGCGTCGCGCCCTGCGCCCCCAGCCCGGGCACGAGGACCGGGCCGTGCAGCGCGGACAGGTCGAGCCCGTGGTCGTGCGTACCGCCGACGACCACCCCCACCGCACCCGACAGCGTCGCGGCGTTACGGGCGGCGGCGTCGTCCACGACGGACTGCGCCACGCTGCCCGCACCGCCGGGGGCGGTCGCGAGCTGCACCGTCGCACCCTCCGGGTTGGAGGTGCGGGCCAGCACGAACACCCCGCGGCCGGCCTCGTCGGCCGCGGTGAGCGCGGGCTCCAGCGACCCGAACCCCAGGTAGGGCGACAGGGTCAGCGCGTCCGCACCCAGCGGGGCACCGACGCGCAGGTAGGCGTCGGCGTAGCCGTCCATCGTGGACCCGATGTCACCGCGCTTGGCGTCGAGCAGGGTCAGCGTGCCGCTGCCCTCGTAGCCGGCGAGCAGCGACTCCAGCACCGCGACGCCGCGCGCGCCGTGCCGCTCGAAGAACGCCGACTGCGGCTTGACCACCGACACCGTCCCGGCGAACGCGGCGTGGCAGCGCTCGGCGAAGGCGGCGAGACCGTCGGCGTCGTCGGTCAGCCCCCACCCGGCGAGCAGTGCCGGGTGGGGGTCGATGCCGACGCACAGCGGTCCGTGCGCGGCGACGGCGGCGTCGAGCCGCTCGCCGAAGCTCACGCCTTCGCCCGCAGCGCCGCGTGGGCCTGCTGCAGCGACCGCACGCCGAGCCCGCCCGAGGCCAGCGCCTCGATGCCCTGCACCGCGGCCGCGGCGCCCTGCACCGTGGTGATGCACGGCACCCCGCGCGAGACGGCGGCGGCGCGGATCTCGTAGCCGTCGACGCGCGGGCCGGGGTTGCCGACCGGGGTGTTGACGATGAGGTCGACGTCACCGGCGAGGATCGTGTCAACGACCGTGGGCGTGTCCGGACCGGAGCCCTCGCTGTGCTTGCGCACCACGGTGACGTCGATCCCGTTGCGGCGCAGCATCTCCGCCGTTCCCTCGGTGGCGAGGACCTGGAACCCGATGTCGGCGAGGCGGCGGATCGGGAACACCATCGCCCGCTTGTCGCGGTCGGCGATCGAGACGAACACCGTCCCCGACGTCGGCAGCGAGCCGTAGGCGGCGGACTGGGACTTGGCGAAGGCCGGGCCGAACGCGGCGTCGAAGCCCATGACCTCGCCGGTCGACTTCATCTCCGGGCCGAGCAGCGGGTCGACGCCCTGGCCTGCGGTGTTGCGGAACCGGTTGAACGGCAGCACCGCCTCCTTGACCGCGACCGGGGAGTCGGCCGGCAGCGCGCCGCCGTCGCCCTGCGCCGGGAGCAGTCCCTCGGCGCGCAGGTCGGCGATCGTGGCGCCGAGCATGATCCGGGCCGCGGCCTTGGCCAGCGGGACCGAGGTGGCCTTGGACACGAACGGCACCGTCCGCGACGCCCGCGGGTTGGCCTCCAGCACGTAGAGCACGTCGCCGTGCAGCGCGTACTGCACGTTGAGCAGCCCGCGGACGCCGACGCCGTGCGCGATGGCGGCGGTGGCCTCGCGGACCTTCGCCAGCACCGAGGAGCCCAGCGTGATCGGCGGCAGGGTGCACGAGGAGTCCCCGGAGTGCACCCCGGCCTCCTCGATGTGCTCCATGACCCCGCCGAGGTAGACCTGCTCGCCGTCGCACAGGGCGTCGACGTCGATCTCGATGGCGTCGTCGAGGAACTTGTCGACCAGCACCGGGCGGTCCGGCGAGATCGTGGTGGCGCGGGCGATGTAGCCGGCCAGCGTCGCCTCGTCGTAGACGATCTCCATGCCGCGCCCGCCGAGCACGTAGGACGGGCGGACCAGGACCGGGTAGCCGATCCGCGTCGCGATCTCGCGGGCGCCCTCGAACGAGGTGGCGGTGCCGAACTCCGGCGCGGGCAGCCCGGCCTTGCGCAGCACCTCCCCGAACGCACCGCGGTCCTCGGCCAGGTCGATCGCCGCGGCCGAGGTCCCGACCACGGGCACGCCGGCGTCGGTCAGGCGCTGCGCGAGCCCCAGCGGGGTCTGCCCGCCGAGCTGCACGACGACGCCGGCGACCGTGCCGGACTGCTGCTCGGCGTGCACGACCTCGAGGACGTCCTCGAAGGTCAGCGGCTCGAAGTACAGCCGGTCCGCGGTGTCGTAGTCAGTGGAGACGGTCTCGGGGTTGCAGTTGACCATCACGGTCTCGAACCCGGCGGCGCGCAGCGCCATGACCGCGTGCACGCACGAGTAGTCGAACTCGATGCCCTGCCCGATGCGGTTCGGGCCGGAGCCGAGGATGAGCACCTTCGGCTTCTCGGTCTGCGGGGCGATCTCCGACTCCGCCGCGGGGTCGGTCTCGTAGGCCGAGTAGTGGTAGGGCGTCTTCGCGGCGAACTCGGCGGCGCAGGTGTCGACGGTCTTGTAGACCGGCCGGATGCCGAGCCGGTGGCGCAGCGCGCGCACCCCGTCCTCGCCGGCGAACTCGGGCCGGACGGCGGCGAGCTGGCGGTCGGACAGGCCGTGCCGCTTGGCCTTGCGCAGCAGGTCGGCGTCGAGGACCGGGGCGGCCTCGAGCTCGGCGCGGATCTCGCCGAGCAGCGCGATCTGGTCGACGAACCACGGGTCGATGCCGGAGGCCTTGGCGACGTCGTCGACCGACTGGCCCGTGCGCAGCGCGCGCTCGACCTCGTAGATGCGCCCGTCGACGGGCACGGTGTAGGTGGGCTCGCCCTCGGGGTCCGGTGCGGTCCAGAACCCGGCGCGCGCCCGCTCCATCGAGCGCAGCGCCTTGCCCAGCGCCTCCGGGAACGACCGGCCCAGCGCCATGGCCTCGCCGACGGACTTCATGGTCGTCGTCAGCTCGGGGTCGGCGCCGGGGAACTTCTCGAAGGCGAAGCGCGGGATCTTCACCGCGACGTAGTCCAGCGACGGCTCGAACGCGGCGATGGTCTCGCCGGTGATGTCGTTGCGGATCTCGTCGAGGGTGTAGCCGACGGCCAGGCGCGCCGCGATCTTGGCGATCGGGAAGCCGGTGGCCTTCGACGCGAGCGCCGAGGAGCGCGACACGCGCGGGTTCATCTCGATCACGACCAGGCGCCCGGTCTCGGGGTGGATCGCGAACTGGATGTTGCAGCCGCCGGTGTCGACCCCGACCGCGCGCAGCACGGCGATGCCGACGTCGCGCATGTGCTGGTACTCGCGGTCGGTCAGCGTCATCGCCGGGGCGACGGTGATCGAGTCACCGGTGTGCACGCCCATCGGGTCGATGTTCTCGATGGAGCAGATGACGACCACGTTGTCGTGGTGGTCGCGCATGAGCTCCAGCTCGTACTCCTTCCAGCCCAGCACCGACTCCTCGATGAGGACCTCGGTCACCGGGGAGGCGGCGAGCCCGGCGCCGGCGAGGCGCTCCAGGTCCTCGGCCGAGTGCGCCATGCCCGAGCCGAGCCCGCCCATGGTGAACGACGGCCGGATCACCACCGGCAGCCCGAGCTCGCCGGCGGCCTCGCGGACCTCCTCCATGGAGTGGCAGACCCGCGAGCGGGGCACGTCGCCGCCCACGCCGATGACGATGTCCTTGAACTTGAGCCGGTCCTCGCCGCGCTCGATGGCGTCGACGTCGGCGCCGATCAACTCGACGCCGTAGCGCTCCAGGACGCCGTTCTCGTGCAGGGCGATGGCGGTGTTCAGCGCGGTCTGCCCGCCCAGCGTCGCGAGGATCGCGTCCGGGCGCTCGGCGGCGATGACCTTCTCGACGAACTCCGGGGTGATCGGCTCGACGTAGGTCGCGTCGGCGAACTCCGGGTCGGTCATGATCGTCGCCGGGTTGGAGTTCACCAGCGAGACGCGGATGCCCTCGGCCTGCAGGACGCGGCAGGCCTGGGTGCCGGAGTAGTCGAACTCGCAGGCCTGGCCGATGACGATCGGGCCGGAGCCGATCACCATCACGTGGGAGATGTCGTCGCGGCGGGGCATCAGTGGTCCTCCTGCCGGGCCTGGTCGTGGTGGTCCGGGTGCTGCGTGGTGGGTGGGGTTCCGGGCGGCGGCGGCCAGGGCCGGTCGTCGACCGGGCGGGCGCGGCCGGTGACCGGGTCGGCCCCGCGGTCGTCGCCGTCGGGGTCGGCGTCCGGGTCGGCGGTGGCGCCGGGGTGCGCGGCGACGCCGCCGTCGCGGCGCAGGGCGTTCTCGACGTCAGAGAACGGCGCGGTCAGCGGGTCCGGGACGCCCGGCCGGGCGACGGCGGGCATCCGCCCGGTCGGCGGCTCGGTCGCGTCACCGGCCCGCGTCGCCGGGCTCCCCGCGGGCGGGGTCACCGGCAGGCGGGTGGTGTGCTCGTCGGCCGGGACGTGCGGGCCCTCCGGGCTGCCCGGCTCGAACGGCGCCGTCCGTGCCGGCGACGGCGACGGCGCCTGCTGCGGGGAGGCGGAGGGCGCCGGGGACGGGGCGGGCGGCGTGGGCCGCAGGTCCACCGAGGGCGCGGCGGTCGCGGTCGGCGGGGTGGCCGGGGCGGGCTGATCCGTCATCGCCGGGGCCGTGCCGTCGCCGCGGCCGGTGGCCGCGTCCGGGGTGTCGGTGCCGGAGACGTCGGAGGCGTCAGAGGCGTCGGGCAGGTCCTCGGGCTGCGGGTAGGCGGCCGCCTGCGCGCCGTCCGGCCGCTGTCCGGCGACGCCCGCGTAGCCCACCGGGTGGTCGGTCATGAGCTGCACGAACCGGTCGAACAGGTCGGCGGCGTCGTGCGGGCCGGCCGCGGCCTCGGGGTGGTACTGCACCGAGAACGCCGGGAAGTCCAGCCCGGCCATGCCCTCGACGGTGCCGTCGTTGGGGCAGGTGTGGGTGACCTGCGCGCGGCCGTAGGGGGTGCCGAACTCCTCGCCCGCCTGCCCGGCGACGGCGAAGCCGTGGTTCTGCGAGGTGATCGCGATCCGGCCGGTGGCGTGCTCGACGACCGGGATGTTCACGCCGCGGTGGCCGTAGCGCAGCTTGTAGGTGTCGCGGCCCAGCGCGCGGCCGAGGATCTGGTTGCCGAAGCAGATCCCGAACAGCGGGATGCGCCGCTCCAGGACCTGACGGGCCAGCGCGACCGGGCCGTCGGCGGTGGCCGGGTCACCCGGGCCGTTGGCCAGGAAGAAGCCGTCCGGGCGCAGCGACTCGACGGTCTCGATGGTGCTCGACGCGGGCAGCACGTGGACCTCGATGCCGCGCGCGGCCATCATCCGCGGGGTGTTGAACTTGATGCCGACGTCCAGCGCGGCGACCACGAAGCGCCGCTCCCCCACCGCGGGGACGACGTAGGTCTCGGCCGTGGTGACGGCGCCGTAGAGGTCGGCGCCCTCCATCTGCGGGGACTGCGTCACCCGCTCGACGAGCTCGTCGTCGGGGGCCAGCGCGTCGCCGGAGAAGATCCCGGCGCGCATCGCGCCGCGCTCGCGCAGGTGGCGAACCGCGGCGCGGGTGTCGATCCCCGCGACGCCGACGACGCCCTGGGCGCGCAGCGCGTCCTCCAGCGTGCCGGTGGCCCGCCAGTTCGACGGACGCCGGGCCGGGTCGCGCACGACGTAGCCGGCGACCTGGATGCCGGAGGACTCGTCGTCCTCGTCGTTCCAGCCGGTGTTGCCGATCTGCGGCGCGGTCTGCAGCACGATCTGGCGGTGGTACGACGGGTCGGTGAGGGTCTCCTGGTAGCCGGTCATCGCCGTGGTGAACACGGCCTCGCCCAGGGTCTGCCCGGTGGCGCCGTAGGCCTCACCGCGGAAGATCCGCCCGTCCTCGAGAACCAAAAGCGCGGTCACTGCACAACCTTCCCGTCCTGCGCGGTGATGCGTCCCCGCAACACCGTCGCGACCACCGTTGCGGGCAGCCGCATTCCCTCGTACGGCGTGTTCGCCGCCTTGCTCGCCAGCTCCGCACCGCGGACCGTCCAGACCCCGTCCGGGTCGACCAGCGCGAACGTCGCCGGCTCCCCCTCCGCGATCGGACGGCCCTGGTCGGGCAGGTTCCCGATCTCCGCGGGGCGCTCGGAGAGCACCCGCGCGACGCCGTGCCAGTCCAGCAGGCCCGGCTCGACCATGGTCTCGACCAGCACCGACAGTGCGGTCTGCAACCCCAGCATGCCCGGCTTCGCCGCCTGCCACTCGGTGTCCTTGTACTGCGCGGCGTGCGGGGCGTGGTCGGTCGCGACGGCGTCGATCACGCCCTCGGCCAGCGCCTCGCGCATCGCCCGGGTGTCCTCGGCGGTGCGCAGCGGCGGGTTGACCTTGTTCACCGGGTCGTAGCTCGACAGCCGCGAGTCGGTGAGCAGCAGGTGGTGCGGGGTGACCTCGGCCGAGACGCGCACGCCCTGGGCCTTCGCGGCGCGCAGCACGTCGATGGTGCGGGCGCTGGAGATGTGGCAGACGTGCAGCCGGGCACCGGCCTCGCGGGCCAGCGCGCAGTCGCGGGCGACGATCGTCTCCTCCGCGGTGGCGGGCCACCCGGCGAGCCCGAGCCGCGCGGCGGCGGCCCCCTCGTGGGCCTGCGCGCCGCCGGTGAGGCGGTGGTCCTCGGCGTGCTGGGCGATGACGACGTCCAGCGCGGAGGCGTACTCCAGCGCGCGGCGCATGATGAGCGGGTCGTTCACGCAGCGGCCGTCGTCGGAGAACATCCGCACGCCCGCGCGGGAGGCGGCCATCGTGCCGAGCTCGGCGAGCTGGGTGCCCTCCAGGCCGACCGTGACGGCGCCGACCGGGTGGACGTCGACCAGGCCGACCTCCTCGGCGCGGCGCCGGACGTGCTCGACGACGACGTCGGAGTCGGCGACCGGGCTCGTGTTCGGCATCGCGAAGACGGCGGTGAACCCGCCCAGCGCGGCCGCGCGCGAGCCGGTCTCGATCGTCTCGGACTCCTCGCCGCCGGGCTCGCGCAGGTGCACGTGCAGGTCGACGAAACCGGGCAGCAGGACCGCGCCGCGCGCGTCGAGCACCTCGGTGCCCTCGGGCGCGGTCAGGCCGGTCCCGATCGAGCGCACGACACCGTCGGCGACGAGCACGTCGACCGGGTCCCCGCCGTAGGGCCGTACGTCGGTGATCAGCAGGTTCACTGTGAGGCTCCCGCGAGCAGGTGGTAGAGGACGGCCATCCGCACGTGCACACCGTTGCGCACCTGGGCCAGGACGGCGGAGTTCGGGGCGTCGGCGACCGCGGGGGCGATCTCCATGCCGCGGATCATCGGGCCGGGGTGCAGGACCACGGCGTGCTCGCCGAGCAGCCGCGCGCGGTCCTCCGAGAGCCCGTAGCGCACGGCGTACTCCCGGGCGGAGGGGAAGAAGCCGCCGTGCATGCGCTCGGCCTGCACGCGCAGCATCATCACCGCGTCCAGGCCGGGCAGCTCGGCGTCGAGCTCGTGGGACACCCGGCACGGCCAGGACTCGACGCCGGTCGGCAGCAGGGTCGGCGGCGCGACGAGCACGACCTCGGCGCCGAGCGTGGCGAGCAGCAGCACGTTGGAGCGGGCGACGCGCGAGTGCAGGACGTCGCCGACGATCCCGATCCGGCGCCCGGCGATCCCGCCGAGCCGGTCGCGCAGGGTCGCCGCGTCGAGCAGCGCCTGGGTGGGGTGCTCGTGGGTGCCGTCGCCGGCGTTGACGATCGCGGTCGCGGTGCCGGTGGCCGCGCGGTCGGCGTCCACCCAGTGCGCCAGCCGGTGCGCCGACCCCGAGGCGGGATGGCGCACGACCACGCAGTCCGCGCCCATCGAGGACAGCGTCAGCGCGGTGTCGCGCAGCGACTCGCCCTTGGACACCGACGACCCGGACGCGGACACGTTGACGGTGTCCGCGCTCATCCACTTGCCGGCGATCTCGAACGACACCCGGGTGCGGGTGGAGTTCTCGTAGAACATCGTGATGACGGTGCGCCCGCGCAGCGTCGGGAGCTTGCGGACCTCGCGGCCCAGCAGCGCCTCGCGCAGCCGGTCGGAGGTGTCGAGCAGCGCGGTGGCCTCGCTCGCGTCGAGGTCGGCGACCGAGAGCAGGTGCCTCACGAACCCTCCCCCTGGGTGATCCACACGCCGTCCCCGCCGTCGATCTCGGTGAGCGAGACGAGGATCTGCTCCGAGCGCGAGGTCGGGACGTTCTTGCCGACGTAGTCCGCCCGGATCGGCAGCTCGCGGTGCCCGCGGTCGACCAGGACGGCGAGCTGCACCGCCCGCGGGCGGCCCTCGTCGCGCAGGGCGTCGAGCGCGGCGCGGGTGGTGCGGCCGGACATCAGGACGTCGTCGACGAGCACGACCAGCCGGTCGTCGACGCCGCCCTCGGGCATCGCGGTGGACTCCAGCGCGCGGGCCGGGCCGCGGCGCAGGTCGTCGCGATAGAGGGTGGCGTCGACCGAGCCGACCGCCGGGGCGGCACCGGCGAACTCGGTGATTGCGGCGGCGAGCCGGTGGGCGAGGTGCACGCCGCGGGTCGGGACGCCCAGCAGCACGAGCCCGGACGGGTCCTCGGCGCTGAAGGCGGTCTTCTCGATGATCTGGTGCGCGATGCGCGCGACGGTGCGGGTGACGTCGGCGGCGGACAGCAGCTCCCGTGCGGGCTGCTGCGCGTCGGCGTCCCCGCGGCGGTTCTGCGCCACGAGGTGGTCTCCTTCCCCGCCTCACCGGACGGGTTTTAAAGGACGGTCGTGCAGGTGCTGCGCGCCAACCTAGCAACTCCGCCGCTGCGGGCGCCGCCCGACCGCGCCGCGTCACACGCGAGCCGCGCCACAGCGTCGTCACCCGATCGAGGTCACGCTTACGTCACGATGCGCAGTGGCCGGCGTGCGCCGCGCAACGCCCCATGCGATACCCGGTTCTGCCCATGCGCACCCACAGGAGCGGGTGGTGGGGTGGCCGTCCCGCACCCTGCGCTACCGCTGACGAGGGACGCGCACTGCCCCGTTCGTGTGGGAAACCGCTCGTCAACCCCCCGAGCAGGGGGTGGAACTTGACCGCGCCGGACCGGACCCGGAAGATTACTCTCCGTATCAATCAGCAAGCGTGCAGCAGCGCCGCGACTCGCGGGACGGCCGGGACACCGGCTCCGCGCGGGAGCTGCCGCCCCGAACGGGACCACCCACAGGGGCGACGACGCGGCAGGCGCGACGACGGACCGGACCACCGCCGGTGACCGGCCGCTCCGGCCACCGGCACGGACCGTGGAGGGACGAGGGGATCGATGGGCGACTACGCCAAGGCGCTCGGGGGCAAGCTCCGGGCGATCAGGCAGCAACAGGGGCTGTCGCTGCACGGCGTCGAGCAGAAGTCGGGCGGGCGCTGGAAGGCGGTCGTCGTCGGCTCCTACGAGCGCGGTGACCGCGCCGTCACCGTGCAGAAGCTGGCCGAGCTGGCCGACTTCTACGGCGTCCCGGTGGCCGAGCTGCTCCCCGAGGGGCGCATCCCGTCGGGCAGCGAGCCCGCCACCAAGATTGTGATCAACCTGGAGCGGCTGCAGCAGCTCCCCGCGGACAAGGTGGGCCCGCTGGCCCGCTACGCCGCGGCCATCCAGAGCCAGCGCGGCGACTACAACGGCAAGGTGCTCTCCATCCGTGCCGAGGACCTGCGCTCGCTCGCGATCATCTACGACATGTCCCCCGGCGAGCTGACCGACCAGCTCATCGACTGGGGAGTGCTCCCGCCCGAGGCCCGTCCCGGGCAGCACGTGGGATGATCCGACCCGCCGGCCGCGTCCCAGGGGAAGGGTGACGCGACCGGCACGGTGGCGGCCGGGGTTCGCACAGTCCCCCGGCCGCCGCCCCCACCCCGCGGGCAGGGCGGCGCCGTCGCGCACGCCGGGTACGGCCGTCCGGGGATCGGTCCGGTGCCGCGGCCCGGGCCGGGGCGTCACCGCCCCACCGGCCCGGTGGGCACGTCCGCTACAGCGTGGCGCGCAGGTGCTCGGCGATGTCGGAGATCTGCCCCAGCACGCCGTTGACGTAGCGCGGGGAGTCGTCGGTCGACAGCGTCCGGGCCAGCTCGACGGCCTCGGTGATCGCCACCGGGTCGTCGACGTCGTCGACCCACAGCAGCTCGTACACCCCGATCCGCAGCAGGCCGCGGTCCACGGCCGGCATGCGGTCGACGTCCCACCCCTCGGCGTGCTCGGCGATCAGCTGGTCGATGCGCTCGCGGTGGGTGGCGACACCCTCGACGAGCCGGACCGCGTAGTCCTGCACGGGCGGCGCGTCGTCGGTCTCGCGCCGGGCCGTGAGCATCTCGAGTGCCGGGACCTCACGGGCCTCGGCCTCGAACAGGATGTCCAGGGCCCGCTTGCGGGCCTTGGTGCGTGCGCGCACCTCAGCTCACGCGGCCGAGGTAACGGCCGTCCCGGGTGTCGACCTTGACCTTGGTGCCGCTCTCCAGGAACAGCGGGACCTGGATCTCGGCGCCGGTCTCCAGCGTGGCGGGCTTGGTGCCGCCGGTGGAGCGGTCGCCCTGCAGGCCCGGGTCGGTGTGGGAGATGACGAGCTCGACCGAGGTCGGGAGCTCGATGAACAGCGGCTCGCCCTCGTGCAGCGACACCTGGGCGCCGGCGTTCTCCAGCAGGTACTTCGCGGCGTCGCCGACGGCCTTCTCCGAGATCGGGATCTGCTCGTAGGTGTCGCCGTCCATGAACACGAAGTCGGCGCCGTCGCGGTAGAGGTAGGTCATGTCGCGACGGTCGACCGTCGCGGTGTCGACCTTGGTGCCCGCGTTGAAGGTCCTGTCGACGACCTTGCCGGACATGACGTTCTTCAGCGTGGTGCGGACGAACGCCCCGCCCTTGCCGGGCTTGACGTGCTGGAACGCCGTCACGGTCCACAGCTGGCCCTCGATGTTGAGGACCAGGCCGTTCTTCAGGTCGTTCGTGGTCGCCACGTGCGCGCTCTCCTGCTCGGTTCCCGGGATTCGTGCCCTGACAGGGTACCGGGACCGCCTCGACCAGCCTGTTCCGGGCCGTCGCCGGCGGGGGTGACTGTCAGGATGGGCACGTGACGACAGGGGGGACCGGGAGCGTGGCGGTACGAGTGGTGGTGGCCGACGACCAGGCCGTGGTGCGCGCCGGGCTGCGCGCGGTGCTGGCCGCGGCACCGGACATCGAGGTGGTCGGCGAGGCGGGCGACGGCGCCGTGGCCGCCGAGCTGGCCGAGTCGCTGCGGCCCGACGTGGTGCTGATGGACGTGCGGATGCCCGGCACCGACGGGATCGAGGGGACCCGCCGGATCCGGGCGCTGCGCGAGCCCGGCATCCGGGTGCTGGTCGTGACCACCTTCGACCTCGACCGCCACGTCTACGACGCGCTGCGCGCGGGCGCCTCGGGGTTCGTCCTGAAGGACGTCGAGCCCGAGGACCTGCAGGTCGCGGTGCGCACGGTGCACGCCGGCCACGAGCTGTTCGCGCCGTCGGTCACCCGGCGGCTGGTCGGGTCGTTCGTCCCCGCCGACCCGGCACCGGACGCCGGGCCGACGGGCACGCTGACCGAGCGCGAGCGCGAGGTGCTGGGCCTGGTCGCGGCCGGGCTGTCGAACGCGGAGATCGCCGCCCGGCTGGTGCTGGGCGGCACCACGGTCAAGACGCACGTGTCCAACCTGCTGACCAAGCTCGACCTGCGCGACCGGGTGCAGCTCGTCGTGTTCGCCTACGAGCACGGACTGGTGGGGGCGGCCGGTGGCGAGGGCTGAGCCCGCCCCGGCCGCGCCGCCGGTCCCGCTGCCCGGCACCCGCGCCGGGGACCTGGCGCTGGCCGCGTTCGCGCTGCTGCTGGTCGCGCAGGAGAACGCGACGGCGCTGACGATCGCCGGCTCGGTCGCCGGGCTCGACCCGCTGCTGCGCGGCCCCGCGGCGTGGGTCGTGGGCGGGGCGCTGGCCCTGGCGATGGCCGCCGTCGTGCTGTGGCGCCGGTTCCACCCGCGCCGGGTGCTCGTCGCCGTCGCCGTCCTCGCGGCGCTGTCGGTGCTGCTGGTCGGCGGGTTCGCGAGCCTGCTGTGGCCGATCGCGGCGTTCGCGGTGGCCCGCGCGCCGCAGCGCCGGGCCGCCGCGGCGATCGGCTGGATCGCCGTCACCTACCTGCTGGCGGCCGCGGTCGCCGCGACACCGCGAGCCGTCGGCGCGGAGGCCGTCGGGACGCGGGTCGGCGCCCTGGTCGGGATGTCGCTGACCGTCGTCCCGCTGCTGGTCGTCGCGACCGTCGCCGGGCGCTGGAGCCGCGCGGCCGCGCTGCGGGCGGACGCGGAGCGGGCCGAGACCGACCGGCTGCGCCGCGCCGCCGCGCTCGACTCGGAGCGGGCGCGCATCGCCGAGGAGATCGGCGGCGGGGTGCTCGCGGGCCTGCGCGAGCTCGTCGGCCGCGCCGGGGCGCTGCCCGCGGCCGGCGCCGCCGTCACCGAGTCCGAGCTGCGCGCGGTCCGCGACCGGGCCCGCTCGGTGCTCGCCGCGATGCGCCGGGTGCTGGGCGTGCTGCGCTCCCCCACCGGCGACGAGCACCGTCCCCCGCCGGACCCTCCGGTGCGCCGGGTGCCGCGCCGCGCCGGGCGGGTCCCGCTGCCCGACCGCGCCGGGCTGGCCGCGCTCGCCGCCTTCGTCGTCCCCGCGCTGGCCCTCGGCGTGCTCGTCGCCCCGCTGCGGGGCGAGGCGACCGGGCAGCCGGTCGTCGACGGGTACCTGGGCCTGCTGCAGCTGCCGGTCGGCTCGGCCGCCGCGGCGGCCGTCGTCGCCGTCCAGTTCGCCACCGTCGCCTGGTGGCGGACGGCCCCGGTGCCCGCGCTGCTGGTGTCGGGGCTCGGCTCGTGCGCGGCGTCGCTGCTCGGCGGGTCGAACATGTTCGCCGAGGGCGGCTGGACGCTGCTGGTGTGGGGCGCCGCGACGCACTCCCCGGTCGCGGTCTCGGCCGTCGCGGCGCTGCTGTCCACCGGCGCGGTCGTGACCGGCGGCCTGTTCAGCGGGATCTGGGTGCGCCTGGGCTACCCGCCGGGCGTCGCGGTCGTCAGCTTCCTGGCGATGCTCCCGCTGTGGGCGGCCGGGGTCGCGGTGCGCCGCCACCGCCTCGACACCGACCGCCGCCGTCGCGACCTCGCCGACGCCGGGGACCGCGACGCGCTCGCCCGCGAACGGCTGCGCGTGGCCCGCGAGCTGCACGACGTCGTCGCCCACCACGTCTCCGCGATCGCCGTGCAGGCCGGCGCCGCCCGGCTGGCCACCGACCCGGCCGCGCGCGCCGAGGCGCTCGGGCACATCGGCGACTCCGCCGAGCGGGTCGCCGGGGCGCTGCCGGAGCTGGCCTCGCTCACCCCGGACCCGCGCGGCACCGACCTGTCCCCCGCCGGGGTGGACGGGCTGGTCGCGCCCTCGCGCACGGCGGGGCTGCCGCTGGCGGTCCGGGTGACCGGCACGCCCGCGGCGAGCCCCGGGGAGGCGGAGCTGTTCGCGCGGCGCATCGTCACCGAGGCGCTGACCAACACGCTGCGCCACGCCGGGCCGACGCCGACCCGGGTGCACGTCGAGCACCGGCCCGACGCCGTCGCCGTCGAGGTCGCCGACGACGGTCCGGTCCCGGGCCACCGGGCGGACCCGGCCGGTTCCGGGCTGGGGCTGGTCGGGATGCGGGAACGGGTGGCGCTGCTGGGCGGGGACCTGCACACCGGCGGCGACGGCGGCGGCTGGACGGTGCGCGCCGTGCTGCCGCGCACGCCGCTCGTCCGCGAGGACGACCCGGCCGCCCCCGCGATCTCGTCCTGCGCGCCGATCCGCACACCCCCGCCCGGGACCTAGCGTCGTTCCCGCCCGCCGGGACGGGCAGGAACGGAGGACGGGTGCGATGGACGCCGGAGTCACGCTGGAGATCGACGGGCTGGTGAAACGCTACGGCCCGACCGTGGCCCTGGACGGCGTCTCCTTCGACGTCCGGCCCGGGGAGATCCTCGGGTTCGTCGGCTCCAACGGGGCCGGCAAGACCACGACCATGCGGATCGCGCTGGGGGTGCTCACCGCCGACGCCGGCGAGGTCCGCCTCGGCGGGCGCCCGGTCGACCTGCAGGTGCGCCGCACCGTGGGCTACATGCCCGAGGAGCGCGGGCTGTACCCGAAGATGAAGGTGGGCGAGCAGCTCGCCTACCTCGCCGAGCTGCACGGCGTCGGCCGGGCCGACGCCCGCCGGGCGGTGCTGCGCTGGACCGAGCGGCTCGGCGTCGACGGGCGCCTCGGCGACACCGTCGACGCGCTGAGCCTGGGCAACCAGCAGCGCGTCCAGCTGGCCGCGGCGCTGGTGCACGACCCGGCCGTGCTGGTGCTGGACGAGCCGTTCTCCGGGCTCGACCCGGTCGCGGTGGACGTGATGAGCGACGTGCTGCGCGAGAAGGCCCGCACGGGGGTGCCGGTGCTGTTCTCCAGCCACCAGCTCGACCTCGTGCAGCGGCTGTGCGACCGGGTCGGGATCATCGCCGGGGGCCGGATGCGCACCGTCGGCACCGTCGGCGAGGTCCGCCGCAGCGGCGGGAACCGCCTGGAGGTGCACGCCCCGGCCGCCCCGCCCGGCTGGGCCGACGGGCTCGCCGGGGTCACCGTCCTGCGCCACGACGGCGGCCGCACCCTGCTCGGGCTGGCCGCCGGCGCCGACGACCAGCGGGTGCTGGCCTCCGCGCTGGCCACCGGGCCGGTCCACGGCTTCACCGTCACCACGCCGTCGCTGACGGACCTGTACCGGGAGGTCGTGGCATGAGCGTCCCCGCACCGGCCACGCTGCCCGGTCCCCGCGCGGTCGCCCTCGTCGCGCGCCGCGAGTTCCGCGTCCAGGTGCACAAGCGCAGCTTCTGGATCTCCAACGCGATCGTGCTGCTGGTCGTCGTCGGCGGGATGGTCGGCTACGCGCTGTTCGGCGGGTCCGGCGACGACCGCCCCTCGGTCGGCGTGGCCGGCGACCCGTCGCTGGCCGCCGCGGTCGGCACCGCGTCGCAGCGGCTGGGCGTGCCCGTCGAGGTGCGGCCGCTGGCCTCGGCCGCGGCCGGGCGCGACGCCGTCGCCGCCGGCGACCTCGATGTCGCGCTGGGCCCGGCGCCCGGCGCCCCGGCCGGGGCCGTCGCCGTCGTCGACTCGCAGGTGGCGGCTCCGCTGCGGACGGTGCTCGACACCGCCCTCGCCGACCGCGCCACCGCCGCCGCGCTCGCCGCGGCCGGGGTGGACCCCGGGCTGCCGGGCGCCGCGGCCGCCTCGGCGACCCTGACCGTCGACGCCCTCGACCCCGCCGACCCGGAGGCCGGGCAGCGCACGGCGCTGTCGTTCGTCGTGCTGATCGTGATGTTCATGCAGATCGTGGGCTTCGGCGTCGCCGTCGCGATGGGGGTCGTCGAGGAGAAGTCCAGCCGGGTGGTGGAGCTGCTGCTGTCCACGATCCGCCCGCTGCACCTGCTGTGGGGCAAGGTGATCGGCATCGGCGCGGTCGGGCTGCTGCAGCTGCTGCTCTACGGCGTCGCCGGCATCGGCGCGGGGCTGGCGACCGGGCTGCTGACCGTCACCGGCACCGCGCTCGGGGTGTTCGCCGCGACGCTGGGCTGGTTCGTGCTGGGCTACGCGTTCTTCGCGGTGCTCTACGCCGCGGCCGGGTCGCTCGTGTCGCGCCAGGAGGACGTCAACTCCACGACCGGCCCGCTGATGATGATCATGTTCGCCCTCTACGGCGTGGCGTTCTGGTACCTGAGCTCGCCGGACGCGACGGCGGTGACCGTGCTGGCCTGGATCCCGCCGTTCCCGGCGATGCTGATGCCGCTCAAGGTCGCCGACGGCTCCGCGACCGCCGGGCAGGTCGCGGGCACCGCCGCGCTGATGCTCGTCGCCGTCGCCGCACTGGCCTGGGCGGGGGCCCGGGTCTACGAGCGGTCGGTGCTGCGGATCGGCGCGACGGTGCCGTGGCGCGAGGCGCTGTCGCGGTCCTAGCGCTCAGACCTCGACGAGCTCGCGGGGCAGCCCGGTCAGCGCGACGGCCGGGCCGCCCGCGACGACGTGCAGGGTGTCCTCGATCCGGACGCCGCCGCGGCCGTCGAGGTACACCCCGGGCTCGACGGTGACGACGTTGCCCGCCGCGATCCGGCCGTCCCCGGTGCGCGCCAGCCACGGCGGCTCGTGCACCGCGAGCCCGACGCCGTGGCCGAGCCCGTGCGGGAACCGCGGACCGTGCCCGGCGCCCTCGACGACGTCCCGGGCGGCGGCGTCGACGGCGGTCACCTCGGCGCCGTCGACGAGCGCGGCACGCCCCGCCGCGGCGGCGGCGTCGACCAGGGCGTGCAGCTCGCGCTGCCAGTCCGCGGCCGGGCCGAGGCAGAACGTGCGGGTGGTGTCGGAGTGGTAGCCCGCCAGCGCGGCCCCGAAGTCGATCTTGACGAGGTCGCCGCGGCGCAGCTCGGCCCCGGTGGGCCGGTGGTGCGGCACCGCGGAGTGCGCGCCGGCGGCGAGGATCGTGTCGAACGCGGGGCCGTCGGCGCCGAGGCGGCGCATCCGGTCGTCGAGGTCGCGGGCGACCTCGGCCTCGGTGCGGCCCGGGCGCAGGCCGCCGTCGCCGAGCAGCCCGCGCAGCGCGGTGTCGGCCAGCGCGCAGGCCGCGGCGACCGCGGCGACCTCGCCGTCGTCCTTGACCGCGCGCAGGGCGCCGACCAGGCCGGGTGCCCGGCGCAGCCGCCGGCCGGGGACGGCGTCGCGGATCGCGACGAGGCCGTCGACGGTGAGCGTCGCGGAGTCGTAGCCGAGTACCCGACCGGGCGCGACGCGGGCCGCGGCCGCCGGTGCGCTGGGCCGGGCGACGAGGACCTCCAGGTCGGGGCACTGCTCGGCGGCCTGGACGCGGTAGCGCCCGTCGGTGCAGAGCAGGTCGTCACCGGGCGCGGCGGCCACGACGAGCGCGGCGTTGGAGCCGGTGAACCCGGTGAGGTGGCGGACGTCGAGCAGGTCGGTGACCAGCAGCGCGTCCAGCCCGGAGGCCGGGAGCAGGGCGCGCAGGGTGTCGCGCCGGGCGGGGTGGGACATGCCCCGAACCCTATGTCTAGGGTCGCGGCCATGGGTCTCTACTTCCGCCAGCTGCTGTCGGGCCAGGACTACGCCGTGGGTGACCCGGTGGCCACCCAGATGGTCAACTTCTCCTACCTGATCGGCGACGACGAGACCCGCGAGGCGGTCGTCGTCGACCCGGCCTACTCCCCCGACGAGCTGCTCGCGGCGCTCGACGCGGACGGGATGCGGCTCACCGGCGTGCTCGCCACCCACCACCACCCCGACCACGTCGGCGGCTCGATGATGGGCTTCGACCTCGTCGGGGTCGCCCGGCTCGTCGGCTCGCACCCGGTGCCGATCCACGTGCAGCGCGCCGAGGCCGACTACGTGACGCGGGTGACCGGGCTGTCGGCGACCGACCTGACCCCGCACGACCACGACGACGTCGTCGAGGTCGGGAACGTCGCGATCCGGCTGCTGCACACCCCCGGCCACACCCCGGGCAGCCAGTGCTTCCTCGTGCCCGGCCCGGACGGCGACCGGCTCGTCGCCGGGGACACGCTGTTCCTGCAGGGCTGCGGGCGCACCGACTTCCCCGGCGGGGACACCGCGCAGATGTACCACTCCCTGCAGCAGCTCGCGTCGCTGAAGGGCAACCCGACGGTCTACCCCGGGCACCGCTACTCCGACGCCCCGAACGCCCCGCTCGACGACGTCCGCCGGACCAACACGGTCTACCGGGCGACGTCGGCCGAGCAGTTCGTCGCCGCGTTCGGGTCGTGACCCCGCGGGCGGTGGTGCTCGTCGAGGGGGCGAGCGACGCCGCCGTGCTGGAGACCCTGGCCCGGCGGCGGGCCACCCCGCCCCGGGACGCGGCGATCGTGGTGCTGCACGGCTACACCAACCTCGCGACCGCGCTGCGCGCGCTGGCCCCGGTCGCGCCCGCGCGGGCCGCGGTCCTCTGCGACGCGGGCGCGGCCGCGTACTGCCGCCGGGTCGCCCACGACGTCGGCGCGACGACCGGCGGGTTCGGCGCCGGACTGCCCGTGCGGGTGTGCGAGACCGACCTGGAGGACGAGCTGATCCGCGCGCTCGGCACCCGGCGGGTGCACGAGGTACTGGCCGCCACCGGGGAACTGGCGGCGCTGCACGCGCTGGCGGGCCAGCCCGGGCGGCGCGGCCGCACCGCCGGGGAGAACCTGCGGCGCTTCCTGTCGGCCCGCTCGGGGCGCAAGGCGCGCTACGGCGCGCTGTTCGCCGCCGAGCTGGACCTCGGTGCGCTACCGGAGCCGCTGCGCGCCGTCCTCGACGACGTCGGGCTCTGACGCGGCGTCCCCGCGCGCCGGCGGGGTGGCCGGGCCGGACGGGACGGTCGCGATCCACGCGGTCAGGATCAGGATCAGGCGCGAGAGCGCGAACAGGAAGAACAGCGTCGCCAGCCCCGCGCCGAACACCGCGCCGCCCGCGGTGTCGGAGAACGCCCGGACCGCGACCGCGACCCCCAGCTTGAGCAGCTCCAGCGCCACCGCGCCCACGGCGGCGGGGCCGCGGACCCGGCGCAGCGCCACCGGCCGGCGGGGCAGCCGGGCCAGCACGAAGCACAGCACCGCCCAGTCCAGCGCCAGCACCACGCCCAGCCCGACGACGCGCAGCGCGATCCGCCCGCCGAGCGCGTCCCGGATGCCGAGCAGGTCCAGGGTGAGCCCGGCCAGCCCGGTCACCGCGACCGTGACGAGCAGCGAGCCGAGCACGGCGAGTCCGAGCACCAGCAGCGCGCCGCAGTCCCACAGGAACCGGCGCGGGGACGCGATGCGCTCCGGCGGCAGCCGGTACAGCGCGGACAGCGCCTCGCGCAGGTAGGCGGTCCAGGTCGTCGACGCCCACAGCACGCCGAGCGCCCCGATGCCGACCAGGGACCCGGCCCGCAGCGCCGCGGCCTCCAGGACGGGGGCGATCGCCGTCGTCAGACCGGACGGCAGGGTCGAGGCGACGGCCGCGGCGAGGTCGTCGCGGGTCGGGGACCGCCAGAACAGCAGCACCCCGAGCCCGGCCAGGACGATCATCACCAGCGGCACCGAGGCGACCACCGTGTAGAACGCGACGGCCGCGGACAGGTGGTTGCCGCGCGCGAGCCGGTACCGCTCGACGGCGCGGCGGGCCCGGCCGATGCGGGGCACGTCCTGCGGGAGACGGCGCAGCCGCGCGACACCGGACCGGATCTGCGCACGCACGGCGCCATCCTCCCCGACCGCCCGGCGACGGCACAGTGCGTGCAGGGCCGAAGGACCGTGGTCCGGCCGCCGCGGGCGGGGCTCTACTGCACCCGCTGCCGCACAGCGGGTCCCGCCCGGGGCCCGGGACGCGCACGCCGGCGCGACCGCGCGGTCCGCCCGGGTCGGAGGAGGCACGCCATGGTCGGGACGACCGGGAGCACCGTCGGGACCGACGGGGCGGGCACGGTCCCGCGGCGGGTACGGGCGCTCGTCGTGCTGCGCGGGGTGCTCGTCCTGGTCTTCGGGCTGACCGTCCTGCTGACCCCGGGGCTGGCCCTGCTCGCCCTGGTCTACGTGTTCGCCGCCTACGCGCTCGTCGACGGCGTCGCGGCGGTCGTGCTGGGTGTGCGGCACCGCGGCGACCGGCCCGGCTGGGGCTGGGCCGTCGCCCAGGGCGCGGTGTCGGTGATCGCCGGTGTGGTCGCTTTCGCGCTGCCGGTGTCCGCCGCGCTGGCGATCCTGTTCGTGATCGCGTTCTGGGCGATCGCCGCCGGGGTCGTCACTGCGGTCTCGGCGGTCACCCTGCGCCGGCACGGCGGTCCCTGGGGCTGGGTGGCCGCACGCGCCGCGCTGGACGTGCTGTTCGGCGTGCTGCTGCTGGTGTGGCCGGCGACCGGGATCCTGGCCCTGCTGTGGATGGTCGGGGCGTTCGCCGTGGTCACCGGGGTGGTCCTGGTCGTGCAGGCGTTCGGGTCCCGGACCCACCCGGCGCTCGGCTGAGGGGCTCAGCCGACCAGCGCGGCGTAGGCCGTCTCCAGCAGCGCCGGATCCGGGCCCTCCAGGCGCCCGGGCTTCGCGAGCCCGTCGAGCACGACGAACCGCAGGGTCCCGGCGCGGGACTTCTTGTCCCCGCGCATCGACTCGGTCAGCTCGGGGAGCACGCCGGGCTCGTAGGAGGTCGGCAGCCCCACCAGCTCCAGCACCTCGCGGTGCAGGTCGGCGGTGGCGTCGTCCAGCCGTCCGGCCGCGCGGGCCAGCTCGGCGGCGAACACCAGCCCGACCGACACCGCGTTGCCGTGCCGCCAGCGGTAGCGCTCGCGGCGCTCGACGGCGTGGCCGAGGGTGTGGCCGTAGTTGAGGATCTCGCGCAGGTGCGACTCGCGCAGGTCGGCGCCGACGACGTCGGCCTTCACCCGGATCGAGCGCCGCACCAGCTCCGCGAGCACCGGGCCGGCGGGGTCGAGCGCGGCGGCGGGGTCGGCGCGGACGCGGTCGAGGATGACCGGGTCGGCGATGAACCCCGCCTTCCACACCTCGGCCGACCCGGCGACGAGCTCGGCGCGCGGCAGGGTGCGCAGCGTGTCGAGGTCGACGAGCACCGCGGCCGGCTCGTGGAAGGCGCCGACCAGGTTCTTCCCGGCGGCGGTGTTGATGCCGGTCTTGCCGCCGACGGCCGCGTCGACCATGGCCAGCAGGGTGGTCGGCACGTGCACGACCCGGATGCCGCGCATCCAGGTGGCGGCGACGAACCCGGCGAGGTCGGTGACCGCTCCCCCGCCGAACCCGACGACGACGTCGGCCCGGGTCAGCCCGGCGGCGGCGCAGGCGTCCCAGCAGGCGGCCAGCGAGTCCAGGGACTTGCCGTCCTCGGCGTCGGGCACCTCGTGGACGGCGGCGGCGAGCCCGGCGGCGGCGAGGCCGTCGCGGGCGGTCGCGGCCTGCGCGGACAGCGTCGGCGGGTGCAGCAGCAGCACCCGCCCGGCACCGGTGCCGGCGACGACACCGGGCAGGCGGGCGGCGACGCCGGCCCCGACGAGCACCGGGTAGGGGTGCTCGGCGTGGACCTCGATCCGCACCGAGCCGTCGGCCTCGACGGTGCCGGAGTCGTCCGGGAGGGTGGCGCTCATCGGGCCTCCGCCCGCTCGGAGTCGGGCTGCGGGGTGCCGAACCCGGGCGCCGGGAGCGCGGAGTCCTGGCGCGGGGTCGGCCGGTCGTGCGGGTCCTCGGCGTCCGGGGAGGCCTCGGGCAGCTCGTCCGGGCCGTGCCCGAACGCGGCGAGGATGGCGGCGACCACCTGGTTCGGGCTGCGCCGCACCGTCGTCACCTGCACGGTCGCGACCTCGGCGTAGAGCGGGGCGCGGTCGGCGAGCAGCGCGCGGAACGTGGCGCGCGGGTTCACCCCGGCCAGCAGCGGGCGCGCGGTCGACATGCCGGTGCGGCGCATCCCGTCGGCGAGGTCGACCTCCAGCGCCGCGACGCGGTGCTCCCCGAGCAGCGCGCGGGTCTCGGCGGCGAGCACCGAGCCGCCGCCGAGGGCGAGCACGCCGTGCCCGGCCCGCAGCTGCTCGGCGACGACCTCGCGCTCCAGCGCGCGGAAGGCGGGCTCGCCCTCCTGCACGAACATCTCCGCGATCGGCCTGCCGATCCGGGCGACGATCGCGGCGTCGGTGTCGGCGAAGCGCAGCCCGAGGCGCTCGGCGAGCAGCGCGCCGACCGTGGACTTGCCGGACCCGGGCGGGCCGACGAGCACCAGCCAGGGGCGGCCCTGCGCGTCCGGGGCGGGGGCGCTCACCGCCGACCCGCCAGGTACGACGCGACGTTGCGGCGGGTCTCGTCGAGCGAGTCGCCGCCGAACTTCTCCAGCGCGGCCTGCGCGAGCACCAGGGCGACCATGGTCTCGACGACGACCCCGGCCCGCGGGACGGCGCAGGCGTCGGACCGCTGGTGGATGGCGGTGGCCTCCTCGCCGGTGACGGTGTCGATCGTGCGCAGCGCCCGCGGCACGGTGGAGATCGGCTTCATCGCGACGCGGACCCGGACGGGCTCGCCGTTGGTCATGCCGCCCTCGATGCCGCCGGCGCGGTTGGACAGCCGGGTCACCGGCACGGTGCCCGCGGGCCCCTGCCCGGGCGAGCCGGCCGGGACCATCTCGTCGTGGGCGACCGAGCCGCGCCGGTGCGCGGTGCGGAAGCCGTCGCCGATCTCGACGCCCTTCATGGCCTGCACGCCCATCAGGGCGGCGGCGAGGCGCGCGTCGAGGCGGCGGTCGGCCTGCACGTAGGTGCCGACGCCGACCGGCATCCCGTAGGCGATGACCTCGATGACCCCGCCGAGGGTGTCGCCCGCCTCGTGCGCGGCGTCGATCTCGGCGGCCATCGCGGCGCCGGTGGCCTCGGTGAACGCGCGGACCGGGTTCGCGTCGATGCGGTCCAGGTCGCCGGGGCCGGGCAGCGGCTCGTCGTCGGGGGCGTCGACCGCGCCGATCCCGACCACGTGGGAGACGACCGTGACCCCGAGGGCCTGGGACAGGAACGCCTTCGCCACGGTGCCGAGGACGACGCGGGCCGCGGTCTCGCGGGCGCTGGCCCGCTCCAGGACCGGGCGCGCCTCGTCGAAGCCGTACTTGGTCATGCCGGCGAGGTCGGCGTGGCCGGGCCGGGGACGGGTCAGCGGGGCGTTGCGGGCGCGGTGGGCGATCAGCTCCGGGTCGACCGGGTCGGCCGCCATGACCGTCTCCCACTTGGGCCACTCGGTGTTGCCGATCCGGACCGCGACCGGCCCGCCCTGGGTGACGCCGTGCCGCAGGCCGCCGATGACCTCCAGCTCGTCGGCCTCGAACGCCATCCGCGGGCTGCGGCCGTAGCCGAGCTTGCGGCGGGCCAGCTCGGCCTGCAGCTCCTTGGTGGTGACCGAGACGCCGGCGACCATGCCCTCCAGCACGCCCACCAGGGCCGGACCGTGGGACTCCCCGGCGGTGATCCATCGCAGCACGGCACTCATCCTCTCACCCGGACCCCGCAGGCCTCGCCGCCCCCGGTCCCCGTCGCCCCGCGGGTCACGGCGACGCCCCGGACAGGGCCGCCGTGCCCGCGACGGCCAGTGCCGCGCCCAGCAGGACCGGGCCGTGCGGCAGCCGGTCGCCCGCCCCGACCCGCCCGCACACCAGCCCCGCGACGGCGACGGCCGCCGAGGCGAGCGCCGCGAGCACGGCCACCGCCGGAACGGCCGCCCACCCCGCGACCGCCGCCGCGGCCGCACCGGCCGGGACGGCCGCCTTGACGTCGCCCGCACCCATCCCGTGCGGCGACACGAGGTGCACCACGGCGTACGCCCCGCCGAGCAGCACCGCCCCACCGGCGGCGCGCAGCAGCGCCCCCGCACCGGCCGGGACCAGGGCGGGCAGCAGGGCGGCGGCCGCGGTCAGGGTGAGCGCGTCCGGCAGGCGCCGGTGGGTCAGGTCGGTCACCGACCCCGTGACGGCCAGCCACGCCAGCACCGCGAGCGGCGCCGCCCACCGCGGGTCGAGCCGCCCGGTCGCGACCAGCCCCGCCAGCGCAGCCCACCCCGCACCGACCCCGGCCTCGCACCACGGCGGCGCGACCGGAGCGGCCCGCGCGAGCCCGGCGAGCCGCCGCCGGGCGAGCAGACCGGCGAGCGCACCGGCGACGGCGGCGAGCACGGCAGCGGCCACGGCGGTGGTCACCTCGGTGGGCACCGCGGTGGGCACCGCGGTGGGCACGGCGGCCGGGACGACGAGCGGCAGGGGTTCCACGCCCTCGATCCTGCGCCCCGGCGGGGCCACCGCGGCGACGATCTCGCGCCCTGTGGACAACTCGGCACCGCCGGGTCCCGCGCCCGGGGCGTGGCGGGGCGCGGGAGCACGGCGCCCGGGGCAGGATGGCGGTGTGGGTCCACATGTGCCGCAGCGGCTCCGCCGGGCCGGTGCGGTCGTGCGCGCCGAGGTCGACCACGGCATCGCCGAGCTGGTGCAGGACCGGGGGCGGCCGTCGTCGTGGACGCTGCTGCTCGACGGGACCGCCCAGTCCCACGTCGACCTCGACGACCCCGGGCACCTGGAGTTCGAGTACGTGCGCCGGATCGCCCACCTCGTCGACCTCGCGGCGCCGCCCACGGTGCCGCTGCGGGTGCTGCACCTGGGCGGCGGGGCGTGGACGCTGGCCCGCTACGTGGCCGCGACCCGACCGGGGTCGGTGCAGACCGTCGTCGAGCTCGACGCCGCGCTGGCCGCGCTCGTCGCGCACCGGCTGCCCGGGCCCGGCGAGGACGACGGGCTGACCGTCGTCACCGGCGAGGCCCGCGAGAGCCTGGCCGGGTTCCGCGCCGCGGCGTTCGACCTCGTCGTGGCCGACGTGTTCGCGGGCGCACGCACCCCGGCCCAGGTGACCACCGCGGAGTTCCTCGCCGCCGTGCGCCGGGTGCTGGCCCCGTCGGGGGTGCACGTCGCGAACCTCGGCGACGGCGCGCCGTGGCCGTTCCTGCCCGGCCAGGTCGCGACGGCCGGGGCTGCGTTCGCGCAGCTCGCGCTCGTCGCCGCCCCGGACGTGCTGCGCGGGCGACGGTTCGGCAACCTCGTGCTTGCCGCGTCGGACCGGGAGCTGCCGGTGCCGGGCGTGACCCGGCGCGCGGCCGGCGACCCGTTCCCGGCCCGGGTGCTCGACGACGCCGCCACCCGCGCGCTCGCCGGTGGCGCCGCCGTCGTCACCGACGCGACCGCCGCGCCCTCACCCCGCCCGCCGGCGGGGCTCTGGGGCCAGTAGCCCCGGCCGGTGGCTCAGGCCAGGGACGGGTCGACCAGCACCTTCATCTTCCGGCCCGCGTGCAGCGCCTCGAAGCCCTCCTCGACGACGTCGCGCATCGCGATCTTCTCCATCCAGCCGGTGGTGTCGTAGTGGCCCGTCGACATCAGCTCGATGACCGCGCGGTAGTCCTCGGCGGTGTAGCAGAGCGAGCCCTGGATGCGGGACTCGCCGAGGACCAGGTTGAGCAGCGGCGTCTCCAGCGGCGTCTCGTAGATCGCGACGCTGACCATGGGGCGGCCCGCGCCGAGCGCGTCGAGCGCGGTCTGCACGGCGGGCGCGACACCGGCGGCGTCGTAGCAGGCGTCGGCGCCGCGGCCGCCCGTCAGGTCCTGCACGATCGCGGGGACGTCGTCGGAGGTCGGGTCGAGGGTCTGCGCGCCCAGGCGCTCGACCGCGCCGCGCCGGGTCGGTGACGGCTCGACGACGCGGACGTTCTCCACGCCCATGCCGCGCAGCGCGAACCACAGCCCGATCCCGATCGGGCCGGCGCCGAACACCAGGGCGGTCGAGCCCGGGTTCACGTCGCCGAGCTTGGCGGCGTGGTAGGCCACCGACATCGGCTCGACGAGCGCGCCCATCTCCAGCGACACCTCGTCGGGCAGCCGGTGCAGCATGTGCTGGGGCACGACGGTCGTCTCGGCCATGCCGCCGTCGGCCATCAGGCCGTGGAAGCCGATCTGGGCGCAGGCGTTGTAGCGGCCCTCGGTGCAGCGGGAGCACCTGCCGCAGAAGTAGAGCGGCATGACCGCGACGCGGTCGCCCTCGGTGACGCCCTCGACCCCGGAGCCGATCTCGACGACGGTGCCGGAGAACTCGTGGCCCAGGGTCAGCGGCAGCTCCCGCCCGGTCAGCGGGTGCTTCTCCCCGTTCGGGATGAAGATCGGGCCCGCGTAGTACTCGTGCAGGTCCGAGCCGCAGATCCCGTTGAACCCGACCTTCAGCCGGACCTCGCCGGGACCGACCTCGCCCTCCGGCACGTCGGTGATGTCGAGGTTGCCGGGGCCCCGGTAGACGACCGCACGCATCGCTTGATCCTCTCGCCAGACGTCGCTGTCGGTGTCGATGTCTACGCGAGCAGGTGACGCCTGTCACGGGTTGGAGCAGGGTTGCATGCGCACCCGGCGATGGCTCCGGGCCCTCAGAACGCCCCGGCGGCGCGGGCACGGTCGACGTTGGCCAGGTGCTCGGGGTAGGTCGCGGCGAAGCACGAGGCGCCCTCGGTGGTGCAGCGCACGAAGAACAGCCACGGGCCGTCCGGCGGGTTCTCCGCGGCGGCCAGCGCCGCGGTCGACACCGAGGCGACCGGCGTCGGCGGCAGGCCGGTGTTGAGATAGGTGTTGTAGGGCCCCGGCGTGCCCCGGGCCTCCGCGGTCGTGCGCAGCGCCTGCACGTCGAGCGGGTAGTTGACGGTGGAGTCCATCTCCAGGCGCTGGTTCACCGCGAGCCGGTTCTCGATCACGCGGGCCACCCGCGGCATGTCCGGGACCAGCGCCTCCTTCTCCACGACCGAGGCCAGCACCAGGGTGCGGTAGGCGCCGTCGCCGGCCAGCCCGGCCGCGGACAGGCGCTCGCCCGACGCGGCGAGGACCTGGCGCAGGACCTCCTCGGGGGTGGCACGCGGGTCGACGTCGTAGGGGCCGGGGGCGACGAGGCCCTCCATCCGGCGCCCGGGCGCGGCGGCGCGGTAGCCCGCCCGTGCCCACTGCGGGACGCCGATCGCCGCCGGGTCCGCGTCGGCCATGGCCGTGCGCAGCGCGTCGACGCCGGTGCAGCGCGGCTCGCCGTCGGCCTCGCCCATGCAGGTGGCCTGCGAGATCTGGGAGAGCACGCCGGGGCTGACCGTGCCGTCGGGCGCGCGGGTGTCGTCGAGCTGGACGCCACCCTTGACGTCGAGGAACCCGACCCGGCGCTGCGGGTCGAGCAGCCCGTCGACCGCGGCGCCGCCGGACATCTGGGAGCGCAGCTCGTAGTAGCCGGGCTGGATGCGCTGCATCGCGGGCTCGTCGGCGGCGGCGTCGACGAACGCGGCCCGGGACCGGACGACGTCGAGCCCGACCAGGGTCTGCCCGATCGCGCTGGTGCTGTCGCCGGACTCGATCCGCACGACGACCGAACCGGTGCCCGACCCCGGGTAGTCGTCGGCCCCGAGCAGGAACAGCGAGGCCGCGACCAGCACGGCCCCGGCCAGCAGCGCGGAGGCGAGCAGCGCGAGGCGGCGGCGCCGGAAGTCCGCCGACGTGGGACGGTGCCGTACCGGGGGCGCGGTCACGCTCACTCCCGGCCCGCCGACCGCGGACCGTGGGTCACGTCGTTCTCGCCGGCGCCGGTCACGCGGTCGAGGGTAACGGCCGTGCGGCCCCCGGGCGGTCACCCCCGGTGGTCGTGATCAGCTCCCGCGGGTGGTATCCAGCCACCCCTGCAGGATGGCGACGGCCGCCTGCTGGTCGACGACCGAGCGCTGCCGGCGCCCGCGCACGCCGCGCCCGGCGAGCTGCCGGGTCGCGACGACGGTGGTCATCCGCTCGTCGGTCAGCTCCACGGGCACGTCCAGGCCCGCCTCGAGCGCCGCGGCGAACTCCCGGGCCGCGACGGCGGCCGGGCCGTCCTCCCCGCGCAGGTTGCGGGGCAGCCCGAGCACGACGCCGACGACGTCGTGCTCGGCCACCAGCTCGGCGATCCGGCGCACGTCGGCGCCCCCGTCGGCGTCGCGGGGGACGGTCTCGACGGGGGTGGCCAGGATGCCGTCGGGGTCGCACATCGCGACCCCGACCCGGACGGCGCCCACGTCGATGCCGAGGCGCCGCCCGCGGGTGCGGGTCACCGGCGCAGGGCCGCGCGCAGCTGCTGCACCGCCGCGTCGATCCCGCCCGGCTCGGTGCCGCCGCCCTGGGCCAGGTCCGGCTTGCCGCCGCCCCGCCCGCCGACGGCCCCGGCGAACTCGGGGATCAGCTTCCCGGCGGCGAGGCCGGCGTCGCGGGCGGCCTTCGTGGTGGCGACGACGAAGGACACCTTGCCCTCGGCGACGGCGAACAGCGCCACGACGCCCGGCCGGTCCCCCAGCTTGCCGCGCACGTCGGCGGCCAGGGTGCGCAGGTCGTTGCCGGACACCCCGTCCGGCGCGGTGACGGCGACGAGCGCGGTCCCGTCGAGGTCCTCGGCCTGCCCGGCGAGCGCCCCGGCCGAGGACAGGACCGCGTCGGCGCGGTGCTTCTCGAGGTCCCGCTCGGCGGTGCGCAGCCGCTCGACGATGCCGTTGATCCGCTCCGGGAGCTCCTCGGGACGGGCCTTGAGCTGCTCGGCGAGCTGGTTGACCAGCAGGTGCTCGGTAGTGGCGTGCTTGAAGGCGTCCAGCCCGACCAGCGCCTCGACGCGGCGCACCCCGGAGCCGATGGAGGACTCCGAGAGCACCCGGACCAGGCCGAGCTCGCCGGTGCGCCCGACGTGGGTGCCACCGCACAGCTCGCGCGAGTAGTCGCCCATGTCGACGACGCGCACGCGGTCGCCGTACTTCTCGCCGAACAGCATCATCGCGCCGAGCGTGCGGGCCTCGTCGATGCTCGTCTCGTAGGTCTGGATCTCCCGGTCCTCCTGCAGGACCGAGTTCACCTCCTCCTCGATCTCCACCAGCGCCGCCGGCGGGACCGCGCCGGTCGGGGAGGTGAAGTCGAAGCGCAGCCGGCCCGGCGCGTTGAGCGACCCGGCCTGGGCGGCGGCGGAACCGAGCGCACCGCGGACACCGGCGTGCACGAGGTGGGTGGCGGTGTGCGCGCGCGAGATCGCCGCGCGGCGGGTCCGGTCGACGTCGGCGACGACCTCGGCGTCGAGGGTGACGGTGCCCGCGGTGACGACGCCGCGGTGCACCCGCAGCCCCGCGACCGGGGACTGGACGTCGTCGACGCGCACCTCGAAGGAGGCACCGCGCAGCACACCGGTGTCGGCCTGCTGGCCGCCGGACTCGGCGTAGAACGGGGTGCGGTCGAGCAGCACCTCGACCTGCTCGCCCTCGTGCGCGGCGGGCACGGTGGCGCCGTCGCGCAGCAGCCCGACGACCCGGGCCTCCGAGCTCAGGGCCTGGTAGCCGGTGAAGTCGGTGGCGCCGTGGGTGTCGAGGACGGCGCGGTAGACCGACGCGTCGACGAAGCCGACCTTGCGCCCGGCCGCGTCCGCCTTGGCCCGCGCGCGCTGGGAGTCCATCAGCGTCGTGAACCGGTCGCGGTCGACGGTCAGCCCGGCCTCGGCGGCCATCTCCAGGGTGAGGTCGATCGGGAAGCCGTAGGTGTCGTGCAGGGCGAACGCCTCGTCACCGGGCAGCACGCTCGCGCCGCGGGCCCGGGCGGACTCGACGGCGCCGGAGAAGATCCGCTCGCCCGCGGTCAGCGTCGCACGGAAGGTGTCCTCCTCCGCGCGGATGACCGCGGAGATCCGCTCGAAGTCGGCGGTGAGCTCCGGGTAGGTCGGCGACATCGTCTCGCGCACGACCTCGGCGAACTCGCCGAGGCACGGGCCGGTGACGCCGAGCAGCCGCGCGGAGCGCACGATGCGGCGCAGCAGGCGGCGCAGCACGTAGCCGCGGCCCTCGTTGCCGGGGGTCACGCCGTCGCCGACGATCATCATCGAGCTGCGGGCGTGGTCGGCGATGACGCGGAAGCGGACGTCGTCCTCGGCGTCGTCTCCGTAGCGCCGGCCCGAGAGCTCCTCGGCCTTCGCGATCACCGGGCGGACCAGGTCGGTCTCGTAGACGTTGTTGACGCCCTGCAGCAGGAACGCCACACGCTCGACGCCCATGCCGGTGTCGATGTTCTTGTGCGGCAGCGTGCCGATCGGCGGGTGGCCCTTCTTCGGGGACAGCTCGCCGCGCTCGTCCTGCATGAAGACGAGGTTCCAGATCTCGAGGTAGCGGTCCTCGTCGGCCTCCGGGCCGCCCTCGGCGCCGAACTCGGGGCCGCGGTCGACATAGATCTCCGAGCACGGGCCGCCGGGACCGGGCACGCCCATGTCCCAGTAGTTGTCGTCGCCGCCGCGGCGCTGGATGCGCTCCTCGGGCAGGCCCGCGATCTCCTTCCAGAGCGCGATGGCCTCGTCGTCGTCGTGGTAGACGGTGACCCAGATGATCTCGGGGTCGAAGCCGTAGCCGCCCTCGTCCTGGCTGCGGGTGATCAGCGACCAGGCGAACTCGATGGCGCCGCGCTTGAAGTAGTCGCCGAAGGAGAAGTTCCCGGCCATCTGGAAGAACGTGGTGTGCCGGGTGGTCTTGCCGACCTCGTCGATGTCCGGCGTGCGCACGCACTTCTGGATCGAGGTGGCCCGCGGGTACGGCGCGGGGACGTCGCCGAGGAAGTACGGCTTGAACTGCACCATGCCCGCGTTGACGAACAGCAGCTGCGGGTCCTCGAGGATCAGCGACGCGCTGGGTACGGGCGTGTGGCCGTTGTTCTCGAAGTGGGCGGTGAAACGACGGACGATCTCGTGGGTCTGCACCGGTGGGTCTCTCGTGACGGGTACGGCTGGCGACGGGTCGGCGACGGTGCGCGGGCGCGCTGGCGACACCGTACGGCCGAGCGGCGCGGGGACGCTCGCGAGGCCGGTCGTGCCAGGTTACTCCGGCACACGATCGGGTTCCGCCGGCCCGGACCCGCGGCGAAGGTCGGTGGCGGTGCGCGCCCGAGCGCACCGCCACCGACCGTCTGCGGGTCCGCCCGCCCGGGTCCGGGGGGACGACCGGGGCGGGCGGCCCGCCGTCGCGGGGCCGCGGGGTTCAGACCGCGATCGCGAGGTCCCGGTCGGCGAGGGGGCTGCGCGGCGCGGGGACGACCGCGGCGGGGACGACGGCCGGGCGCACGGCGGCGGCCGCCGCACCCGCGACGGCGGCCGGGCGGCGGCGGCGCGGGGCCGGCGCGGCCGGGCGGGTGCCGGCCCGGCGGGCGGCGCGGTCGTCGAGCTCGCGGCGCAGCCGCTGCAGGGCGCGGTGCTGGGCGACCCGCACGGCGCCGGGGGTCGAGCCGAGCGTCTCCGCGGTCTCCTCGGCGGTCAGCCCGACGGCGATGCGCAGGGTGAGGATCTCGACCTGGCGGGGGCCGAGCAGGCCCATGAGGTCGCCGAGGCGGTCGTTGCGCTCGGCGTCGAGCACGACCTGCACCGGGTCCTCCTCGCGGCTGACGCGCTCGGGGACCTCCTCGACCGCGTCGCAGCGGTTGCGGGCCATCGCCCGGAACGCGTCGGCGATCTTGTGCCGGGCGATGCCGAACACGAACGCCCGGAACGACATGTGCGACGGCTGGTAGTCGGGCAGCACGGCGAGCACCGCCATGCAGACGTCCTGCGCGACGTCGTCGGCCGACCCGAGGATCGTCTCGCGGCGGCCGAGGCGCGCCCGGCAGAACCGCTCCACCTGCGGGTGGACCTTCGACAGCAGCAGCGCCACGGCCCGGCCGTCACCGGCGACGGCGGCCGCGAGCATCTCCGGCGGGAGCAGGTCGGCGGCCGGGCGGGCCGGCGCGTGGGCGGCCTCCGGGGCGGTGTCCTCGGATGCGGGTGCGGTGACCGCGGTTCCGTCGTGCATCTGTCCAGCTCTCCTCAGTCGCGGCCACTCGCCGCGTGCAGGCGCCGGCACCCCCGCACCGGGCCCGGTCGCCCGGCACGACGACTGTCGCGCACGTCCTGGGCCGGGAGGTGTGCTCGCGTCGGCAGCTCCGCTCGGCGGTGCCCCGGCCTGCGATCAACCCTGTCGGTGCCCCCGTTCGGGGTCAATCAACATGCACAATTTGCGGTATACGTCGACGGACAGTAGGGCCGATGGGCCCGTCCGGGGCAACCTGCGCCCCGGTCGGGCGTCGGGGGCCACCGGAGCGTGGGACCGACGTTCCGGGGCGTGACCCGGACGGAGCAGCGTCGTTGGGCCGGGTGTCACGCTCCGCTCGTCCGAAGGACTGCTCGTGCCCCTGCGCCGCCCGCACCGTCTCCTGCTCGCCGCTCTCGGCACCGTCGCGATCGGTGTCGGGCTGACCGTGCCGGCCACCGCGGCGCCCGTGCTGCCGGTGCCGCTCGACGAGGGCGCCGCGGCGGCGCTCGTCCCCGCGGTGACCGAGGCGGCCGGTCCGGCGCTGGCCGGGATCTGGGTCGCCGACGGGCGGCTGATGGTCGGGACGTGGGACGCCGCCGCGGCCCCCGCCCTCAGCGCGCTGGGCGCGACGCCCGTCGTGCGCGACGAGCCGCGCCGCGACCCGGCCGCGACGCTGGCGGAGCTGGCGGCGCGCACCGCGCAGGGGATGCCCGCCGGGATCGTCGCCTACGGCGTCGACCCGCGCACCGAGCAGGTCGTGCTCGACGTCGTGGACGGGCCCGGTGCCGGCGCGGCGGCCGCGTCGCTGACCGGCGGGCTGGACCCGGCCGTGGTGCGGGTGGAGCGCGTCGCGGCGGCCCCGCACCGGCAGGCCGCCGTCGGCGGGGGCGACACCATCACCGACGGCTCGCGGCGCTGCACCGCCGGGTTCGCCGCCTCCGACGGCAGCACGGACTGGCTGATCACCGCCGGGCACTGCACCCGGGGCTCGTCGTCCTGGTACACCTCCGACGGCTCGACGATCGGGTCGGACGTCGAGACCGCGGCCCGCGGCGTGGACGTCGGCGCGATCGCGGTCGACCCCGGCGCCGTCTCCCCCACCGTGTCCGGCGTGCGGGTCACCGGCAGCCGCACCGCCCCGGTCGGCTCGACGGTCTGCCTCTACGGCTCCACCAGCGGCCGCTCCTGCGGGACGGTGGAGCGCACCGACATGACCGTGGACTTCGACGGCCAGACCCAGTCGGGCCTCACCTCGGTCTCGGCGTGCGCCCAGGAGGGCGACTCGGGCGCGCCCTACATCACCGCGAGCGGTCAGGCCCAGGGCGTGCACACCGGCGCGGGCGGGCAGAACAACTGCACCAGCTACTTCACCCCGATCGGCACCGCGACCGACGCGCTGGGCCTGAGCCTGACCACGGGCTGAGCCGGGTCGCTCCGTCCGGTCGTCAGTCCCGGGTGCCGCGCACGACCCGGCGCAGCTTCGGCAGCCGCTCGGCCAGGGTGCGCTCGTGCCCGCGCCCGGACGGCGCGTAGTAGTCGACGCCGACGACGTCGTCGGGCGGGTACTGCTGGCGCAGCACGCCGTCCGGGTCGTCGTGCGGGTAGCGGTAGCCGACGGCGTTGCCGAGCTTCTGCGCACCCGCGTAGTGGCCGTCGCGCAGGTGCGGCGGCACCCCGCCGACCCGGCCGGAGCGCACGTCGGCCATCGCCGCGTCGATCGCGGTGATCACCGCGTTGGACTTCGGCGCGGTCGCGAGGTGCACCGTGACCTGGGCGAGCGCGATCCGCGCCTCCGGCATCCCGACGAGCTGGACGACCTGCGCGGCGGCCGTCGCGGCCGGCAGGGCGGTGGGGTCGGCCAGCCCGATGTCCTCCGAGGCGTGCACCATCAGCCGCCGGGCGATGAACCGGGCGTCCTCCCCGGCGACGATCATGCGGGCCAGGTAGTGCAGCGCGGCGTCGGGGTCGGAGCCGCGGATGGACTTGATGAACGCGCTGATGACGTCGTAGTGCTGGTCGCCGGCGCGGTCGTAGCGCACGGCGACCTCGGTGACCGCCCGCTCGACGGCCGCCAGGTCGATCACCGGGTCGCCACCGGCGCCGAGCACCCCGTCGGCGGCGGCCTCCAGCGCGGTCAGGGCGCGGCGGCCGTCGCCCGCGGACAGCCGGACCAGGGCGTCCTCGCCGCCGGGGTCGAGCACGACGGTGTCGTGCAGGCCCCGCTCGGAGGCGACGGCGCGGCGCAGCAGGGTGCGGACGTCGTCCTCGCCGAGGGACTGCAGCTGCAGCACCAGCGAGCGCGACAGCAGCGGGGACACCACGGAGAACGACGGGTTCTCGGTGGTGGCCGCGACGAGCAGCACCAGCCGGTCCTCGACCGCGCCGAGCAGGGCGTCCTGCTGGGTGCGGGAGAAGCGGTGCACCTCGTCGATGAACAGCACGGTGCCCGTGCCGCTGCGGTCGCGGCGGCGCCGCGCGTCCTCGATGACCGCGCGCAGCTCCTTCACCCCGGCCGAGAGCGCGGACAGCGCGACGAAGTGGCGGTCCCCGCCACCGGCGCCCGCCATGAGCCGGGCCAGGGTGGTCTTGCCGGTGCCGGGCGGGCCGTAGAGCAGCACCGAGGCGGCGGCGCCGCCGTCGAGCAGGCGGCGCAGCGGGGCACCGGGCGTGAGCAGGTCGGCCTGCCCGACGACCTCGTCGAGGCTGCGCGGGCGCATCCGCGCGGCGAGCGGCGCGTCCGGGCGCGGGGTGTCCGCGTCGTCCGGGCCGTCGCCGCCCCCGGGGTCGATGTCGAACAGGCCGTCGGTGCTCATCCGTCCCAGCCTGCCAGGACACCGGCCCCGGGGGTCCGGGCGGTCAGGCCCGGTCGATCTCGTCGGCGAGGACGGGCGTGTGCACCGGGTTGTGCTCCTGGAAGCGGCACTCGGCGTAGGTGACGACCGAGGCGACCGTGCTGACCAGCGAGATCGCGATGATCACCGCGAGGTAGAGCAGGCCGCCGATCACCGCCAGCACCGCGCTCTCGGAGGAGAACAGCGCGACGACGATCCCCACCGCGACCAGCACGACGAGCCCGAGCACCACGGTCAGCGTCGCCATCCGGCCCAGCACCGGCAGGAACCGGGGGTTGACCAGGGCGAACATCCGCCCGATGCCACCGCGCTCGATGACGACGGTGCCGCCGAACGCGGCGAAGGTGACGGTGCCGAAGTACAGGAACACCGCCAGCACCACGAGCACGCCGAGGATCGTCAGGATCGCCGACTCCGAGGCGACCATGGCGATGCCGACCAGGTAGACGACCCCGAACAGCAGCCCCAGCAGCAGCGACCAGCCGATCAGCGGCAGCGCCCGGCTGCGTGCGAACAGGAACGCCTGACGGGCGGTGTAGGGGCGCCCGGCCGCGTCGCGGACCACGACGAACTGCGAGGCGGCCTGCGCGGTCGCGCCGAGCACCACGGCGGCGATCAGGAACACGATGTAGGCGATGACGACGCCGACGATCGAGCCGAACCCGAACCGGCCGTTGACGACCGAGCCGATGATGTTCAGGACCGCCGCCCCGACGACGGCGCCCATCACCAGGCCGAGCACGACCAGGACGCCGAAGAGGATCCCCTGGATCGCGAGCAGCGGCTTCCAGCTGCGCCGGGTGCCCGCGAGGACCTTGGAGAACCAGTCGCCGAAGGAGAACGGCACCAGCGGGTCGGGCGAGGTGCCGCCCGGCGGCGGGGCGCCGCCGCCGGGGTAGGCGGGCGCACCGTAGGCGCCCTGGGGGGCGCCGCCGTAGGGCTGGCCCGGGTACTGCTGGGCGCCGTACTGCTGGGCGCCGTACTGCGGGCCCCCCTGCGGTGCCCCGTACTGCGGGCCCCCGTACTGCTGGTCCCCGTACTGCTGGTCCCCGTACTGCTGGTCCCCGTACTGCTGGTCCCCGTACTGCTGGTCCCCGTACTGCTGACCGCCCGGCTGCTGCGCGCCGTACTGCGGACCGCCGTACTGCTGGCCGCCGTACTGCGGGCCCCCGTACTGCTGACCGCCCGGCTGCTGGCCGCCGTACTGCGGACCGCCGTACTGCTGGCCGCCGTACTGCGGACCGCCGTACTGCTGGCCGCCGTACTGCTGACCGCCCTGCTGTCCCGCGCCGGGCTGCGAGCCGTACTGCTGGTCCTGGCCGTACTGCCGGCGGCCCGGGTCCTGGGCTCCCGCCTCGAACTGGTGGGTCGCCTCGGACGACGTCGGGGTGCCGCCGGGTGACGGCGTCCCGGTGTCGCCGGCCCGTTCGACGTCCCCGGTCCGCCGGGTCGCGTCGTCGGGGGCCCCAGCGTCGCCGGACGCCGGGTGCTGCCCGGTCCCGCCCTGCGGATCGTCCCCCCGCGGCGGTTCGTTGCTGCTCATGCGCGCGGACCCTAGTCACGGCCGGGGGCCGGTGGTGGCGAATTCACCGGCTCGGCGCCCATTCGTGACCGGGTGGGGCCACACCGTGATCGCCGGTGACCCCGGATCGTCGCCGGAACGCAACGCCGCCGACGCGCGGAGTCATCGGCGCGCAACACCGGCACGGCACGCTCGTCGGGCATGGACACGATCCCCGCCTGCCCCCTCTGCGCCCGTCCCCGCACCCCGGCCGACGCCCGCGGGCTCGCCTGGAGCAGCCACCACGGACCCGCCGGCACCGTTCACGTGTGCGGACCGTGCACCCGGGCACACCTCGTCGACCTCGAGTGCGGCCTGCTCGACCCGGCCCGGCTCGGGGTCGTCGCCCGCGCCCCGGGCGCCGCACCGGTCCCCCGGGCGGCCTGACCCGGCCACGCCCGTCCGCGCGGCCCGCGGCGCGGCGGCGGAGGACCGACGTAGGGTCACGCCGTGCGCGAGATCCTCGAGTTGCTCGAACGCGACGCGTCGTTGAGCCACGACACCGTCGCCACCATGCTGGGTCTGCCCCGGGACGAGGTCGACGCCCGGATCGCGGAGTGGGAACGCTCCGGGGTGATCCGCCGGCACAAGGCCGTCGTGGACTGGGCCCGCTACGAGGACGGTGTCGGCGACCAGCCCGGCGCCGGCCGCGCCGGGGCGCAGGTCACGGCGTTCATCGACGTCGCCGTCGCACCCGCCCGCGGGGTCGGGTTCGACGACGTCGCCGCCCGGATCTCCCGCTTCGACGAGGTCCGCGACTGCTACCTCGTCTCCGGCGGGCACGACCTGCGCTGCACGGTCGTGGGGCCCGACATCCGCGCCGTCAGCGACTTCGTGTCCCAGAAGCTGTCCACGATCGACCGGGTGCGCTCCACCGCCACCCACTTCGTGCTCGCCACCCACAAGCGCGACGGCGACTCCTTCGCCGAGCCCGAGCCCGACCACCGCCTCCCGGTGACCCCGTGAAGCCGCTGAACGAGACGATCTCGGCGATCCCGCCGTCGGGGATCCGGCGGTTCTTCGACATCGCGGCCGAGATGGACGACGTCATCTCACTCGGCGTCGGCGAACCCGACTTCGTGACACCGTGGCGCATCCGCGAGGCCGGGATCTACGCCCTGGAGCACGGCTACACGACCTACACCGGCAACGCGGGTCTGCCGCGGCTGCGCGAGCTGGTGTGCGCGGACCTCGCGTCGCGCTACGACGCCCACTACGACCCCGCCACCGAGTGCCTGGTGACGACCGGGGTCTCCGAGGGGCTGGACCTCGCGTTCCGGGTGCTGCTCAACCCCGGCGAGGAGGTCATCGTCCCGGAGCCCTGCTACGTCGCCTACCAGCCGTGCGTGGCGTTCGCGGGCGGCGTGCCGGTCGGGGTGCCGACCCGTGCCGAGGACGGGTTCGCCATCGACATCGCCGCCGTCGAGGCCGCGGTGACCCCGCGGACGAAGGCGATCCTCATCGGCTCCCCGGCGAACCCCACCGGCGCGGTGCAGCCGCCGGAGGTGCTGCGCGAGCTCGTCGCGCTCGCCGAGCGGCACGACCTCTACCTGCTCTCCGACGAGATCTACGACCGGCTCACCTACACCGGCGCCCACACCTGCCTGGGCGCGGTCCCGGGCGCGCGGGAGCGGACCGTCGTGCTCGGCGGGTTCTCCAAGGCCCAGGCGATGACCGGCTGGCGGGTCGGCTGGCTCGCCGCGCCGCAGCCGATCGCCGAGCTGTGCCTGCGGGTGCACCAGTACACGATGCTGTGCGCCCCGCACGTGTCCCAGATCGCCGCGGTCGAGGCCCTGACCAGCGCCGAGGGCGACGTGGCCGAGATGGTCGCCGACTACGACCGTCGCCGCCGGGTGTTCGTGAAGGGCCTGCGCGAGGCCGGGCTGGACTGCCCGGAGCCGGCCGGGGCGTTCTACGCGTTCCCCTCGATCCGCGCCTCCGGGCTCGACGCGGAGACCTTCGCCGAGCGGCTGCTGCGCGAGGAGTCGGTCGCGGTCGTGCCGGGCAGCGTGTTCGGCCCGTCCGGCGAGGGGCACGTCCGCTGCTCCTACGCGACGGCCCTGCCGCAGCTGGAGCTGGCCGTGGAGCGGATCGGGAACTTCCTGCGACGGCTGTGACCCCGGGCGGGTGCTCAGGCGGCGGCCCGGCGGGTCCGGGCGCCGTCGACGAGCCCGCGCACCATGACCGGCCCGAGGTCGCGGCCGCGGCGCACCAGCCACGGGACGCCCTGCACCACCAGCCAGGCGCCGCGCTGCCAGGCGGTGGTCTCGCGGCCGCCGGCGGCGTCGAGCCCGACCTCGGCGGGCACGGCGAACCCGGCGTCGGCGAGCAGCGCGGCGAAGCCGCGGGCGAGCAGCCGGTGCCCGAGCTCGGAGGGGTGCAGCCGGTCGACGCTCCACGCGGCCGGGTCGTAGCTGCCCGCCGAGTCGAGGTCGAGCACGCCGACGCACGCCCGCCCGGTCCGCGCGACGGCGTCGGCGACCGCGCCGTCGACGGCCGCGTTGAGCGCGGCGATCCGCCCGGCCAGTGCGCGCTGCAGCGGGCCGGGCAGCGGCCACATCCGGGTGTGGTCGTGGAAGCGCAGCAGCAGCACGGTCGTCCCGCCACCGAGCAGCGGCTCCAGCACCGCGGCGGCGTCGCGGCGCAGGGCGCGGGGGTCGAAGTCCGAACGCAGCGTGTCGTTCATCCCGGCGCACAGCACGACGACGTCGGGCCGGCCGGTCACCGCGGGCAGCTGGTGCACCCGCACGTCGGCCATCCGGGCGCCGGTGCGGGCGTGGTTGGACAGCAGGACCGGACCGGGGCGGCGGGGGTCGCCGAGGGCGTCGCGCAGCAGCGGGCCGAACCCGCGCCAGCCGCCCCCGGGCACCGGGTCGCCGAGACCGACGGCGGTCGAGTCCCCCAGCAGCACGAGGTGGCGGACCCGCCGGCGGACGGGGTCGGCGACGGGACGGGACGCGGTCGTCGGGCGCACGACCCCACCGTCGCCCGCCGTGGTGGCCGCGCCCGTGTGCCCCCGGTGACGGCTCCCGTACCGGTACGGGAACTCTCGGGGACGCCGCTCAGCCCGCGCCGCCCCGGAACGCGGGGAACACCGGCAGCGTCGAGGGTGCGTCGGGGAACCGCGCGTCCAGGGCCGCGACGACGGCGTCGGCCAGCGCCGCGGTCGCGGGCCGGGCGCTCGCCGCGGCGGTGTCGTGCAGGCGTCGCCAGTAGTGGCGCAGCGCGGTCGAGATCCGCGGCGAGCGCCCCGCGTCGGGCCCGATGGGGCCGTCGCGGCGCTGCACCCGCGGCAGCAGCATCCAGGTCGACCACCACACCCACAGCAGCTGTGCGTCGGCGAGGCGGGACTCCAGGACCTCCGGGTCGTCGAGCTCGGGCCACACCGGTGCCACCTCGGCGCGCCAGGCGTCGAGCATGGCCGCGGCGACGGCGTCGGGCAGCGCGAAGCTCGACGAGCAGGCCGGGAACGGGACGCGCACGTAGGCGGCGTCGAGGACGACGTCGCGGAAGCAGCCCCACTCGAAGTCGACGAACCGGACCCCGCGGCTGGTGACCAGGTTGTTGTCCGGGCAGGTGTCGGACGGGCTGAACGCCCGGAACCCGGTGCCGCCGAGCAGGCGCACCCCACCGTGCGCCTCCAGCGCGGCCAGCTCCCCCACCTCGACGCCGAGGGTCTCGCCGAGCAGCCGGGGCAGCCCGGCGAGCGCGGCACGGGCCTGGTCGGCGATCGGGTCGCGGCGGGCCCGCTCCCCCAGCCGCCGCAGCAGCGCACCGAAGTCGCCCTCGCGCCCGGCGGTGGCGGCCTGCATGCGGCCGAGCCCGCGGGCCCAGCCGAGCAGGCAGGAGCGGGCGCCGGCGGGGTCGGGGGCGAAGAGCTTGTCGGCCAGCGTCAGGCTGCGGCCCAGGTCCTCCAGCACGAGCAGCCGCTGGTCGGGGTCGTGGGCGATGATCACCGGGCTGGGCCGGACGTCGGTCGGCAGCGCCGTGAACAGCTGGCAGGACGCGACCTCGTAGCGGAACGGGTCGGTCGCCGGGTCGGTGCCGGGCTCCGGCGGCGCGTAGTGCTTGACCACCACGCTGCGCCGGTCGGAGAACGGGTTCTGCGCCATCCGGGCCCGGGCGACGACGGAGCGGCCGCTGCCGCCGAGGTCCTCCGGCTCGAAGAGCTCCACCTCCGACCCGGCCCGCCGCGACAGCAGCCGGGCGGCCCCGGCGACCGCCACGACCGCGCCCGGAGTCGCCTGCCGATCGCTCATCGCCCGCGACCCTACCCGTCGGAGAGCGCCCGGTCCGCGCCCCGACGACGCGACCGCGACCGCGCCAGCAGCAGCACGAGCGCGGCCGCGACGACGACCCCGACGACGTTCACGCCCAGCTGCAGCACCGACTGCCCGGCCTCCGACCAGCGTCCCTCGATCGCCGCGACCGAGGCGAACGCGGCCGCGGGCACGGTGGTGACCGAGATGAACACGCCCACCAGCACCGAGGACTTCGCCGAGGTGAGCGACAGCATCCCGGCGGCACCGGCGAGCAGCGCGACGAGCAGCGAGAACGGCCCCACCTCGTAGATGAAGTCGACCTGGTCCAGCGCGTCGAGCGCGTCGGCGGTGAGCCAGCCCGCCGCGTCGAACAGCAGGGTGGCGAGGGCGGTGACCAGCATCGCGAGCGGGAACCCGGCCGCGAGCGCGACCGCCCCGCGGGTGACGAGGTCACGGCGGCGCAGGACGAGCCCGACCGCGACGGCCGCCATCGGCCCGAACTCCGGCCCGAGCACCATCGCCCCGACCACGGTCACCGGGGAGTCGGTGACGGCGCCGATCGCGGCGAGCAGGCAGGCGATCGTGAGGAAGGTGAGGAAGCTCAGCGACAGCCGCGACTCCTCGCCGGTCCGGTTGATGAGCTCGTCCCAGACGACGGCGTCGGCGCCGTCGCCGGGGGCGGCCTCCTCGGCGGCGTCGGCCCGGTCGGACAGCACGGTGTCGAGCTGTTCGAGGGTGATGCCGCCGTCGTGGTCGATGCCGAGGTCGGCGAGCCGGCCGAGCAGGTCGTCGGCGCACTCGCGGGCCACGTCGGCCTCCACGAGGTCGCCGGCCGGGTGCACCGCGACGCCGGGGTGGACCACCAGGTGGGCCACCCCGGGCTCGTCGCGCAGCACCCCGGTGACGTCGGCGGTCCGCCCCTGCGGGCAGACCACGCGCAGGTGCAGCACCGCTACGCGGCCGGGCCGGGCTTCTCCGGCGCACCGCCGCCGGTGGTGGCCGGCTTCCCGGGCGCGGCGCCGCCGGGCGCGGCGGCGGCCGGCTTCGCGTCGACGCCGGCCTCCTTGCGCTGGGCGGCGGTGATCGGCGCGGGCGCGCTGGTCAGCGGGTCGAACCCGCCGCCGGTCTTCGGGAAGGCGATGACCTCGCGGATCGAGTCGACGCCGGCGAGCAGCGCGGTGATCCGGTCCCAGCCGAAGGCGATGCCGCCGTGCGGCGGCGGGCCGTAGGCGAAGGCGTCGAGCAGGAAGCCGAACTTCTCCTGCGCCTCGTCCTCGGTCAGGCCCATGACCTCGAAGACGCGCTTCTGCACCTCGGCGGAGTGGATACGGATCGAGCCGCCGCCGATCTCGTTGCCGTTGCAGACGATGTCGTAGGCGTAGGCCAGTGCGTTGCCCGGGTCCTTCTCGAAGGTGTCGATCCACTCCGGGGTGGGCGAGGTGAACGCGTGGTGCAGCGCGGTCCACGCGCCCGCGCCGACGGCGACGTCGTCGGTGTCGGCGGCCGACTCGAACAGCGGCGCGTCGACGATCCAGACGAACGACCAGGCGGACTCGTCGATCGCGCCGGTGCGCCGCGCGATCTCGCCGCGGGCGGCGCCGAGCAGGGCGCGGGCCTCCGACGGTGTGCCGGCGGCGAAGAAGATGCAGTCGCCGGGGTTCGCGCCGACGGCCTCGGCCAGCCCGGCGCGCTCGGTCTCGGACAGGTTCTTGACGACCGGTCCGCGCTCGTCGACCCGGCCGTCCTCGCCGATGAGCACGTAGGCCAGCCCGCGGGCGCCGCGCTGCTTGGCCCACTCCTGCCAGCCGTCGAGCACCTTGCGGGGCTGGGAGGCCCCACCGGGCATGACGACGGCGCCGACGTAGGGGTTCTGGAAGACGCGGAAGCCGGTGCCGGCGAAGTAGGACGTGAGCTCGGTCAGCTCGATGTCGAAGCGCAGGTCGGGCTTGTCCGAGCCGTAGCGGGCCATCGCCTCGGCGTAGGGCATCCGCCGGATCGGGGTCTCGATCTCGTGGCCGACCAGGCGCCAGAGCGCGACGAGCACCTTCTCCGCGAGCGCGATGACGTCGTCCTGCTCGACGAAGCTCATCTCGATGTCGAGCTGGGTGAACTCCGGCTGACGGTCGGCGCGGAAGTCCTCGTCGCGGTAGCAGCGCGCGATCTGGTAGTACCGCTCGAGCCCGCCGACCATGAGCAGCTGCTTGAACAGCTGCGGGCTCTGCGGCAGCGCGTACCAGGAGCCGGGGCGCAGCCGGGCGGGCACGAGGAAGTCGCGCGCGCCCTCGGGCGTCGAGCGGGTCAGGGTCGGCGTCTCGACCTCGATGAAGTCCTCGCCGGCCAGGACGTCGCGGGCGGCCTTGCTGACGTCGCTGCGCAGCCTCATCGCCGCGGCGGGGCCGGGGCGGCGCAGGTCGAGGTAGCGGTGGGTCAGGCGGATCTCCTCGCCGACCCCGGTGTGCTCGTCGACCGGGAAGGGCAGCGGCGCGGACTCCGACAGCACGGTCAGCCCGGTGACGGTGACCTCGATGGCGCCGGTCGGCAGGTCCGGGTTCTCGTTGCCCTCGGGACGCCGGACGACCTCGCCGACGACCTGCACGCAGAACTCCGACCGCAGCCGGTGCGCCCGCTCGGCCATCTCGCCCTCGCGGAACACGACCTGCGCCGATCCGGAGCGGTCACGCAGGTCGATGAAGATCACGCCGCCGTGATCGCGGCGGCGAGCCACCCATCCGGCGAGGGTCACGGTCTGGCCGGCGTGCTCGGCACGGAGGGTGCCGACGGGGTGGGTTCGCATCACGGCGGACAAGGCTATCCGCAGCCCCCCGGGCACCCGCGAGCAGGTTTCCGGCGGGTACTCACAGCAGGCTCAGCTGCCCGCCGGCCGGGCCGGGGGCGGCGGGCGGCGGCGCCTGCTGCCGGGTCCGTCCCGGGTCGCGCGGGTTCGGTTCCGGGCGGTCCAGCCCGTGCCGGGCCAGCAGCGGTGCGACGCGGCGGGCCAGCGCCTCCCGGTACCCGCGGCCGGCGTACGCCCCGCCGCGGTAGAGCCGGGCGTAGCGCTCCACCAGGTCCGGGTACTCGCGGCCGAGCCAGGCCAGGAACCACTCCCGGGTGCCGGGCCGCAGGTGCAGGGCCAGCACCGTGGCGCGCGCGGCCCCGGCGGCGGCCACCTCGGCCAGCAGCGCGTCGAGCGCCTCCTCGGAGTCGGTGAGCCAGGGCAGCACCGGGGCGAGCATCACCCCGCAGGGCAGCCCGGCGTCGGTGATCCGCCGGACGAGGTCGAGCCGGGCCCGCGGGCTCGGCGTCCCGGGTTCCAGCCGGGCCTGCAGCTCCCGGTCGAGCAGCGCGACCGACACCCCCGTCCCGACCCGGACGTCGCGGTGCGCGGCGGCGAGGTCGGGCAGGTCACGGGTCAGGACGGTGCCCTTGGTGAGCACCGAGAACGGCGTGCCCGAGCGGGCCAGCGCGCCGATCACGCCCGGCATCAGCCGGTAGCGGCCCTCCGCGCGCTGGTAGGGGTCGGTGTTGGTGCCCATCGCGACGTGCTCGCGCCGCCACGACGGCCGGGCCAGCTCGCGCTCCAGGACCCGCGCGACGTTCACCTTCACCACGATCTGCGAGTCGAAGTCCGCGCCCGCGTCGAGGTCCAGGTAGGTGTGGGTGTTGCGGGCGAAGCAGTTGTGGCTGACCACCCCGGCGGCGACGAAGTCCCCGGTGCCGGTGGTGATGTCGAACATCGGCCGGATCGTGCCGGTGTCGCGCACCGACAGCACGCGCGGCGCCCCGGCGGGCGGTTCCTCGACGCGGGCGCCCCCGACGTCGCGCACCCGGGCCACCGCCGGGTCGGTGACGGCGACCAGGCGCAGCTGCTCGGCGGCCCCGCCCAGCACCCGCAGCGCCCGCACACCGGGCCGCGCCGACGGCTCGGAGGCGACCCGGAACCCGAGCCGGCGCAGGGCGGCGACGCAGGCGCGGGCGAGCTCCTCGCAGCCGGGGACGATCCGCAGCACGCCCGCGCCGACCTCGCCGCACGCGTCGACGATCCCGCCGACGAAGCCCGCCGACCAGCCCGGGCCGGGCCGCTCGGGCCACGCCGCGGGCGACGCGGCCGCACCGGGGACACCGGCCGGCCCGGGGACACCGGCCGCCCCCGGGACACCGGTGACCGCGGGCCGGGCACCGGCGCCGACCGGCCGGGCCACGGTCAGCAGGTGGTGGGCACGGGCGAGCGCCTCCATCTCGACCCAGCCGGTCGGGAACGGCTCGGCCCGCACGCGGCCGCGCACCGCGTCGGCCCGGACGAGCCCGCAGAGCCACCCCTCGGCCCAGCCGGCGGGCCGTGGGCCGTGCCCGGGCATCGCGGCCGCCCCGGGTCCGACCAGGGCGGCGCCGGGCCGCAGGTGCGGGCGTGCGGCCGAGGCACGGCAGCGGCCCGGCCGGACGTGGGCCCAGCCGTCGGTGGTGAGGAAGCGGTGCTCGGCGGAGGTGACCAGCACCGTGCCGTCGTCGAGGGACACCTCCTGGGCGCGGCGCCGGGTCGACCAGTGCGCGAGCACCGGGGTGCGGACGAAGCGCCGCCGGCCCCGCCCGTCGGTGACGGTGCCGACGACCTCGTCACCGGGGCGCAGCGCGGCGATCGGGCGGGAGCGCCCGTCGGCGGTGAGGACCGGGGTCTCGCCCGCGAGGCAGTACGTGCAGGCGTGGGAGCAGCCGCGGTACGGGTTGAGCGTCCACCCGAAGGGCACCGGCGACGACGACGGCACCCGATTCAGCGCCGACCGCGCCTCGACCTCGTGGAAGACCGCGCCCGCGAACTCGGGCGTGCGCACCGAGCGCAGCAGCCCCTGCATGCCGGGCAGCGCCGCGGCGCCGCCGATCCCGTCCGCACCTACCTGCTGTCCGCTCCACCGCACCCCGTCATTCGAACATGGGTTCGATGCCCGGGCAACCGGTCGTCGCCGGGCGGTCGCGTCCCGGCGAACGGCGAGCCGGACAGGCAAGATCGTTTGCGAGGATGCGGGGGTGCCGTACCCGCCCGACCCGCGCGATCCCGCCGCCCCGACCGGCGGGCGCCGCGCCGTCCCCCGCACCGGCGGGCGACGGCGCGCCGAGGACCGGCCGGGGGCGCAGGACCGGCCGGACGACCGCGCGGAGCCCCCTGCGGCCGGAGGGCCCCGGGGCGGGCCGGCCGCCGGTCGGGCCGACGACGCCCGCACCGGCGGGCACCGGACGCCCGGGCCCCCGCACCTGCGCGGACCGCACGGCACCCCACCGGCCGGCCCGCCGCCCCCCGCGCCGCCCACGGCACGGGCAGGCGCACCGACCACGGCGCCGGCCACCGGACCGGCCACCGGACCGGCCGGCCCGCCGACGGGCCGGTCCCCCGCCGCCCACCGCGCCGGCCGGGGCGGCGCCCCCGAGGGCCGGCCCGCAGCCGTCGGTCGTCCGGCCCCGGTGCCGCGGACCGGGGAGCGGACCGGGGAGCGGACCGGGGAGGGGACCGCTGCCCGCCGGCGGGCCGAGCGCCGGGAGCAGGCCCGGGACCGGCCCGACCCCACCGACCGGCGCGACGACGCCGTCCACCCGGGCCACCCCGGCGGCTGGGGCGACTGCCCGGGCGAGACCGACCTGGGCACCCCCACCGGCCCCCCGCAGGACGCGCCGGACGCCACCACGGGACCGCGCCGCACCCGGCGGGGCCGTGCGCGGCCGCCGTCCCCCGGCGGCGACGGTGGCGGTGGGCACGGCCACGGGCACGGGCACGGGCACGGCGCCGCCACCCCGGCCGGGCGCCGCGTCCGGAACCTGCTCGTCGCCCTGCTGGTCCCGTGCGCGCTCGCGACGCTGGCCGGGGTGGTGCTGCTGTGGCCCGGCCCCACCCCGACCCCGGACGTCCCGCCGACCCGCCAGGTGCACGGCACCGTCACCGCGACGCAGGTCGCCGACTGCTCCCCCGGCTCCGGGGACCGCCGGTGCACCGGGGTGACCGTCGCGCTGTCCGACGGCCCGCGCGCCGGCCGCGACCTGGTCCAGCTCGTGCCGGACGAGCCGTCGACGCCCCGGTTCGCGGTGGGCGACCCGGTGACGCTGGCCTGGTCGGGCGCCGACCCCGACGACGCCGGCGCGTACCAGATCGTCGACTTCCAGCGCGGCGCACCGCTGGTGTGGCTGGCGGTGGTCTTCGCGCTCGCGGTCGTCGTCCTGGGGCGGCTCAGCGGGTTCGCGGCGCTGGTGAGCCTGGCGCTGAGCTTCGTGATCCTGCTGCTGTTCGTGCTGCCGGCGATCCTGTCCGGCGGCCCGCCGCTGGCCGTCGCGGTGACCGGCGCCTGCCTGATCATGTTCGTGGTGCTGTACCTGACCCACGGGTTCACCGCGCGCACGTCCTGCGCGGTGCTCGGCACGCTGGCGTCGCTGGCCCTGATCGGTGTGCTGGGCTACCTGTTCACGGCGGCGTCGCGGCTCACCGGCCTCGACGACACCACGGCCAGCCTGATCGGCACGCTCGGCCCGGGCGTCCCGATCGACCCGCGCGGGCTGGTGCTCGCCGGGCTGGTGATCGGCGCGCTCGGGGCGCTCGACGACGTCACCGTCACCCAGGCGTCGGCGGTGTGGGAGCTGGGCGCGGCCAACCCCGATCTCGGTGTGCGCGAGCTGTTCGCGGCCGGCATGCGGATCGGGCGCGACCACGTCGCGTCGGCGGTGAACACCCTCGTGCTGGCCTACGCCGGCGCCGCCCTGCCGTTGCTGCTGCTGTTCACCGTCGCGGCGGGCGGGGTGGGGCAGGTGCTGACCAGCCAGGACGTGGCGACCGAGATCGTCCGGACGCTCGTGGGCAGCATCGGGCTGGTCGCCGCGGTCCCGGTGACGACCGGCCTCGCGGCCCTGGTCGCGGCCCGGCACTGAGCGCCCGCGCGGCGGCCCGGTGCCCGGCCCGGTCAGGGGACGAGCACGATCCGGCCCCGCGCCCGTCCGGCGGCCTGGCGCGCCCAGGCCGCGGCGCCGTCGGCCAGCGCGACGCTCTCGTGGTCGACCCGCAGGGCCCCGTCGACGACCGCGCGGGCGACCGCGACCAGGTGCGCGGCCCGCTCGTCGCGGGTCAGGGCCGCGTTGGTGTAGCCGAGGACCCGCAGCGAACGGCTGCGCAGCGTGCCGGAGTCCAGCGACGTCCGCTCCCCCGCCGAGGAGCCCAGGTTGACCAGCCGGCCGCCGTCGCGCAGCGCGCGGGCGGCCGCGGCGGCGGGCTCACCGTAGAGCGGGTCGACGACGAGGTCGGCCGGTCCGCCCGCGTCGAGCAGCGCCGCGGTCAGCGCCGCCGGGTCAGCGGTGATCGCGACGACGGCGTCGGCGCCCGCCGCACGGGCACGTGCCCGTGCCCCGGCGGAGCGGGCCGCGGCGACCACCCGGCCGGCGCCGCGCAGGCGGGCGAGCTGTACCGCGGCCTGGCCCACGACCCCGCCGGCGCCGAGCACGACCACCGTCTCCCCCGCGGCGAGCCCGCCGGTGTCCAGCGCCCCGGCGGCGGCGACCGCGGACAGTCCGGCCGCCGCGACGGCGACCGGGTCGGCGCCCGCGGGCAGCGCGACCAGGTCCTCGGCGGGCACCGCCGCGACGGCGGCCATGCTGCCGTCGCCGGGCGCGGTCCCGGCCGGGGTCGGGAACCACACCGGGCGCCCACCGGCCAGGCCCACGCCCGCGACACCGGGCACGTACGGCGTCGCGGGCACCCCGAAGTAGGACCGTCCGCCCGCGCACAGCAGGTCCAGCGGGGTGATCGGGGCGGCGAGCACCGTGACCCGCACCCGGTCGCCGGCGTCGGGCTCGGGGACCTCCACGACCGACGGCGCCGCGCCGGCGGTGTGCACCCGCAGGGCGCGCACTACCCGGCCGGCTGCAGCACGAAGTCGTAGCGGGCCTCCAGCCACGGCGTCCCGCAGTGGCCGCCGTCCGGGGTGGGTCCGGGCTCGTGGCGGGTGAAGCCGACGACCAGCTCGCGCTTGACGCCGAACACGACGTCGGAGTCGAGGTACTCGGTGCCCTCCCGGAACAGGTGGGTGATCAGCGGCTCGAACCCGGGCACCGCCAGCAGGAAGTGGATGTGCGCCGGCCGCATGTGGCTGATGTCGGTGCGCCCGATCAGCTCGCCGACCGGGCCGTCCGTCGGGATGGCGTAGCCGAGCGGGGCGATGGTGCGCAGGCAGTAGCGGCCCTGGTCGTCGGTGGTGTACTTCGCGCGCAGCCGGGCCTCGTCGACGTCGAGCTGGGCCTCGTAGGTGCCGTCCGCGTCGGACTGCCACACGTCGAGGACGGCGCCGGGCACCGGGGAGCCGTCCAGGGCGGTCACCGTGCCGTGCACCCAGAGCGGCTCGCCGGGCAGGCCGTCGGACATGTCGGCGCCGGACCCCAGCTCCGGCGAGCCGTCGATGTGGAACGGGCCGAGCACCGTCGCCGGCGTCGCGGCCGGGTCGAGACGGTGGTTCTGCTGCACGACGAGCATCGACAGGCCCAGCACGTCGGAGGCGAGGATGAACTCCTCGCGCTTGTCGTCGGAGATCTGCCCGGTGGCGGTCAGCCAGCGCACCGCGGCCATCCACTCGTCCTCGGTGAGGCGGGTCTCGCGCGCGAAGTCGTGCAGGTGGCGCACCAGCGCGGTCAGCAGCTCCGCGGTGCGCGGGTCGTGCGCGGTGGCCCACCGCGCGACGGCGGCGTCGGTGATCGTGTCCTCGGTGACCGTGACCGGTTGCGTCGTTCCTGTCGTCGTTCCTGTCGTCGTTCCTGTCACTGCTGCTCCTCCGGTGAGTAGGGCGTCGGCTCGACGGACCGGTTGTGCAGGTCCACCGACAGGAAGATCTCGTTCGCGACGGGGTTGCGCAGCTCCTCCGCGAGCTGCCCGATCAGCCCGGCGGTGCGGGCGAGCAGCGCGAAGCCGCGCAGCAGCTCCAACGGCAGGCCCAGGTCGGCCAGCGCGGCGCCGCAGACCCCGGCGCCGTTGAGCGGCAGCGTCCGGCCCAGCACCTGCGGGTGGACGCGGCCGATCGCGGCGAACAGCTGCAGGTGCGGCCCGAGCTGCCCCTCGTCCGCCGCGATCGCGAACAGTCTCGGGGTACGCGGGTCGCCGTCCTTGTGCACGTGGTGGCCGAGCCCGGGGACGAAGCGCCGCGCGGCGCGCTGCGCGGTCACGACGTCGAGGGCGACGGCGTCCCAGCCGGCGTCGTCTGCGGGGTGCTCGGCGGGCAGGTGCTCGTGCAGGAACCGGCCGCAGTCCTCGGTGACGCCCAGGAAGCGCGACCCGCCGCCGAGCAGCCCGGCGGCCAGCGCGCCCTGCACCGAGTCCGGCGCGGACAGGTGGGTGAGCCGGGTGACGATCGCGGTGGGGGTGAAGCCGTGGTCGGCGAGCGCGGCGAGCACCGCCTCGAACACCCGGGTCTGCCCCGGGGTGGGACGGCGCTGGGTGGCGAGCCAGAACGCGAGCTCGCCGAACCCGACCTCGCCCATCACGTCGCGCGCGAGGTCGTGGCCGAGCAGGGTGATGGTGTCGCGGCTGGACGCGCCCAGCGCGGTCGGATAGGTCATGAGTCGAGCCACTTCCGCAGGTCGGCGCCGTGCTCGTCGAGCTGCGGCGGGGGGAGCCGGTAGACGGCGGGGGTGGCGGAGAACCGCACCGGGTGCCGGGTGGTGGGCACGGCGCGCCCGCCCTCGCCGACGGTGACGACCGGGTCGAGCCCGAACCGCTCGGCCATGGCGAACCCGCCGTCGATGGTCTGGATCGGCCCGGACGGCACGCCCGCCTCGGTGAGCAGCTCGAACCACTCGACCGCACCGCGGCCCGCGAGCCGCTCGACGAGCAGCGGGCGCAGCTCCGCGCGGTGCACCGTGCGGTCGGCGTTGCGGGCGAAGCGCTCGTCGTCGGCGAGCTCGGGGACGCCGAGCACCGCGCACAGCTTGCGGAACTGGCCGTCGTTGCCGGCGGCGACGATCAGGTCGTCGTCGGCGGTGGGCATCGGCTCGTAGGGGAACACCGAGGGGTGCGCGTTGCCCATCCGGTAGGGCACGGTGCCCGCCGCGACCCAGGCCGCGCTGTGGTTGACCAGCCCGGTCAGCGCGGAGGACAGCAGGTTGACCTCGACGTGCTGGCCCTGCCCCGTCCGGTCGCGGTGGCGCAGGGCGGCGAGCACGCCGATCGCGGCGTGGTTGCCCGCCATCACGTCGAACACCGAGATCCCCGCCCGGTACGGCGGCCCGTCCGGGTCGCCGGTCAGGCTCATCAGCCCCGACACGGCCTGCACCATGAGGTCGTAGCCGGGCACGTGCGCGCCGGCGCCGGAGCCGAACCCGGAGATCGAGGCGTAGACGACGCCCGGGTTGGTCGCGGCGACGGTGTCGAAGTCCAGCCCGAAGCGGGCCATCCCCCCGGGACGCAGGTTCTCGACCACGACGTCGGCGCGCCGCGCCAGCTCCGCGGCGGCCGCGCGGTCGCCCTCGTCGCGCAGGTCGAGCGCGATGGAGCGCTTCCCGCGGTTGATGCCGAGGTAGTAGGTGGCCTCGCCGTCGCGCTCGGGCGGGCTCCAGGTCCGGGTGTCGTCCCCGGCGGGGCCCTCGACCTTCACGACGTCGGCGCCCATGTCGGCCAGCAGCATCGTCGCGTACGGACCGGCCAGGACGCGGGAGAAGTCGGCCACGAGGACGCCCGCCAGGGGCCCGCCCGTTCCGGGATCCGTCATCGATCCTCCAGATCGAATCGCGATACGGACGACTGTCCGCCTGACGATCGTGGCCCGCCGGCGGAGTGGCGGTCAAGCCGACGCCGGCACCGTCACGTGCGGCACGGCGGCGAGGCGGGCGAAGTCGGCGCTGATGTCGCCCGCGGTCTGCAGCAGCAGCGGCAGGTGGTGCTCGAGCAACGTCTCGAGCGAGGTCTCCGCGGCGTGGCAGTTGACGTTGACCCCGGCGATCACCCGGCCCTCGCCGTCGCGCAGCGGGGCGGCGACCGAACGGATCCCGGCCGCGAGCTGCTCGTCGGTCAGCGCCCAGCCCCGGGCCCGCACCTCGCGCAGCTCCGCCTCGCGCTCGGCCCGCGACGGCGAGCACCGCGGGGTCAGACCGGAGCGCGTCGGCTCGGCCAGCACCCGCTCGCACTCCGCCGGGTCGAGCGCGGCCAGCTGGACCTTGCCCAGCGACGTCGACGCCGCGGGGAACCGGGTGCCGATCTGCACCGACAGCGCGACGATCTTCGGCACGGCGACCCGGGCCACGTAGACGATGTCGCTGCCGTCGAGCTGGGCGATCGAGCACGACTCGCGGGTCCGCCCGACCAGGCGCTCCAGGTGCGGGCGCGCCACGTCCCACAGTCCGGTGGAGCGGACGTAGGTCACCCCGAGGTCGAGCACCCGCGGGGTCAGCGCCCAGCCGCGCGCGCACGACCGGACGTAGCCGAGCTCGGTCAGCGTCAGCAGCACCCGGCGCACCGTGGGCCGGGCCAGGCCGGTGGCCGCGGCCAGGTCGGCGAGGGTCTCCTCCGGGTACCCGGGCCGGAACGCGGTGATCACCTCCAGCCCGCGGGCGAGTGCGGTGATGAAGTCCGGGCCGGTCCCGTCGCGTGGCATGGGCCCACGGTAGCGCCTGGCGTCCGCGGTGCGGACGCTCCGATCGTGGCCGGTCGACGACGGGCCGGCGAGGGGGCCGTACGGCCGTTGACACCGCAAGGAGGGTGCGCGACAGTGACCGCCTTCCCCCGTCCGACCGCAGAGCGGACGCATGTCCGGCAATCGAAGGAGAGCGCCGATGAGCGGGTCGACCGTCTTCCGCAACGCGACCGTCCTGACCGTGGACGCCCGGCGGAGCGTGCTGCCCGGCCACGACGTGCTGGTCGTCGGGGACCGGATCGCCGCCGTCGGGGCCGGCCTCGACGTCCCGGAGGGCACCGAGGAGATCGACGCGACCGGCGGGATCGTCATGCCGGGGATGATCGACACCCACCGGCACATGTGGCAGACCTCGCTGCGCGGCTACGGCGCCGACTGGACGCTGACCCAGTACTTCGTGTGGAACTACCTGGAGTGGGGGAAGATCTTCCGCCCCCAGGACGTGTACGCCGGCAACCTGCTCGCCGCCCTGGAGGCCCTCGAGGCCGGGGTCACCACCACCGTCGACTGGTCGCACGGGCTGCAGACCCCGCAGCACGCCGACGCCGCCGTCGACGCGCTGCGGGCCACGGCGGGCCGGTTCGTGCTGGCCTACGGCAACATCCAGGACGCCCCGGCGGGCTGGACCGCCGACCCCGGCTTCCGCGAGTTCGTGTCACGCCGGATCACCCCCGGCGACGACATGCTCGGCTTCCAGCTCGCCTTCGACGTGACCGGCGACCCCGCGTTCCCCGAGCGGCCGGCGTTCGAGGTCGCCCGCGAGCTCGGGGTGCCGGTCACCACGCACGCCGGGGTGTGGGGCGCCACCAACGACGACGGCATCCGGCTCATGCACGAGCACGGCTTCATGACCCCCGAGACCGTCTACGTCCACGCCGCGACCCTGTCCACCGACTCCTACCAGCGGATCGCCGCGACCGGCGGCTCGGTGTCGGTGTCCACCGAGAGCGAGCAGAGCGCCGGGCAGGGCTACCCGCCCACCTGGGCGCTGCGCGAGCACGGCATCGACGTCTCCCTGTCGATGGACACCTCGATGTGGTGGAGCGCGGACCTGTTCTCCGCCATGCGCGCCACCCTGGGGGCGGACCGCTCCCGCGAGCACCTGGAGGCGCACGGGCGCGGGGACACCGTGACCCACTCCGCGCTGCGCGCCGAGCAGGTCGTGGAGTGGGCGACCCGGGGCGGGGCGCGGGCGATCGGGCGCGAGGCCGACCTCGGCTCGGTGGAGGTCGGGAAGAAGGCGGACCTGGTGCTGCTGCGCAACGACCACTCGCCGGTGTCGTTCCCGCTGCTGAACCCGCACGGCCACGTGGCGTTCCAGGCCCAGCGCGCCGACGTGCACACCGTGCTGGTCGACGGCCGGGTCGTGAAGCGCGACCACCGGCTCGTCGGCGTCGACCTCCCGGCGGCCCGGGCCGCGGTGGAGGCCACCGTGTCGCACCTGCGCTCCACGATGGGCGAGGACGCGTGGACCGCGGGGATGAACCCGGAGATCCCCGAGACGACGGTGCTGGACAACCCCTACACCTACACCGACTACCGAAGCGCGGCCACGCACGGCGGCTGAGCCGGCGCGCGGGAGGGCGCGGGTCAGCGGCGTCGGGCCAGCAGGTGCGCCTCGCCGGCGCCCTCGTGGTGGGCGATCACCTCGAGCTCCCCGGCGAACGCGGTGGTCAGCTCGCCCGGCGGGGCACGGAACGGGCCGCCGGCGTCGCCGACCTCGGACAAGACGGTGACGGCCAGCAGCCCGCCCGGGGCGACGGCGTCGGCCAGCGCCGGGTAGAGCGCCGGGTCGCGGAAGCGCTGGCAGACCACGACGTCGTACGGGCCGGTCTCGTCGGGGAAGCCGTCGGCGAAGCCGCGGTCGAGGTCGGCCTCCACCCAGCGGACCCGCCCGGGCGGCTGCGACGACGCGACCAGCGCGGCGCCCGCGGCCAGCCCGGCCGGGGACACGTCGACGGCGACGACGTCCAGACCGCGCCCGGCCAGCCAGGCGGCGACCGTCCCGCGCCCGCAGGCGACGTCGAGCGCCTTCCCGGACGGCGGCAGCAGCTGCTCGTGCCCGCGCAGCGCGTCCGGCGGGGCCGGGACCCCCGCCCCCGCCGCGCGGTGCCGGTCGTCCCAGCGCTCGCGGTCGGCGACGGCCACCGGATCAGCCGGCCAGCGCGGTCACGACGGCGTCGGTGACCGCGTCGAGCGGGACGTCCTGCTGCTCGCCGGAGGCGAGGTCCTTGAGCCCGACGGTGCCGTTGCCGAGGTCCCGCTCCCCCAGGACCAGCGCGAACCGCGCGCCGGACCGGTCGGCGGACTTCATCGCGCCCTTGAGGCCACGCCCGCCGTAGGACAGGTCGACGCGCACCCCGCGGGCCCGCAGCGCCGCGGCGACGGTCACCAGGCGGCGCTGCGCCGTGTCGCCGAGCGCCACGCCGAAGACCTCGACGCGGGCGTCGCTCCACGGCTGCACGCCCTCGGCCCGGCACGCGAGCAGCGTGCGGTCGACCCCGATGCCGAACCCGACGCCGGACAGCTCCGGGCCGCCCAGGGTGGCCATCAGGCCGTCGTAGCGGCCGCCGCCGCCGATCCCGGACTGGGCGCCGAGCCCGTCGTGGACGAACTCGAACGTCGTCTTGGTGTAGTAGTCCAGGCCGCGCACCATCCGCGGGTTCGCCGTCCAGGCGACGCCCAGGTCGTCGAGGTGGCCCAGCACGCGGGCGTGGTGCTCGGCGGAGGCGTCGGACAGGTGGTCCATGAGCAGCGGCGCGTCGGCCATCGCGGCGCGGACCTCGGGGCGCTTGTCGTCGAGCACGCGCAGCGGGTTGATCGCCGCGCGGGCCCGGGTCGCCTCGTCGAGGTCGAGCCCGGCCAGGAACGCCTGCAGCCGCTCGCGGTAGGCGGGCCGGCAGTCGGCGTCGCCGAGGGAGGTGATCTCCAGCCGGTAGCCGGTGAGCCCGAGCGCCCGGAAGCCCTCGTCCGCGATCGCGATGACCTCGGCGTCCAGCGCGGGGTCGTCGACGCCGATCGCCTCGACCCCGACCTGCTGCAGCTGGCGGTAGCGCCCGGCCTGCGGGCGCTCGTAGCGGAAGAAGGGGCCCGCGTAGCGCAGCTTGACCGGCAGCCCCTGCTTGTCGAGGTTGTGCTCGATCACCGCGCGGACGACGCCCGCGGTGCCCTCGGGACGCAGGGTCACCGACCGGTCGCCGCGGTCGGCGAAGGTGTACATCTCCTTGGAGACGACGTCGGTGGACTCCCCCACCCCGCGGGCGTAGAGCCCGGTGTCCTCGAACACCGGGAGCTCGATGTGGCCGTACCCGGCGCGGGCCGCGGCGCCGGCGAGGGTGTCCCGGACGTGGACGAACCCGGCCGACTCCGCCGGGTAGTACTCCGGGACGCCCTTCGGCGCGGCGAACGGCTCCGGTCTGCGTGCCCGGGTCGCCTGCGGCTCGGTCGCGGTCACTGCGGCGGTTCCTCCCTGTAGTCCAACCGGCCACCAGCCTAGAACCGGCGTCTCTCAGCTTTCGTCGCAGGGCGCCCCGATACCCTCGCCGCGCGTACGAGTGATCAAGTCAGGGAGTAGGGCGACGTGGCGACGAACGAGCAGCGCCGGGAGGCGGCCAAGCGCAAGCTGGCGGCACAGCAGGTCCACCGGGCCGAGCGGGACCAGAAGCGCAAGCGCAACACGGTCGTCGCGGCCGTGACGACGGTCGTGGTCGTCGCGCTGGCCGCGGTCGGCATCTACCTGGTCACCACCGCGTGGGACGGGTCCGGCGACACCGCGCCGAGCGCCGCCCCCGCGGCGACCGGCCCGGACACCGCGGGGCGGCCGACGGTGCCGCTGCCGCAGCGGCCCACCGCGCTGCCCGCCTCGGTGAACTGCACCTACCCGCCGGACGGCGCGCCGTCCAAGCCCGTGTCCCCGCCCGCGGACGGGCCGGTGTCCGCGCAGGGACAGGTCGCCGCGACGCTCGACACCGGCGCCGGCCCGATCGACCTCACGCTGGACCGGGCGCTCGCCCCGTGCACCGTGAACAGCTTCGTGCACCTCGTGCAGGCCGGGTACTTCAACGGCACCAGCTGCCACCGCCTCACCACCGACCCGGGCCTGCAGGTGCTGCAGTGCGGCGACCCGACCGGGCAGGGCACCGGCGGGCCCGGCTACTCCTTCGCCGACGAGGTGTTCGACGGCCTGACCTACGGCCGCGGCCTGCTCGCGATGGCCAACGCCGGGCCGAACACCAACGGCAGCCAGTTCTTCATGATCTACGGCGACGCGCAGCTCCCGCCGAGCTACACCGTGTTCGGCTCGATCGGGACGCAGGGCCTCGCGACGGTCGACGCGGTCGCGAAGGCGGGCGTCGCCGGCGGCGGTGGCGACGGCACCCCGGCCACCCCGGTGGAGATCCGCACCGCCACCGCGGGCTGACCCGCACGCGAGGCGGTGCCGGGACCCCCCGGCACCGCCCCGCGGCCGGTCAGGCGGCCGAGGTGACCCGGTAGACGTCGTAGACGCCCTCGATGTTGCGCACGGCCTGCAGCAGGTGCCCGAGGTGCTTGGGGTCGCCCATCTCGAAGGAGAACCGGGAGATCGCGACCCGGTCGCGCGACGTCGTCGTCGTCGCGGACAGGATGTTGACCTTCTCGTCGGCGAGCACCTTCGTGACGTCGGAGAGCAGGCGGTGCCGATCCAGCGCCTCCACCTGGATCGCGACGAGGAACACCGACTCCGGCGACACCGACCACATGACGTCGACCAGGCGCTCGTCGCGGGCGGTGAGGTCACCGGCGTTGGTGCAGTCGGTGCGGTGCACGCTGATCCCGCCGCCGCGGGTGACGAACCCGAGGATCTCGTCGCCGGGGACCGGGGTGCAGCACCGGGCGAGCTTCACGTAGAGGTCGGCCATGGCCTCGCCGTCCGCGCCGGTGACGACGACACCGGCGTTGCCCGACGGGCGGCGGTGGCGGACCGTCGAGGGCGTCGCGCGCTCGGCGAGCTCCTCCTCGGCCTCCTCCTCGCCGCCGAACCACGCCACGAGGCGCTGCACGACGTGCTGGGCGCTGGCCTGGTGCTCGCCGACCGCGGCGTAGAGCGCGGAGACGTCGGAGAAGTGCATCTCCCGCGCGATCGCCGACATCGCGTCGCCGGAGATGAGGCGCTGCAGCGGCATCCCGGTGCGCCGCGCCTCGCGGGTGATGGCCTCCTTGCCCTCCTCGACGGCCTCCTCGCGCCGCTCCTTGGCGAACCACTGCTTGATCTTGGCCTTGGCCCGCGGGGACTTCGCGATCTGCAGCCAGTCGCGGCTCGGCCCGGCGTCCTCGGCCTTGGAGGTGAAGATCTCCACGACGTCGCCGGAGGACAGCTGCCGCTCCAGCGCGACGAGCTTGCCGTTGACCCGCGAGCCGATGCAGCGGTGCCCGACCTCGGTGTGCACCGCGTAGGCGAGGTCGATCGGGGTGGACCCGGTGGGCAGGGTGACGACGTCGCCCTTGGGGGTGAAGACGAAGATCTCCCGCGCGGCGAGGTCGAAGCGCAGCGAGTCGAGGAACTCGCCCGGGTCGGCGGCCTCGCGCTGCCAGTCGAGCAGCTGGCGCATCCACGCCATCTCCTCGACCTCGACCTCCTTGTTGCCGCCGCCCTTGACCTCCTTGTACCGCCAGTGCGCGGCGATGCCGTACTCGGCGGTGCGGTGCATCGCGTGGGTGCGGATCTGCACCTCCAGCGGCTTGCCGTCCGGCCCGATGACGGTGGTGTGCAGCGACTGGTAGACCCCGAAGCGGGGCTGGGCGATGTAGTCCTTGAACCGGCCGGGCATCGGCTGCCACAGCGCGTGCACCATGCCGATCGCGGCGTAGCAGTCGCGCACCTCGTCGACGAGCACGCGGACGCCGACGAGGTCGTGGATGTCGTCGAAGTCGCGGCCCTTGACGATCATCTTGCGGTAGATCGAGTAGTAGTGCTTGGGCCGTCCCTCGACCTTGGCCGGGATCCGCGCCGAGTCCAGCTGCGCGGACACCTCGTCGATGACCTGGCGCAGGTAGGTGTCGCGCGACGGCGCCCGGTCCGCGACCAGCCGCACGATCTCCTGGTACTTCTTCGGCTGCAGGATCGCGAAGGACAGGTCCTCCAGCTCCAGCTTCACCGTCGCCATCCCGAGGCGGTGCGCCAGCGGGGCGAACACCTCGAGGGTCTCGTTGGCCTTCTTGACCTGCTTCTCCGGGCGCAGGAAGCGCATCGTGCGCATGTTGTGCAGCCGGTCGGAGAGCTTGATGACCAGCACCCGGGGGTCGCGGGCCATCGCGACGACCATCTTGCGGATGGTCTCGGCCTCCGCGGCCGTGCCGAACTCGACCTTGTCGAGCTTGGTGACGCCGTCGACCAGGTGCGCGACCTCGTCGCCGAAGTCGGCGCGCAGCCGCTCCAGGGAGTAGTCGGTGTCCTCGACGGTGTCGTGCAGCAGCGCGGCGACCAGCGTCGTGGTGTCCATGCCCAGCTCGGCCAGGATCGTGGCGACCGCCAGCGGGTGGGTGATGTAGGGGTCCCCGGACTTGCGGGTCTGGCCGTCGTGCTTGTCCTCGGCGACGTCGTAGGCGCGCTGCAGCAGCACCAGGTCGGCCTTGGGGTGCAGCGACCGGTGGACCGCGGCCAGCGGTTCCAGGACCGGGGTGACGATCGCGACCCGCTGCGGTGTCATCCGGCGCGCGATGCGCGCGCGGACGCGGCGGGTCGCGGACGGGCGGGGCGGCTCGTCGTCGGCAGGCGTCAGCGGCCGCGTGGCCGGGTGGGTGCTCGTCCGGTCGACCTCGGTCACCGCACCTCCTGCTCGTGCTCCGGTGGTGGGGAGGGGCCCCGACGCCGAGGATAGTCCGCGATCGGGGCCCCGTCGTCGTCAGGCGTTCAGCAGGGCGTCGATCCGCAGGTCACCGAGCTTCGCCCGGCCGTGCAGCGCGGTCAGCTCCAGCAGCGTCCCGAAGCCGACGACCTCGGCCCCGGCGTCGGCCAGCAGGGCGCAGGTCGCGGCCGCCGTGCCGCCGGTGGCGAGCACGTCGTCGACGACGTAGACCCGGGTCCCCGGCTCGACGACGCCCGCGGGCAGCTCCAGGGTGGCGCTGCCGTACTCCAGGTCGTAGCTGCGCGAGGCGGCCACCGACGGCAGCTTGCCCGCCTTGCGGACCGGGACCGTGCCGACGCCGGCGACGATCGCGACGGCCGCGCCCAGCAGGAACCCGCGGGCCTCGACGCCGACGACGAGCTCGGCGTCGCCGGTGGCCGCGGCCAGCTCGGTGGTGACGGTCGCGAAGGACTCCCCGTGGGCCAGGATCGGCGTGATGTCGCGGAACAGGACGCCGGCCTGCGGGTAGCCCGGGACCGAGCGCACCCGCTCGGCGACGCGCAGCAGGTCCTCGGCGGAGTCGCCGGTGATGCCGGGACCGACCCGGATGCCGCCCGCGACGGCGGGCTCGCCCGCGCTCACCGCCGCTTCCTGCCCGTCTTGCCGGTGGGACGGGCGCCGGGGCGCGGCGCGGCGGGTGCGGACGAGGAGCTCACGGCGGCGAGGGTATCCGTGGCCGGATCGTCCTCGTCGCCCGGTGCGGCGTCCCCGGACGGCGACGCGGAGCGGGCCCGGCGCGCGGCGACCCGCGCGGCCTGGTCGCGGATCCGCTTGTCCCGCAGCTTGATGTCGACCAGCACCGGGGTCGCGAGCAGCAGCGAGGAGATGACGCCGGAGATCATGCCGACCAGCTGGACGAGCGCGAGGTCGGCCAGCGTGCCGACACCGAGCAGGCCGACGCCGATCACGAGCAGGCCGAGCACCGGCAGGATCGCGATGAGCGAGGTGTTCATCGACCGCATCAGGGTCTGGTTCAGCGCCAGGTTCGCGGCCTCGGCGTAGGTCCGGCGGGTCAGCGTGAGCAGGCCGCGGGTGTTCTCCCGGACCTTGTCGAACACGACGACGGTGTCGTAGAGCGAGAAGCCGAGGATGGTCAGCAGGCCGATCACGGTTGCCGGGGTGACCTCGAGCCCGATGATCGAGTACACGCCCGCGGTCACGACGATGTCGTTGACCAGCGCCACCAGCGCGGCGGCGGCCATCGCCCGCTCGAAGTAGAACGCCAGGAACAGCGTGACGAGCACGATGAACACCGCGAGCGCGATGAGCGCCTGGGTGGTCACCTCCCCGCCCCAGGTGCCGGAGACCTGCGAGTCGCTGATCGCGGCGGCGCTCGGGGTGCCGTCGGCGCCGAGCGGCCGGAGCTGGGTGAACAGCGCCTCGCGCAGCGGCACGAGCTGCTCGGCGCTCAGCGGGACCGACTGCACGACGATCGACGCCGACCCGCCGGTGCCGACGGACTGGGTGACCTCCGGCGCGGTGCCGATGACGCCCTCGTAGACGCGGTCGACCTGCTCGGTGGTGATGGTGCCGTTCGCGCCGGCGGCGGGCAGCTGGATCTGCGAGCCGCCGGTGAAGTCGATGCCGAGGTTGAAGCCCCGGATCAGCAGCGACAGCACGCACACCGCGACGAGCACCGCGAAGCCGATGTACCAGACCTTGCGGCGGCCGATGATGTCGACGCTCGCGGTGCCGGTGGTGAGCCGGGTCCAGCCCGACAGACGCTCGGGGGCCGTCACGCGCCCGCTCCCTTCGAGGTGGTGCTGCTCCTGCGGTCCCCGGCCCGTTGCCCGACCGCGGGTGTGGACCGCCGGTGGCGGGCCCCGATCCGGTCGACCGCGGCCAGCCCGGACAGCCCGGGGCGGCCCAGCGACCGCGACCGGGAGATGATCACGACCAGCGGGAACGTCACCAGGAACACCACCACGAGGTCGAGCACGGTGGACATGCCGAGGGTGAAGGCGAAGCCGCGGACCTCGCCCACGGCGAGGACGTAGAGCACCGCGGCGGCCAGGAAGCTGACCGCGTCGGCGGTGAGGATCGTGCGCCGCGCCCGCTCCCAGGACCGCGGGACGGCCGAGCGGAACGTGCGGCCCTCGCGCATCTCGTCCTTGAGGCGTTCGAAGAAGATCACGAACGAGTCGGCCGTGATGCCGATCGCGATGATGAACCCGGCGACGCCGGCGAGGTCGAGGGTGAACCCGATCCAGCGCCCGAGCAGGATCAGCACCGCGTAGACGACCAGGCCCGACAGCGCCAGCGACAGGATCGTCAGGATGCCGAGCAGCCGGTAGTAGAACAGGCAGTAGGCGAAGACCAGGGCCAGGCCGACGGCGCCGGCGATCAGGCCGGCCTCCAGCGAGGCGAGCCCGAGGCTGGCCGAGACGGTCTGGGCGTTGCCGGAGTCGAACGACAGCGGCAGCGAGCCGTAGCGCAGCACCTGCGCGAGCTGCTGGGCGCGGTCCTGGTTGAACTGCCCGGAGATCTGCGTCTGACCGAAGATCGGCTGGTTGATCGTGGGCGCGGAGACGACGTCGCCGTCGAGGACGAACGCGACGTTCTTGCCGACGTTGTTCGTCGTGTACTGGCCCCAGGTGTCGGCGCCCTGCGGCTTGAAGGTCAGCCCGACCACCCAGCCGACGCCCTGCTGGTTCTGCTGGGCCTGGGCCGAGGCGATCTCGGTGCCCTCCAGGAACGACGGGCCGAGCAGGTACTTGGTCTGCTTGTCCTCGCTGCAGGCGACCAGCGGCCTGGTCGGGTCGTCGTAGCCCTGCAGCGGGTCGGGGGCGTTGCAGTCCAGGGTCAGCAGCGCCTGCAGCTGGGTGGCCTGGTCGGTGCTCTGGCGGGTCGCGCGCAGCGCGGTGACCTCGGCGGCGACCCGGGGGTCGTCCGGGGAGAGCCCTGCCGGGTTCGGCGTGGCCGACGGCGCGGGGGCCGGGGACGGCTCGGGGCTCGGCGGCGGGTCCTGCAGCGGCGAGGTCTGCGCGAGCGGCGCGACGGCGCGGCTCTGCTCCCCCATGCCCTGCGGCTGCGCCGGGGCGGGGCTCGCGGGCGCCGGGCTCGCCGGGGCCTGGCCGGCCTGTCCCGGCTGCTGCTGCCCGGCCGCCTGGTTCGCCGGGACCGGGCCCTGCAGGACCTCGCGGAAGCGCAGCTGCGCGGTCTGGCCGAGCGAACGTGCCTGCTCGCCCTCGTCGCCGGGGACGGTGATGACGATGTTGGTGCCGTCGAGCTGCACCTCGGCGCCGCTGACGCCGAGGCCGTTGACCCGCTGCTCGATGATCTCCTGGGCCTGGACCAGCTGGTCACGCGGCGGCGGCTGCCCGTCGGTGGTGCGGGCGGTGAGCGTGACGCGGGTGCCGCCCTGCAGGTCGATGCCCAGCTTCGGGGTGAGGTTGCCGCCCCCGGTGAGGAACACCAGTGCGTACAGCACCACGACGACGCCCGCGAAGGCCGTCAGGTAGCGCCAGGGGCGCACGTGCTGCTGCCCCGACGACGTTGCCACGTGATCGTTCTCCTGATCCGACTCGTGCGGCCGCGGCCGGCCTCACGGTCGGTCGCCGCCCCGCCGGGCCGGCGCGGCGCACCCGACGTGGTCGGTGCCGCCGAGCCGGGCCCGGCGCGGGCGCCGCGGCCACCGGAGCGGGCCCCGTGGCCCGCCCGGTGCGCTCAGTGGATGGTCGGCTTGTTCTCCGACTGCTCCGGCTGGTCCTGCTTCTCCGGCTCGGTGGCCTCCTCGGCCGCCTCGTCGGTGCTGACCTTCTCCCGGACCGCCGCACGCAGCCACGTGGTGACCACGCCGTCGGCGATCTCGAGGTCGATCGTGTCCTCGTACGAGGCGTCGACGATGGTGCCCCGCAGCCCGGACGTGGTGACGACGACGTCGCCGTCCTCCAGCGCCTGCTGCATGGCCTGGGTCTCCGCCATCTGCCGGCGCTGCTTGCGGCCGTTCAGGAACAGCGGCACGAACAGCAGCAGGATGATGAGGAAGGGCAGCAGCGAAAAAATGCTCGAGCCGCCACCGGCCTCCTGGGCGAGGATGTCAGTCATCGTGCGGGGTCTCCGTCTCGTCTCGTAATCGTGAGTGTGCCAGCCGGGACCGGCGCCTCCGGTCGGCCCCCTCCCGGCGGCCGACCGTTCGTCGCAGTGCGGCAGGTCGAACGGGTGCGACCGGGTGCCGCCGGGTCACCCGGAGGTCCACCGGCCCGCCCCGGAACGACCCGGACGCCCGGATCGTTCCGGACCCGGCGCCCGGACCGGCCGCCGGACCGCGCGGTGTCCGGACGGCCCCGCGCGGTGTGCGGGCACCAGGGTGCCCGCCGACCCGGCCGCGGGGTGCCCGATCCGTGCGGTCCGTCCGGATCCTCCCATGTGTCACCCGGACGCCCGCGCCCGCGTCACCGGGGCCGCGCGCTCAGAACAGCGGGTCCACCCGGTGCCCGGCCGGGGCGTCGGCGGGCGGGGTCAGCCCGAGGTGGGTCCAGGCGAGCGGGGTGGCGACGCGCCCGCGCGGGGTGCGGGCGATCATCCCGGCCCGCACCAGGTACGGCTCGCAGACCTCCTCCACCGTGCCCGGCTCCTCCCCCACCGCGACGGCGAGGGTGGACACCCCGACCGGCCCGCCGTGGAAGGAGCGGACCAGGGCGCCGAGCACCGCGCGGTCGAGGCGGTCGAGACCGAGCTCGTCGACGTCGTAGACGGCGAGCGCGTCGCGCGCGACGTGCCGGTCGACGATCCCGTCCGCGCGGACCTCGGCGAAGTCGCGGACCCGGCGCAGCAGCCGGTTCGCCACGCGCGGGGTGCCGCGGCAGCGCCCGGCGATCTCCGCGGCGCCGTCGGCGCGCAGGTCGATGCCGAGGATGCCGGCGGCACGGTGCAGGACGCGCTCGAGCTCGGCGTCGTCGTAGAACTCCATCTGGCCGGTGAAGCCGAACCGGTCGCGCAGCGGCCCGGTCAGCGACCCGGCCCGGGTGGTCGCCCCGACCAGGGTGAACGGCGCGACGTCGAGCGGGATGGAGGTCGCGCCCGGGCCCTTGCCGACCACCACGTCGACCCGGAAGTCCTCCATCGCCAGGTAGAGCATCTCCTCCGCGGGGCGGGCGGTGCGGTGGATCTCGTCGATGAACAGCACGTCGCCGGGCACCAGGTTCGACAGCATCGCCGCGAGGTCCCCGGCGCGTTCCAGCGCGGGCCCGGAGGTGAGCCGGATCGCGGCGCCCATCTCCTGGGCGATGATCATCGCGAGGCTGGTCTTGCCGAGCCCGGGCGGGCCGGCGAGCAGGATGTGGTCGGGCGGGTCACCGCGGCGGCGCGCCCCCTCCAGCACCAGCTGCAGCTGTTCGCGCACCCGGGGCTGGCCGACGAACTCGTCGAGCGAGCGGGGCCGCAGCGACGCCTCGACGTCGGTGTCGCCGTCCTGGACGGCCCCGTCGACGGCGCGCGCCTCGACGCCGAGGATCTCCTCGGTCGCCGCGTCGTACGGGTCGCCCGGCCCGGCGGTCATCGCGCGCGGCCCAGGCTCGACAGCGCGGTGCGCAGCAGCGCACGGGCGTCGGTGCCGGGAGCCTGGGCCAGCACCGCGTCGACCGCCTGCTCGGCGGGGCGCTGGGTGAACCCGAGCCCGAGCAGCGCCTCGACGACCTGCTCGCGCACCCCGAGGACGGGGGCCGGCGCCGCCGGGGTGACGGCGCCGGCGGGCACCGCGGCTGGCACGGTCACCTTGTCGCGCAGCTCGACCACCAGGCGTTCGGCGCTCTTGCGCCCCACGCCGGGGATGCGGGTCAGCACGGCGAGGTCGCCGTCGGCCAGCGCCCGGCGCAGGGTGTCGGGCTCGAGCACCGCGATCGTGGCCAGCGCGAGCCGCGGCCCGATCCCGGACACCGTCTGCAGCAGCAGGAACAGCTCGCGCTCCTCGGCGTCGGCGAACCCGAACAGGGTCAGCGACTCCTCGCGCACGACCAGCGTCGTGGCGAGCCGGGTCTCCTCGCCGCGGCGCAGGCCGCCGAGCGTCACCGGCGTCGCGTACACCGCGAGCCCCACCCCGCCGACCTCGACGACGGCGTGGTCCAGCCCGATCTCCAGCACCGGCCCGCGCACCGAGTGGATCACCGGCGTGCCCCCTTCCACGAACGACCGTTCGAGACGCTACCGGGCGGGACCGGTGCCGCCGCACCCGACACACGCGTCGGGCCCGGGCGGTCCGCCGGGGGCCGCACCATGCCGGCGGACGGTGCGGCGACGGACCGGCGGGGACGGACCGGCGGGGACGGATCAGCGGAAGCGGGGCCGGGCGCCGCCGACCGCTCCCCAGCCGCCCGCGGAGCGCGCCTGCGCGCCGGCACGGGCCGCGGCCCACTGCTCGGCCGCGCTCGGGCGGTCCCCGCCGGCGTCGCGGCGGGCCTGCTCCAGCCGGGCGCGGTGGGTCGCGGCGAGCTCCTCGGCGCGGGCCTGCGCGGCGGCCATCCGGTCGATCATCGGCGAGCGCCAGCAGTGGCAGATGGCCAGCGCCAGCGCGTCGGCCGCGTCGGCGGGCCGCGGGGGCGCGTCGAGCCCGAGGACCTTGGTCACCATCGCGGTGACCTGCGCCTTCCCCGCGCGCCCCTCGCCGGTGACGGCGGCCTTGACCTCGCTGGGGGTGTGGAAGGCGACGGGCAGCCCCGCCCGCGCGGCGACCAGCGCGACGACCCCGCTGGCCTGCGCGGTGCCCATCACGGTGCGCACGTTGTGCTGGCTGAACACCCGCTCGACGGCGACGACGTCGGGCCGGTGCCGCTCCACCCAGCGCTCGACCTCGTCGGCGACGGCGAGCAGCCGCCGTTCCAGGGGCTCGTCGGGGCCGCTGCGGGCCACGCCGACGGCGACGAACCCGACCGACCGGCCCCCGCCCGCCTCGACGACGCCGATGCCGCACCGCGTCAGTCCGGGGTCGACCCCGAGCACCCGCACCGCGCCCCCCGCTCCGCCGCCGCTCCGCCGCGCGTGCCGCACAGCTGTTCGAGCACCGTACCGGCGGGCGCGCCGGCGACCGCGCGGGCACGCCGCGACGGGTGATCCTCCGCCGGCGCGCGGCGGGCCCCGCCGGGCGCCGGCGCGCGGGATGACAGGGTGCGCGGGTGACGTCGTTCCTCCGGGTCCTCGCGTGGGTGTGGGCCGCGCTGCTGCTGGTCGTGCTGGTCGGCACGTTCCGCCCGCAGACCCCGGTGCTCGGGTTCGCGGGCTCGTTCGTCAGCGGGCAGTACCCGCTGCACGTCGCGCTGGCCGGGGTGCTGGGGATCGCGTTCGGGCTGGCCGCGCGGGCCGCCGGCGCCCGCTGGAGCGGCTGGGCGACGGCGGTGCTGGCGCTGACCGCCGTGGTCGGCTCGGTGACCGTGCTCGCCGCGCAGGGCCGCGCCGCGTCCGACGAGGGCGTCCGGCTGGACTGGACGGCGGCGCTGACCGAGCTGGGGCAGCCCTCGGGCGCACCGGACCGCTCGGTCGAGTTCGCCCCCGGCCGCACCCTGGACCTCTACCTGCCCGGCGGCGCCGGCCCGCACCCGACGATGGTCTGGGTGCACGGCGGCTCGTGGACCGGGGGCGACCGCACGGACCGCACCGCGCTCGCCCGGTGGCTCGCCGAGCGCGGGTGGGCCGTCGCGGCGATCGACTACCGGCTGCCCCCGCCCGAGCCGGTCGGCCGCGACCAGCAGCGCGACGTCGCCTGCGCGGTGGAGTGGGTGCGCGCGCACGGCGGCGCCGCGTCCCTCGACCCGGCCCGGCTCGTGCTGGCCGGGCAGTCCGCGGGCGCGACGCTCGCGCTCAGCACCGCCTCGGGGCTGCTCGACGGCACGCTGGCCTGCTCCGGGGCGCCCGCCGCGTACGGGGGCACCGGCCCCGCCGGAGCGCCGCCGCCCACCCCCGGGCCGCCGCCGGTCGGGGTCGTCGCCTTCTACCCGCCGGTGGACCTCACCCTGGTCGACCCCGACCTGCAGCGCACCCTGTTCGGCGGCACCGCGGACAGCGCGCCGGGCCTGCTGCGGCTGCTCTCCCCCGCCGAGCAGGTCCGCCCCGGCCTGCCGCCGACACTGCTGCTGCTCGGCTCCGCCGACCACTACGTGGTCCCCGACCGCGTCACCGCCTACGACCGGTCGCTGCGCGCCGCCGGAGTCGACGGCCGCCTGCTGACCGTCCCCTACGCCGACCACGTCTTCGACCGGCCCTTCGGCAGCCCGGGCGCCCAGCTGACCCGCGAGGCCGTCATCCGGTTCCTGACCGGCCTGAACCCGGGCTGAGCGGTGCGCGTCACGGTCACCGCGCTGGTGGTCTCCCCGCAGCACGCCTACGAGGGGCGGCCCGCCGACGGTCCCCGGCCCGACCCGGTGGCGCCGCTGCGCACCGAGATCGAGATCCGCGCCGGGTACGGCGTCGTCGGCGACCGGTACGCCGGCCGGGCCGCGCACGCCCGCGCCGCCGTCACCGTCCTCGCCGCCGAGTCGCTGGACCACGTCGAGCGGGTCCTCGGCCGCCCCGCGACCGCGGAGGCGGCCCGGCGCACCATCGTGCTGCGCGGCGCCGACGTCGACGCCCTGGCCGCGCCCGGGCGCGGCGGCACCGGCGCGCTGTTCAGCCTCGACGGCGGCGCGGGCCCGGTCCGGTTCCGCGCCCACCGGGCGGCCGCGCCCTGCCGGTGGATGGACGCCGTGATCGGCGACGGCGCGTGGGCGGCGCTGCGCGGACGCGGCGGCATCCGCTGCGCCCCGCTCGACGACGGCGTGCTCCGCCTCGGCCCGGCCGAGCTCACCGTGCTGGAGCCGGCCGCGCCCGCGCCGCCGCGGGCCCGGCCCCGCCCCTGACGCCCGGCTCTCCTGGTACCGCCGACCGCCCGCCCGCGACCGCCCACCGGGGCGGTCGCACCGTCCGTCGTCACGACGTAACAGCAGGTCGGAGCCCTGCGACCTCCCGGGCATCGGCCGCACGGGAGGTGACGCCGATGTCCTACGTGCCCCATCCCCGCGAGCCCCTGGACCACCGGCCCGCCGACGCGGTCCCCACCGGCGCGGCCGGCGCTGTCGTCGTGCACCGCGGGCTGCCCGGTGACCGGGCGACCTGGGCGCGCCGCGCCGCGGTCGTCGCCGGGCTCCTGGTCGCGCTCGCCGACGCCGAGGGCGGCGGGCTCGTGCTGCCCGCCCCGCTGGCCGGGCGCCGGACGCTGCGGGCCTGGTCGCGGGCCGCGGAGCGGGCGGTCGCCGCGGCCGGGGACGCCGACGCCGTGGTCGTCGTGCACCTCGCCGACGCCGACGTCCTCGCCGCGGCCGGCGGGGAGCTGGCCGCGGTGCTGCGCCGCGAACGCGAGGCCCGCCGCGGCGGGACACCCGCCGGGCCCCCGGTGACGGAGCTGGCCGCCGTCCTGCACGGCCAGGCCCGCCGCCAGGACCTCCCGGTCGAGCAGCTCGTCGCCGAGCTCGGCCGGGCCGCCCGCGTGCTGGCGCCGGCCCACCTGCGCCACGGCGTGCCCGCGACGGCGCCCGCGACCCGGGCCGCCGCGGGCTGACCCGCGACGGCGCCGGGCTCAGTGCGCGGCGGCGTCCCAGCTGCGCCCGGACCCGACGGAGACCTCCAGCGGCACCGACAGGTCCGCGGCGGCGGCCATCTCCCGGCGCACCAGCGCCTCCAGTGCCTCGCGCTCGCCGTCGGCGACCTCGAGGACGAGCTCGTCGTGGACCTGCAGCAGCATCCGGCTCGCCAGTCCCTCGGCCCGCAGCGCCCGGTGCACCCCGAGCATCGCGACCTTGATGATGTCCGCGGCGCTGCCCTGGATGGGGGCGTTGAGCGCCATGCGCTCGGCCATCTCGCGGCGCTGCCGGTTGTCGCTGGTCAGGTCGGGCAGGTAACGCCGCCGGCCCAGGATGGTGGCGGTGTAGCCGTCCTTGCGGGCCTGGTCGACGACACCGGCGAGGTAGTCGCGGACCCCGCCGAAGCCGGCGAAGTAGTCGTCCATGAGGCCCTTGGCCTCGTCGGTGGAGATCCGCAGCTGCCCGGACAGCCCGTAGGCCGACAGGCCGTACGCCAGGCCGTAGTTCATCGCCTTGATCTTGGCGCGCTGCTCGACCGACACGTCGGACGCCTCGACCCCGAACACCCGGGCGGCAGTCTCGGCGTGGAAGTCGTGGCGGGAGCGGAACGCCTCGATCAGCGCCGCGTCCTCGGACAGGTGCGCCATGATCCGCATCTCGATCTGGCTGTAGTCAGCGGTGAGCAGCTCCGTCCAGCCGTCGCCGACGACGAAGGCGTCGCGGATCCGGCGCCCGGCCGCGGTGCGGATCGGCACGTTCTGCAGGTTCGGGTCGGTCGAGGACAGCCGGCCGGTCGCGGCGATCGTCTGCGAGTAGGTGGTGTGGATCCGGCCGTCCTCGGCGACGGACTTCATCAGCCCGTCGACGGTGACCTTGAGCCGGGTCGCGTCGCGGTGCTGCAGCAGGAACTGCAGGAAGGGGTGCCCGGTCTGCTCGTAGAGGCTCGCCAGCGCGTCGGCGTCGGTGGTCCAGCCGGTCTTGGTGCGCTTGGTCTTCGGCATCTCCAGCTCGTCGAAGAGCACGACCTGCAGCTGCTTGGGCGAGCCGAGGTTGATCTCCTTGCCGATCACCTCGTAGGCCTGCCGGGCGGCCTCGCGGACCTGCCCGCCGAAGTCGGACTCCAGGTCCGACAGCGTCTCGCCGTCGACGGCGATGCCCGCGGCCTCGCAGTCGGCCAGCACGAACGCCAGCGGCAGCTCCAGGTCGGCCAGCAGCTCGCTGCCGCCGCGCTCGGCCAGGTCGGCGTCGAGGGCGTCGGCCAGCTCGGCGATCGCGGAGGCGGCGAGCATCTCCTGGGCCGCGGCCTGCGCGTCGGCCTCCTCCTCGCCGCCCAGCAGCGAGAGCTGGCCGTCGGCGGGCTCCTCGGTGCGCAGCTCGCGGCGCAGGTAGCGCAGCGCGAGGTCGGCCAGGTCGAAGGTGCGCTGCCCGGGCCGGGCCAGGTACGCCGCGAGCGCGGTGTCGCTGCTCAGCCCGGCCAGGCTCCACCCGCGCGCACGCAGGGCGTGCAGCACCGGCTTGACGTCGTGCGCGGCCTTCGGCACGTCCGGGTCGGCCAGCCACTCGCCGAGGGCGGCCTCGTCGTCGGGGGTGAGCCCGGTCAGCGTCAGGTAGCCGGCGGCCGGGACGCCCGCCGCGGCGCCCGCGGCGCGCTGCTCGACGGTCGGCTCGCCGGTGGCCAGCGCGATGCCCGTCAGGTCGCGCCCGGCGACGGGGCCGCTCACCCCGGCGAAGGCGAGCGCGACGCGACGGCCGTCGCGGGCGTGGGTGTCGAGCCAGGAGCGCACCGCGCCCGGCGCGACGACCTCGCCGGAGACCTCGAACCCGGACTCGGCCTCCGGCTCGGCGGAGGACAGGGTCGAGAACAGGCGCTCACGCAGCACCCGGAACTCCAGCTCGTCGAACAGCCGGTGCACGGCGTCGCGGTCCCAGGGGCGGACCTCGAGCTGCTCGGGGCCCGCGCCGAGGTCGACGTCGCGCACCAGCTCGGTGAGCTGGCGGTTGAGCAGCACGTTCGCCAGGTTCGCGCGCAGGTTGTCCCCGGCCTTGCCCTTGACCTCGTCGACCCGGTCGGTCAGCTCCGACAGCGACCCGAACTCCCGCACCCACTTGGCCGCGGTCTTCTCCCCCACCCCGGGGATGGAGGGCAGGTTGTCCGAGGGGTCCCCGCGCAGGGCGGCGAAGTCCGGGTACTGGGTCGGGGTCAGGCCGTAGCGCCGGTCGACCTCGGCCGGGTCGATGCGGCCCAGGTCGGACACGCCGCGCTTGGGGTAGAGGACGGTGACGTCGTCGGTGACGAGCTGGAAGGCGTCCCGGTCGCCGGTGGTGATGAGCACCTGGAAGTTCTGCGCCTCGGCCTGCGTGGCGAGGGTGGCGATGAGGTCGTCGGCCTCGTAGCCCTCGACGGCGAACACCGGGATGTTGAGCGCGGCCAGGACCTCCTTGATGAGGTCGATCTGGCCGCGGAAGTCGTCCGGCGTGGACGAGCGGTTGGCCTTGTACTCGGCGTAGCGCTCCGAGCGGAAGGTCGTGCGGGACACGTCGAAGGCCACCGCGAGGTGGGTCGGCTCCTCGTCGCGCAGCAGGTTGATCAGCATCGAGGTGAAGCCGTAGACCGCGTTGGTGGTCTGGCCGGTGCCGGTGCGGAAGTTCTCCGCGGGCAGGGCGAAGAACGCCCGGTAGGCCAGGGAGTGACCGTCGAGCAGCAGCAGGCGCGGCCGCTCGGGCGCGTTCTTCCCCGCCGCGGCCGAGGGCTTCTTCGCCGTGGCCGATGACCCTGTGCTCTGCGTCGCGGTGCTCATCGGCGGCGAGTCTAGAACCGACCCCCGACAGCGAACGCGGCCGCGCCCCGGGTCGGGACGCGGCCGCGTGCGGACCGTGCGGGTGCGGCCCCGCCGGGCTCAGCCGACCTCGGCCATGACCTCGTCGGACACGTCGAAGTTGGCGTAGACGTTCTGGACCTCGTCGGAGTCCTCGAGCGCCTCGATCAGCTTGAAGACCTTCCGGGCGCCCTCGGCGTCCAGCTCGACCTGCATCGACGGCACGAAGACCGCCTCGGCGGAGTCGTAGTCGATCCCGTCCTGCTGCAGCGCCGTGCGCACGGCGACCACGTCGCCGGGCTCGGAGACGACCTCCCAGCTCTCGCCGAGGTCGTTCACCTCCTCCGCGCCGGCGTCGAGGACGGTCGTCAGCACGTCGTCCTCGGACAGGCCGGCCTTCGGCAGCACGACGACACCCTTGCGGGTGAACAGGTACGCGACCGACCCGGGGTCGGCCATGGTCCCGCCGTTGCGGGTCATCGCCGTCCGGACCTCGGTCGCCGCGCGGTTGCGGTTGTCGGACAGGCACTCGACGAGCACCGCGACACCGTTGGGCCCGTAGCCCTCGTAGGTGATCGACTGGTACTCGGCGCCACCGGCGTCGGCACCGGACCCGCGCTTGACGGCGCGGTCGATGTTGTCGTTCGGCACCGAGCTCTTCTTCGCCTTCTGGATGGCGTCGTAGAGCGTCGGGTTGCCGTCGGGGTCACCGCCGCCGGTCCGGGCCGCGACCTCGATGTTCTTGATCAGCTTGGCGAACATCTTGCCGCGGCGGGCGTCGATCACGGCCTTCTTGTGCTTGGTCGTCGCCCACTTGGAGTGACCGCTCATCGGCTCGTCTGCCCACCTCTCGTGACTCGGGTCGCACGCGCGGCGCGCGACCGGGGCAGGCCTGTCGCCCCCGCAGCACGGGCTGCGGACGGGCGGACCTGCGGGAACCCCGGCGATGCTACCGACGATCCGCACCCGCGCCGGTGCGGGCCCGCCGCCACCCCCGTCCACCTGACGCATGCGTGATCGACTATGGTTCGACACCGGAGGGCCCCGGGCACCCCGGGAGGACTACTCTGACAACCGTTTTCGATGCCCGCCGGGCGTCGGGCGAGAGGAGCGGGACCGTGTTCGGAGCAGTGGCAGGCAGGGCGGTCGGGCTGGTCGTGAGCGGCCTGGCCGGTGCCGTCGCCTACGACGGTGTCAAGAAGGTCGCGCGCTCCGGCGCCGTCCGCGAGGCCGCCGTGTCGGTCACCACCTGGGGTCTCAAGGGCGCCCGCGCCGCCGAGGTCGGCGCCGAGAAGGCCCGCCTCGCGACCGCCGACATCGTCAGCGAGGCCCGCGGCCGCATCGGCGAGGAGGCCCCCGCGCCCGGCAACGGCCACGGGCACGGCCACGAGCACTGAGCCCACCCCGCCCCACCGCGCCCCCCGCAGCGTCCCCGCGCGCGGCCCCGGCGCGGCGGCGCACCGACTCCTCCGGCAGCAGACGAGGCGAGCACCCGTGAGCACCGACACCGCCGGTACCGGCGTCACCGTCCTGAGCGACGCGGCCGGCCGCGTCCGGTTCGCCGTCCCGGCCCTGCGCGGGCGCACGGCGCTCGCGGTCGCCGTCGAGGACGAGGTCGACCACGTCGGCGGGGTGCGCCAGGTGCACGCCTACCCGCGCACCGGCAACGTCGTCGTCTGGTACCGGCCCGGCTGCGACCGCGTCGAGCTCACCGAGGCGATCGGCAAGGGCGTCGGCGCCGACCCGGGCGCCACCGCGGCCCGCACCCCGCGCTCGGCCGACCAGCACAACGGGGAGCTGGCCCGGCTCGTCGTCGGCGGGGTCGCGCTGGCCGCGCTCGGCTTCCGCCGCTACGCGCTCGGACGCCCGCCGCTGCTCGGCCCGACCAGCCGCACCGTCGCCACCGGCGTCACCATCTTCACCGGCTACCCGTTCCTGCGCGGTGCCCTGCGCTCGCTGGCCGGGGGCCGCGGCGCGGGGACCGACGCGCTGGTGTCCGCCGCGACCGTGGCGAGCCTGGTGCTGCGGGAGAACGTCGTCGCCCTCACCGTCCTGTGGCTGCTCAACATCGGCGAGTACCTGCAGGACCTCACACTGCGCCGCTCCCGGCGCGCCATCTCCGAGCTGCTCACCGGCGCCACCACCCGCACCTGGACCCGGCTGGCCGACGGCACCGAGGTCGAGGTCGACATCAGCGACCTCGTCGTCGGCGACGAGGTCGTGGTGCACGAGCGGATCGTGCTGCCGGTCGACGGCGAGGTCGTCGACGGCGACGGCGTCGTCGACCAGGCCGCGATCACCGGCGAGCAGCTGCCGGTCACCGTCACCGCGGGCGACACGCTGCACGCCGGCTCGGTGCTGCTGCGCGGCCGGATCGTCGTGCGGGCGACGGCGGTCGGCCAGGACACCGCGATCGGCCGGATCATCGACCGGGTCGAGCAGGCCCAGGGCGACCGGGCGCCGATCCAGACCGTCGGAGAGAACTTCTCCCGCCGCTTCGTCCCGGCGTCGTTCCTGCTGTCCGCACTGACCCTGGTCGCGACCCGCGACGTGCGGCGCGCGATGACGATGCTGCTCATCGCCTGCCCGTGCGCGGTCGGGCTCTCCACCCCGACGGCGATCTCGGCGGCGATCGGCAACGGCGCGCGCCGCGGCATCCTCATCAAGGGCGGCGCCCACCTGGAGGCCGCGGGCCGGGTCGACGCCGTCGTGTTCGACAAGACCGGCACCCTGACCCAGGGCCGTCCGGTCGTCACCAACGTCATCTCCTTCCAGGACGCCTGGACCCCCGAGCAGGTCCTGGCCTACGCCGCGTCCTCGGAGATCCACTCCCGCCACCCGCTGGCCCAGGCCGTCATCCGCTCCACCGAGGAGCGGCGCATCGAGATCCCGCCGCACGAGGAGTGCGAGGTCCTGCTCGGGCAGGGCATGCGGGTGCAGGCCGACGGCCGGGTGCTGCTGATCGGCTCGCGCGACCTGCTGCGCGCCCAGGGGGTGTCCGTCCCGCGCAAGGCCGCGGACTGGGTGCGCAGGCTGCAGAAGGCCTCGGAGACCCCGCTGCTGCTGGCCGTGAACGGCGAGCTGGTCGGGCTGGTCTCGCTGCGCGACACGGTGCGGCCCGAGGCGCGCGCGGTGCTGGAGAAGCTGCGGGCCGACGGCGTCGCCCGGATCGTCATGCTGACCGGCGACCACCCGCAGACCGCACGGGCGGTGGCCGAGGAGCTCGGGATCACCGAGTACCGCGCCGAGGTCATGCCCGAGCAGAAGCAGGACGTGGTCCGCGCGCTGCAGGAGCAGGGCCACACCGTCGCGATGATCGGTGACGGCACGAACGACGCCCCCGCGCTGGCGCTGGCCGACATCGGCATCGCGATGGGTGTGTCCGGCACCGACGTGGCGGTGGAGACCGCCGACGTCGCGCTGGCCGCCGACGACCTGGACGCGCTGCTGGACCTGCGCGACCTGGGCCGGCGCTCGATCACCCTGATCCGGCAGAACTACGGCATGTCGATCGCGGTCAACGCGGCCGGGCTGCTGGTGTCCGCCGCCGGGGCGATGTCGCCGGTGGTCGCGGCGATCCTGCACAACGCCTCCAGCGTCGCCGTCGTCGCCAACAGCTCCCGGCTGATCCGCTACCGGATCCCGGCCGGCGACCCCCGGGGCACCGGGACCCCCACGGTCGTCGACGGCGAGGTCGTCGCCGTGGCCGCCCCGGGCGCCTGACACCGCGGGGCGCCCCCGCGCGCCACCGGGTGGGACCGCTCAGGCCGGGGCCAGGGTGTCGACGCGCCCGCACCGGCGCCCGACGTGCACCACGGGTGCGGTCCGGGTGCCGGACACCGTCAGCGCCGTGACCGCCTCCCCCGGGTCGGCCGCGTCGCCCGGGTCGCCCGGGTCGCCGGCGGCGCCGCGCAGCCCGCCGACCGGCTGCGGCCGCGCACCGGGCCGGACCGTCGCGTCCAGGCGCCAGAGCAGCACCGTGCCCGCCTCGTCCCCGCTGACGAGCAGGTGCCGGTCCCCCGGCGCCCACGCCAGTCCGGTGACCGGTGCGCCGTGCCCGTTCAGCACGGCGGCCTCGCGGCCGGTGGGGCCGGCCCCGGAGAAGTCCCAGCAGGTCACGACGTCGCCGGAGCAGCACGCCAGCCACCGCCCGGTCCCGGCGAACGTCGGCAGCGACACCGTCGTCGGGAAGCCGGACATACGGAAGTCGCTCCCGTCGTCGACCTTCCAGCCGTGCAGGGTGGCGTCCTGGCTGCCGCCCACGACCCACCTCCCGCTCGGGCTCGCCGCCAGCCCGGAGATCGACCCGGGCGCGGCGAGCGTCGCGGTGACCCGGTCGGTCGACGGCTCCAGGATCGTCACCCCGCGGTAGGCGGCGGCCGCGACCCGCAGCCGGCCCCGCGGCCAGACCACCGCGGTGACCGTGCTGGACAGCCGCGGCGAGCTCCACCGGACCACGCCGTCGCGGTCGAGGAGCCGGACGTGGCGCCCGTCGCCGACCGCGAGCGCCCCGGACCGGTCGTCCCAGGCCGCGGTGGCCGACCAGCCGCAGTCCGCGGACGCCACCCGCGCGCCGTCGTCGTCCCAGAGCCGGCGCGAGGCCATGCCGTGCGCCCCGACGCGGCGGCCGTCCGGGCTCGCCGACACCGTGAGCAGGGCGTCGTCGAGCCGGTCGGCCCACCGCGGCGTGCCGTCGGCACCGAGCACGCGCAGCTCGCCCTCCGAGCCGCCGGCGGCGATCCCGCCGCCGGGCAGCGCGGCGAGCGCGACGACGGGCTCCCCGGCGGCGCTGCGCCACAGCGGCCGCAGGCCGGCCCGGCGCAGGATCGCGCTCACGCCGGCACCCCGGCGCGCAGGCAGGCCCGGAAGTCGCGCTCGAGCGCGGCGCGGTCGAGGTCGCGGCCGATGAAGACCATCCGGTTGCGCCGGGACTCCCCCGGCCGCCACGGCGCGCCCAGCTCGCCGTCGTGGAGCATGTGCACGCCCTGGAACACGTAGCGGCGCTCGGAGCCCGCGAGGTTGAGGATGCCCTTGCTGCGGAACAGGTCGGTGCCGCGGCGGGCGAGCAGGTCGCCGAGCCACTCGTTCAGCCGGGCCACCTCGACCTCGCCGTCGGCCTCGATGCCGACGCTGGTGACGCTCAGGTCGTGCTGGTGCTCGGCGTCGGGGTCGAGGAACTCCGGCTCGTCGGCGAGCACGGCGTCGAGGTCGAACGCGCGGACGTCGAGGATCTCGCCGAGGTCGACGTCGCCGTGCCGGGCGGGCAGGATCCGGACGCCGGCGTTGATCGCCCGGATCCGCCTGGTCACCTCGGCCAGCCCGGCCTCGTCGCTCAGGTCGGTCTTGTTCAGCACGATCCGGTCGGCGAAGGCGATCTGCTCGACGGCCTCGTTCTCCACGCCCTCGGGCTTGACCTCGTCGAGGTGGGACACGACGTGCCGGGCGTCGACGACGGTGACGATCGCGTCGAGCCGCAGCCGGGCCCGCAGCACGTCGTCGACGAAGAAGGTCTGGGCGACCGGTGCGGGGTCGGCGAGCCCGGTGGTCTCGACGAGCACGGCGTCGAACCGGTCGCGGCGCTGCAGCAGGGCGCCGAGGATGCGGATGAGGTCGCCGCGCACGGTGCAGCAGATGCAGCCGTTGTTCATCTCGAACACCTCCTCCTCCGCGTCGAGGACGAGCCCGTCGTCGATGCCCACCTCACCGAACTCGTTCTCGATCACGGCGATGCGGCGCCCGTGCTGCTCGGTGAGGATGCGGTTGAGCAGGGTGGTCTTGCCCGCTCCGAGGAAGCCGGTGAGGACGGTGACCGGGATCCGGTCGTCCCCCCGCGGGCCGGTGGTGGTGGACATGCGCGCTCCCGTCGTCGTGGCGAGAGCGCAGCCTAAGCGATAATGATTGTCGTTATGAGTACTGGGTGGCCGTGCCGCCGAAGAACGCCCGCGCCGCCGGACCGAAGAGCAGCCCCACCGCGGCGAGCACCTCCGCGACGTGCAACGTCCGCAGCCCGGCCGCGACGACCTCGGGTCCGGTCGCCGTCGCCAGGAACGCCGTCGCCGACCCGCCCGCCGCCAGCGCGCGCAGCGGGCCGACCACGAGCGACGCCGTCCCGAGCACGCCGAGCACCCCGACGACGGTCCAGCGGTAGGTGTCGCGGCCGGTGCGCAGCTGCAGCACGAGCACGCCGAGGACGAGGTAGACCACCGCACGCCCGGCGAGCTCCGCCCCACCGGGCGGCAGCGGCCCCGCCAGCCGCACCAGGGCCTCGGTGAACCCGGCGAGGATCGCGCCGATCCACAGCGCGGTGCTGAGCACGACCGCCTGCGGGACGGGCGGGGCGCCCGTGCGCGCGGCCGGGACGACGTGCAGACGGGTGCTCACGGGTGGACCTCCTCGGTCGGCACCCCGAGCCTGCCCGCCGTGGGGCGTCCGGCCCACACGGCGCTCCCCCGGCCGCGGGTCGGGACAGCCCCACCCGGCTCAGGCGGAGCGCACCATGTCCACGAACAGCGCGTGCACCCGCCGGTCCCCGGTCAGCTCGGGGTGGAACGAGGTCGCGAGCACCGGGCCCTGGCGCACCGCCACAGCCCGCCCGGCCGCCTCACCGGCGTCGAGCCCGCTGCTGGTGACGGCCGGGACGGAGGCGAGGACCTCGACCTCGCCGCCGGTCTTCTCCACCCAGGGGGCGCGGATGAACACGGCGTGCACCGGGTCGGCGCCGAGACCGGCGAACTCCAGGTCGGTCTCGAAGGAGTCGACCTGGCGGCCGAAGGCGTTGCGCCGCACGACGACGTCGAGCCCGCCGAGCTGGTGCTGGTCGGAGCGCCCGTCGAGGATCTCGTCGGCGAGCAGGATCATCCCGGCGCAGGAGCCGTAGGCGGGCAGGCCCGCGCGCAGCCGCTCGCGCAGCGGGTCGAGCAGTTCGAACGCGTCGAGCAGCGTGGACATGGTCGTCGACTCCCCGCCGGGCAGGACGATGCCGTCCACCGCGGCGAGCTCGCCGGCCCGCCGGACCGGTACGGCCTCGGCACCCGCCGCGGTCAGCGCCGCCAGGTGCTCGCGGACGTTGCCCTGCAGGGCCAGCACACCGATCCTCACCGCCATGGCGACCAGCCTAGACCCCTGCGACCTGCGGTAACCGCCCGTCCGGGGGTGAGCCGCGGCACCGTCCGGCGGTGCCGTCACCGGCGGCGGAGCCGGATCCTCGGGACGCGGAGGTGAGGCGTCATGGACATCGGTGCCACGGTGCGGGTCCTGCGTGTCGAGCCCCTGGCCGTACCGGGCGGGGTGGACACGGCACCGGCCGGAGGGCCGCTGCGGCCCGAGCCGGACGGCCCGGGGACCCCGCCCGCCCGCGAGCCGGCCGGGGAGCCGGCGTGCAGCCCGGGCTGACCGGCCCCGCCGAGCGCGCGCCGGACGTCGCGGGGGTCGTCGTCGGCTGGCGGTGCTGGCGCGTCGACGACACCGCCGCCGCGCCGCTGCTGCGCTCCCCCGTGCACGTACGGACCGCGTGGCCGGCCGGCGGGGCGCTGACGGCGCGCTGCGAGCTGCGCGGGCACCCGGCGCCGGACCCCTCCTGCACCTGCGGGGTGTACGCGGCCCGCGAGCCCGGCCGGGTCGGCGGGGCCGGTTTCGGGCCGGGCACGGTGCTGGGGTGCGTCGCGCTGTGGGGCACGGTCGTCGAGGGCGAGCACGGCTGGCGGGCGGGGGCCGCGGCGCCGCTGGTGCTGTTCTGCGGGCCGTCGCTCGGGGAGGCCGGCCGCGCCGGGCTGGCCGCGGCCTACCGGGTCGGGGTGCACCGGCTGGCGGCTCCGGTCGTCGCCGCCGTCGACGCGCCGCCCCCGGCGGGGACGGCGGACGCGGTGCTGGCCGCCGCGGTGTCGGGACGCGGGCTCGGCGAGGCCGTGACCGCGTTCGCCGCGGCCGCACGACCCGCCCCGGCACCGGCGCCCCGACGGTCGCCCGCGCGGCGGCGCCGCTTCGCGCTGGGCACCGCCGCGGTGCTGGCCGTCCTCGCCGCCGCGGCGACCGGGCCGGAGCCGGAGTCCTCGCCCGCCGCCCCGCCCGGGACCCCCACCGCGGGGCCGGTCGCCCGCTGAGCGGGTCAGCCCGCCGCGACCTCGCCCCGCTTCGCCTGCTTCGCGGCGGCGGCGCGCAGCGCCTCCGCGACGGCCGGCGCGACGCTCTGGTCGAACACGCTCGGCACGATGAACGACGGGTTCGGCTCGGCGACGACGTCGGCGATCGCGGCCGAGGCGGCCAGCATCATCTCGTCGGTGATGTCGTGGGCCTGCGCGTCGAGCAGACCGCGGAACACGCCCGGGAACGCCAGCACGTTGTTGATCTGGTTCGGGTAGTCCGACCGCCCCGTCGCGACGACGGCCGCGTGCCGCATCGCCAGCGTCGGGTCGACCTCCGGGTCGGGGTTGGCCAGCGCGAACACGATCGCGTCGTCGTTCATCGTGCGCAGCTCGGTCTCCCCGAACAGGTTGGGCGCGCTGACCCCGATGAACACGTCGGCGCCGACGAGGGCGTCGGCGAGCGTGCCCTGCTTGCCGTCCTTGTTGGTCTGCGCGGCGATCGAGGCGAGGTTGTCGTCCATCCCCTCGCGTCCGGTGTGGACGATGCCGTCGACGTCGACCGCGACGACGTCGGCGGTCTCCTCCGACCCGAGCAGGCGGATGATCGCCGATCCGGCAGCGCCGACTCCGCAGACCACGACACGGACGTCGGAGAACTTCTTGCCGACCACCCGCAGCGCGTTGCGCAGCGCACCGAGCACGACGACCGCGGTGCCGTGCTGGTCGTCGTGGAACACCGGGATGTCGAGCAGCTCGCGCAGCCGGCGCTCGATCTCGAAGCAGCGCGGCGCGGCGATGTCCTCCAGGTTGATGCCGCCGTAGCCGGGCGCGATCAGCTGGACGGTGCGGATGATCTCCTCGGTGTCCTGGGTGTCGAGACAGACCGGCCAGGCGTCGACGCCGGCGAACTGCTTGAACAGCGCCGCCTTGCCCTCCATCACCGGCATCGCCGCGGCGGCGCCGATGTTGCCCAGGCCGAGCACGGCCGAGCCGTCGGTGACCACGGCGACGGTGTTGCGCTTGATCGTCAGCCGGCGGGCGTCGGACGGGTTCTCCGCGATCGCCATCGACACCCGGGCGACGCCCGGGGTGTAGGCGCGCGAGAGGTCGTCACGGGTGCGGAGGTTGACCTTGGACCGCACCTCGATCTTGCCGCCCAGGTGGAGCAGGAAGGTCCGGTCCGAGACCTTGCGGACGGAGAAGCCGTCGAGCTGCTCGATCGCGGCCTTGATCTCCTCGACGTGCTCGGTGTTGCGGGCGTTGACCGAGATGTCGACGACGAGGCTCTCGGTGCGCGCCTCCACGACGTCGAAGGCGGTGACGACGCCGCCGACCTGGCCGACGGCGGCGGTCAGGTCCCCCGCGGAGGTCGGGTGGGCGGGGGCGTCGACGCGGGCGGTGATGGCATAACCGGGACCTGGGATGGACACGGCCCGGAACAGTACCGCCGGGTGCCGGGTTACCGGTCGGTCAACGATGTGACGCCGCGCGTCACGGGGCGTCGGTGATGCGCGGCAGCTGCCCGGTCGGGGTGTCCGCGACGGCCATCTTCGCCGCGGAGTCGGTCGGCGCGCGACCGCCGAGCGCGGCGAGCGCGGACTCGGTGCCGACGTCGGCCCCGGCCCGCTCGGACAGCAGCCAGCGCACCTCGAGCAGGTCGCAGTAGGCCTGCACCGGGTCGCCCACGCCACCGAGCGCGGCGTGCGCCCGGGCGCTGCCGGGGTCGAGGCAGTGCGCGAGCCAGCTGCGCGCGGCGGCCCGCTCGGCGACCTCCTGCCCGGTGCGGCGCTGCATCCAGTCGCGGTGCGCGGCGAGGTCGCCGAGCAGGATCCGGGCCTGCCCCTCGCCGACGTCCAGCCCGGTCAGCCTCCGCAGGTTCTCCGAGTGGTAGTTGCGGTCGCCGACGGCGATGTGCAGCCGCGACCGGCCGTCGCCGACGGGCAGCAGCGACACCTCGTCGACGGCGAAGCCCAGCTCGTTGAGCTCCCGGATGGCGCCCTCGACGCGGTAGCGGTCGCCGAAGGCGAACACCGGCGAGGTGTGCAGGGCGTCCCAGAGCTCGCGGTAGCGCTCGGGCAGCGCGGTCGCCTCGTCGATCAGCTGCGGGATGATCTCCGGTGGGCGTTCCAGCGCGGTCGCCAGGTCGATCATCCCGGCGGCGACGTTCTCGACCAGGATGGACACGTCGTGCTCGCGCTGGCCGTCGGACAGCCCGTCGGTGTGGACCTCGCTGGTCTCGGCGTCGACGAGGAAGGCCTGCAGGGTCTGGCCGTCGCGGGTGAACAGCGTGTTGTTGAGCGAGCAGTCGCCCCAGAACACGCCGTGCCGGTGCAGCTCCACGAGCAGCGAGATCATCGCGTCGAACAGGCGCGCGCGCTGGCGGGGCCGGTTGGGGGGCAGCCGCTGGAAGAGCCTGCGGTACTGCCAGGACCCGGCGAGGTAGCGGGTCACGAGGATGGCGGTCTCGTGCGCGGGCTGGTTCACGAACCCGGCGGGGCGGACGGCGGGCAGGCACTGGTGCTCGAGACGGCGCAGCACGTCGTACTCGCGGCGGGCGATGCGCTCGGGCATGTCCTTGAGCGCCCACAGCGCGCCGTCGACCTCGACGAACCGCACGAGGTGGCGGCTCGGCCCGACGGGCAGCTCGCGCAGCGGCACGCGGGCGGGGTCCCAGTCGGCCAGCGGCTCGGTCCACGGCAGCGCGATCAGCCCGGGGCCCGGGTTGCGCAGCACCAGCTCCGGCGGTGTGGCCTCCACTCAGGACACCCCCCGCTCCGCGCGCGCCGGCGGGGCGGTCGACCCGCGGATCACCAGCCGGGTGGGCAGCGTGACGACCGGGTCGACCGGCTCGCCGGCCAGCGCGGCGAGTGCCATCCGGCCCGCCGCGGCGCCCTGCTCGGCGGCCGGCTGCGCCACCGTGGACAGGTCGGTGAGCGCGGCGAGGGGGTGGTCGTCGATGCCGATCACCGACACGTCCCCGGGCACCTTCAGCCCGGCCCGTCGCAGCGTGCCGACGGCACCGAGGGCCACCTCGTCGGTGTGGGCGTAGACGGCGGTGGGCGGGTCGGACAGCCCCAGCAGCTGACCCATGGCGCGGGCGCCGCCCTCCGGGCTCCACGGCACGGTCACCGTCAGCGCGGGGTCGTGCGCGACGCCGGCGTCGGCGAGCGCGGCGCGGTAGGCCGCGGCGCGGCCCTCGGGCTGGCCCGGGTCCAGCTCGGGGTCGGTCGTGACGATCATCCCGATCCTCCGGTGCCCCAGGTGCAGCAGGTGGTCGACCGCCTGGCGGCCGGCGACGTGCTCGTCGATCGAGACCGACGGATGACGGCCGATCCGCGTGCCGGCCGAGACGATACCGACCCCGATCCGCTCCAGGCGGGCCCGCTCGGCGTCGTCGACGCCGAAGCCGAGCAGCACGACGGCGTCGGCGCGGCGGCGGGCGGGCAGCTCGGCGAAGAAGGCCCGCCGGGCCTCGGCGTCGCCGAGCCGGTAGAGCAGCAGGTCGCGCCCGGCCTCGCGCAGCACCGCGGACAGCCCCTCCAGGGCGGCCCCGAACCACCACCGCGCCAGGTGCGGCACGACGACGGCGATCCGCCCGGTGGTCCCGCGCGCCAGCCCCGACGCGTCCGGGCTGGCCACGTACTCCAGGGCACGCGCCGCCTCCCACACCCGCGCGCGGGTGGCCGCGGCGACGTGCGGGTGGTCGCTGAGTGCCCGCGACGCGGTGGCCGGCGACACCTTGGCCAGCCGGGCCACGTCGGCCAGGTTGACCGCTTCGTGCACGGCACATGTATGCCCGAAATCTGCAAGCGATTGCAAGAGCGGATGTTATCGGTCCGCGCTGGACCCGGACCGATGGATCAGTGAGGATCGTCGCCTGGCAGCGCGACGCGTGTGAGCCTTGACACGGTCGAGTGAAAGCCTCACAGTCTCGCCTGGAAACGCTTCCAACGCCGTTGGGCGTGGTCGCGGCAGCGGTATCGGACACGGGAGTTCGGAGTTGACCATGCGTCGCACACGGTGGAGGAGGACGCTGGCCGCCGGCGCGGCCGCCGTCACCCTCGCCCTGCTGGCCGGCTGCGGGGGCGCCCCCGCGGGCCCGCCGGTCCTCAACTGGTACATCAACCCCGACGACGGCGGGCAGGCGGAGATCGCCCAGCGCTGCTCGGCGGCGTCGAACGGCGAGTACACGATCGCGGTGTCGGTGCTGCCGCGCCAGTCCGCGGAACAGCGCCAGCAGCTGATCCGCCGGCTCGCGGCCAACGACAGCTCGATCGACATCATGTCGATCGACCCGCCCTACATCCCCGAGTTCGCCGAGGCGAAGTTCCTGGCCCCGGTGCCCGAGGACGTCGCGCAGCGGACCACGGCCGGCATCGTGAACTCCGCGAAGGAGGGCGCGAGCTGGAACGGCACGCTGGTCACGGTGCCGTTCTGGGCCAACACCCAGCTGCTCTGGTACCGCAAGTCGCAGGTCGCCGGCACCGGGCTGAACATGTCGCGCCCGGTCACCTGGGACCAGATCGTCGCGGCCGCGCAGAGCAAGAACTCGACGATCGCCGCTCAGGGCATCCGCGCCGAGTCCCTCACCGTGTGGCTGAACGCGCTGGTCGAGGGCGGTGGCGGGCAAATCGTCACCAACGCCTCGCCGCAGGACCCGGAGGGCGTGCAGCTCGGCCTGGACTCGCCGGCCGCCACCAAGGCCGCCGAGATCATGAAGGCCGTCTCCGCGGTGGGCGGGCCGGGCTTCTCGACCAACTCCGAGGACGAGAACTCCAACTCCTTCCAGTCCGGTGACTCGATGTTCCAGGTGAACTGGCCGTTCGTCTGGGGCAAGGTCAACAGCGCGGTCGAGGAGGGCACCGTCGAGCAGTCGACCAAGGACGACTTCGGCTGGGCGCTCTACCCGCAGACCGAGGCCGGCAAGCCCTCGGCCCCGCCCTACGGCGGCATCAACCTCGGCGTCGGCGCCTTCAGCAACCACGTCGACCTGGCCTACAAGGCCACCGAGTGCATCGTCTCCACCGAGAACCAGAAGCAGTACTTCCTCTCCAACGGCAACCCGGCGGCGCGGATCTCGGTCTTCACCGACCCCGACGTCGTGAAGAAGTTCCCGATGGCCCCGGTGATCGCGCAGTCGCTGCAGCAGGCCAAGCCGCGCCCGCAGACGGCGTACTACAGCGAGGTCTCCGAGTCGATCCAGCGCAACTACCACCCGACCGCCGGGATCGACCCGCCGACCGTCGGGCCCGCGACCGCCGCGCTCATCAAGGCGGTCCTGGCGAAGAAGGAGCTCCTGTGACGACCACGGAGACGACGCCGGAGCGGTCCGGCGCCGCGGCCGGGTCCGCACCGGCCGCGCGCGGGGCCAGCGACCGCAGCCGGGCCGAGCAGAAGCTCGGCTGGTACCTCGCCGGGCCGGCGTTCGCGGTGATGCTGCTGGTCACCGCGTACCCGATCGCCCAGGCGGTCTACTACTCGCTGTTCGACTACCGGCTCACCGACCCGGAGAACATCTCCTTCGTCGGGCTGCAGAACTACGGCGTCATCCTCACCGACTCGATCTGGTGGACCTCGTTCGGCGTCACCGTGCTGATCACGGTGGTGACCGTCTCGATCGAGCTGGTGCTCGGCTTCCTGCTGGCGCTGGTCATGATGAACGCGCTCAAGGCGATCCGGCCGGTGCTGCGCGCGGCGATCCTCATCCCCTACGCGGTGATCACGGTCGTCTCGGCGTTCTCCTGGCAGTACGCCTTCTCCCTCGACTCGGGCTTCGTGAACTCCTGGTTCGACTGGGTGCCCGGGGTCGCGGCGGACACCGACTGGTTCGGGTCGACCGGGCTGTCGCTGTTCGTGATCTGCCTGGCCGAGATCTGGAAGACCACGCCGTTCATCTCGCTGCTGCTGCTCGCGGGCCTGGCCCAGGTCCCCGACGTGCTGCAGGAGGCCGCCCGCGTCGACGGCGCCACCTGGTGGCAGCGGATGTCGAGGGTGACGATCCCGAACATGAAGGCGGCCATCATGGTCGCCCTGCTGTTCCGCACGCTCGACGCGTTCCGGGTCTTCGACTCCGTCTTCGTGATGACGGCCGGTGCGAACAGCACCGAGACGGTGTCGTTCCTGGCCTACCGCCAGACCATCGCCCGCGTCGAGATCGGGCTCGGGTCCGCGGTGTCGGTGCTGCTGTTCCTGTCCGTCGTGATCATCTGCATCGGGTTCATCAAGGGGTTCAAGGTCGACCTGTCCCAGGCCCGGGGGGAGAAGTGATGTCCAGCCGCGAGAAGGTCCTGTGGATCGTCGCCGGCGTCGCGATCGTGGTCTACGCCCTGTTCCCGGTGGGCTGGATCGTGTCGCTGTCGCTCAAGTCCAGCGACGACATCGCGAACAAGCAGTTCCTGCCGACCTCGGTGTCCTGGAGCAACTACGAGCAGATCCTCGTCGGTGACGCGGCCGGGCTGTTCCTGCCCGCGCTGCGCAACTCCTTCGGCATCTGCATCATCGCGACGTTCCTGGCGTGCGTGCTGTCGATGTTCGCCGCCTACGCGATCGCCCGGCTCGACTTCCGGGGCAAGAAGCTGATCCTGTCCACCGCGCTCGCGGTGGCGATCTTCCCGGTCATCTCGATCGTCACGCCGCTGTTCAACCTGTGGCGCCAGATCGGGCTCTACGACACCTGGCCCGGCCTGATCATCCCCTACCTGTCGCTGACCCTGCCGCTGTCGATCTGGACCATGTCGGCGTTCTTCCGCGAGATCCCGTGGGAGATGGAGCAGGCCGCACAGGTCGACGGCGCGACGACCTGGCAGGCGTTCCGCAAGGTGATCGTCCCGCTGGCGACGCCCGGGGTGTTCACCACCGCGATCCTGGCGTTCTTCATCGCCTGGAACGACTTCGCCTACGGCATCTCGCTCACCTCGACCGGCGCGTCGCGCCCGGTCCCCGCCGCGCTGGGCCTGTTCTCCGGCGCGTCGCAGTTCGAGTCGCCGAACGGCCCGATCGCCGCGGCCGCGGTGATCGTCACGATCCCGGTCGTCGTGCTCGTCCTGCTGTTCCAGCGGCGCATCGTCGCCGGTCTGACCAACGGCGCCGTCAAGGGCTGAGAACCCCCCGTACAGAGAGAAAGGAACCGACCGGCCATGGCGTCGATCGAGATGAAGAACATCGTCAAGAAGTACGGGGACGGCTACCCGGCCGTGAACGACGTGAGCATGGACATCGCCGACGGCGAGTTCATGATCCTCGTCGGCCCGTCCGGCTGCGGGAAGTCCACGCTGCTGCGGATGATCGTCGGCCTGGAGGACATCTCCTCCGGCGACATGGTCATCGGCGGCTCGCGGGTCAACGACAAGGCCCCCCGCGACCGCAACCTGTCGATGGTGTTCCAGAACTACGCGCTCTACCCGCACCTGTCGGTCTTCGAGAACATCGCGTTCCCGCTGCGCCTGGCCAAGGCGCCCGAGGACGAGGTCACGCGCAAGGTCGAGGCCGCGGCGCAGGTGCTGGAGCTGAACGAGCACCTGCAGCGCAAGCCGGCCAACCTGTCCGGCGGCCAGCGCCAGCGCGTCGCGATGGGCCGCGCGATCGTGCGCGACGCCGACGCGTTCCTGTTCGACGAGCCGCTGTCCAACCTGGACGCCAAGCTGCGCGGGCAGATGCGCACCGAGATCGCCCGGCTGCAGCGCCGGCTCGGCATCACCACCGTGTACGTCACCCACGACCAGACCGAGGCGATGACCCTCGGCGACCGGGTCTGTGTGCTGCGCAAGGGCGTCATCCAGCAGGTCGCCTCGCCTCGTGAGCTCTACGAGCAGCCGGTCAACCTGTTCGTCGCCGGGTTCATCGGCTCGCCGCCGATGAACTTCCTGCCCGCCACGGTGAAGGGCAGCTCCCTGGAGACGCCCTTCGGCACCATCGAGCTCGACGCCGCGCGCGCGGAGAAGGTCGCCGGGCGCGACCTGGTGCTGGTCGGCATCCGCCCGGAGTACTTCGAGGACGCGTCGCTGGTCGACGACGCCAAGAAGCACGTCGGCTCCACCTTCACCGCCAAGGTCGACGTGACCGAGTGGCTGGGTGACTCGCAGTTCGCCTACATCCCCTACGACGCCCCGGCGGAGGTGGAGACCAAGCTCAAGGAGCTCTCCGCCGAGCTCGACGCGGACCAGCTGCGCACGCAGGCGATCGTCTCGATCGACTCGACCAGCCGGATCCGCGAGGGCCGCGAGGCCGAGTTCTGGCTCGACGCGCGCAAGATCCACGTGTTCGACCCGGAGTCCGGCGAGAACCTCACCCGCGACCCCGAGGCCGGCGCCGAGCTGACCCGGATCGCGGCCGAGGACCGCGCCGAGCAGGTGGCCCAGGCGCGCGGCGACGCCTGACCCGGGGTGCTCCGAGGGGCACTCTCGTGGCTTCCCACGCCACGAGGGTGCCCCTCGGGCGTCTCCGGGCCGGGCTACAGCGCGCTGACGTCGCGGCGGTAGCGGGTCTCGGCGACCCCGGCCAGCGTGCGCGCCATCACCGCGAACACGAACCGCTGCGACGGGTAGGCCGCCAGCCACGCCAGCCGTCCGGCCAGCCCGCGCGGGGTGAAGTGCAGGGTCTGGGTGTAGCGGCTGGTGAGGCGCTCGTCCGGCTCGACGGCGAGTTCCAGGCGGACGTCGCCGGGCAGCCGCCCGGCCGCGCGCAGGACCAGCCGCCGTCCGGGGTCGACGCTCTCGATCGTCCAGCCGTCCAGCGGCTCGCCGGGGACCAGCCGGGGCGGGCCGTCGCCGTGCCGGCGCGGGACGACGCCCGGGCCGCCGGCCAGGACGTCGAGGTGCCCGGTCAGCGTCGCCGCGCCCGGCACGGTGTACCAGCCGTGCGCGCCGCCGAGGGTCTCGATCACCGACCAGACCGCGCGGGCGGGGGCGGCGACGGCGTGGGTGTCGGTCGTCGTCCACCGCAGGGGGCCGCTGCCCGGCGGATCGGCCGGCCCGGGGCCTGCGGCGCCGACGCCGTCGAGGGCGCGGCGGACCGCGGTGCGGTACGGCGTGCGGCCGCCGGGCGGCGGGCCGATGAGCGCATCGAGGGCCGCGAGGTCCTCGGGATCGCACACCAGCTCGTGGCGCATCGACTCGACCAGCGGCTCGGCCAGGCCGCGCTGGACGGGGGTGAGCGCCGCGACCGCGCGGGCGGTGAGCCGGGGCGCGGACAGCGGGACCGGCACCGGGAACGGGCGCAGGAGGCCGGCCTCGGCGGCGTACTCGCTGAGCAGGGAGCGGTAGGTGTGGACGTCGGGTCCACCGACGTCGAAGGCGCGGTCCACCTCGGACGGCAGCTCCAGGCAGCCGAGCACGGCGTGCAGGACGTCGTCGACGGCGATCGGCTGAATCCGGTTCCAGGCGCGGTCGGGCAGCGGCAGGACCGGCGGGCCGCCCATCGCCGTCTCGGCGAGGTGGCGGATCATCTCGAAGCTGGCCGAGCCGGTACCGACGACGATCCCCGCGCGCAGGACGGCGGTGGGCACGGGCCCGGCGAGCAGGATGTCGCCGACCTCCCGGCGCGAGGCCAGGTGCCCCGAGACGCGGCCGCCGTCGTCGTCGGGCTGCAGGCCGCCCAGGTAGACGATGCGGCGCACCCCGGCCGCGGCGGCGCCGTCGGCGAGTGCGTGCGCGGCGACGCGGTCGCGCTCGGCGTAGCCCGGCCCGTCCATGGCGTGCACCAGGTGGACGACGGCGTCGGCCCCGTCGCAGGCGTCGCGCACGTCGTCGGGCTCGCGGGCGTCGCCCTGCACCGCCTCGACCTCCTCGGCCCACGGGTGCGCGGCGAGCCGGGCCGGGGTGCGGACGAGCGCCCGCACGTCGTGTCCGGCGTCGAGCAGGCGCGGGACGAGCCGGGAGCCGATGTAGCCGGTCGCGCCGAGGACGAGCACGTGCATGCCGGTGATCCTCGCCGTCGCGGGCCCGCGGCGCACCCCGGACCGGCCGCTCAGGGGATCCCGGCCAGGCGCAGGGCCGCCGTCACCGCGGCGGCGAGCACCACGACCAGCACGAACGGCACCCGCACGGCCAGCGCGGCGGCGGCCACGGCGACGCCGGCCGGCCGGGCCCAGCCCGCGAACCCGCCGCCCTCGAACCAGGTTCCGGTGGCGACCAGGGCGACGAGCAGCGCGACCGCGCCGAGCTCGACCAGGCGGACCGTGCGGGCCGACGGCGCGACGCGGCCGTGCAGCGCCAGCGGGAGCAGCCGCATGAGGTAGGTCCCGGCAGCCAGGACGGCGAGCGCGGCGACGGTCACGACGCCGGTCCCGTCTCGCCCGTGCCCCGCCCGGCGGCGCCGACCCCGAGCAGCCCGGCCAGCACCGGGACACCGGCGGGCAGGAACGGCGCGCAGGCGAGCGACACCGCGGCGGCCGCCGTCGCGACCCGGCGGGCGTCGATCCGGCGCAGCATCGGGACGAGCATGGCGAGCAGCGCGGCGGGGAACGCCGCGTCCAGCCCGAACGCGGCGGGATCGGGCACGCTCGCGCCCAGCACGATCCCGCCGGCGGTGCCGAGCTGCCAGCAGAGGTACTTGGCGACGCCGAGGGTCCAGAACGCCCGGCGCGCCCGGCCCGGCGTCCCCGTGCGGGCCAGGACGAACGCCGTCGACTCGTCGGTCACCACGTGCGCGGCGGGCAGCCGCGACCAGCCGCCGCCGAGGTGGCGGGCCAGCGCGAGCCCGAACGGGAGGTGGCGCAGGTTCAGCACCAGCCCCGCCGCGACCGCCGCCCAGACCCCGCCGCCGGCCGCGAGCACCCCGGTGACCAGCAGCTGGGCACCGCCCGCGAACACGAGCAGGGACATCGCCATCGTCATGGCCGGGGACAGGCCGGCCGCGGGGGCCAGTGCGCCGAAGGAGATCCCGACGACGCCGACGGCCACCGCGACCGTCAGCGCGTCGCGCAGATCGGCCCGCCCCGTTCGCTGTGTCGAACGCATGCCCGTTACAGTGAACGCAGCACCAGCTGTTCGTCAAGCCGAACGAGGAGACCGATGCAGCGAACGCCTCCGGGTGGGCCGCCCCTCGCGACCATCGCCGCCGCGATCCGGCGGGAACGCGAGCGGCTGGGCATCTCCTCCGCGGAGCTCGCCCGCCGCGCCGGGATCGCGAAGTCGACGTTGTCGCAGCTCGAGGCGGGCACCGGCAACCCGAGCGTCGAGACGCTGTGGGCGATCGCCGTCGTCGCGGGGGTGCCGTTCAGCGCGCTGGTGGAGCCCGCGGCGTCGCCGGTCCGGGTCGTCCGGTTCGACGAGCGTCCCGCGATCCGCTCCGAGGAGGCGGCCTACACCGGTGCACTCCTGTCGCCCTGCCCACCCGGCGCCCGGCGCGACCTGCACGTCATCACCTGCGAGCCGGGCGCCGCGCGGGCCGCGGACGCCCACTCCCCCGGCACCGTCGAGCACGTCGTGGCCTCGGCGGGCCGGTGGAGCATCGGCCCGGACGGTGAGCAGGTCGAGCTCGGCCCGGGCGACTACGTCGTCTTCCCCGCCGACCGGCCGCACACCTACCGGGCGCTCGACCCGGGCGCGGTCGCGCTGCTGGTGATGGAGTACCGCTAGGAGCCGCTCGGCCCGCGGGTCGCCGAGCCGGGCCCGCGGTCGGGACCGCCCTCGGTGAGGCCGGTGACGCGGTGCACCAGGCCGTCGAGCAGTCCCTCGTCGTTCCCGCCGCCCCCGCCCTTCTCCGACTCGGGCAGGGCGTACTGACGCACCCAGTCCACCTGCATCTCCGAGGGCTTCACCCCGCCGCCGCCCTTGGGGAACCAGTCGAGCTGGATCGTCAGGTGCATCGGCCCCGGCGGCAGCACCGAGGTGTCGTCGGTGTGCCACCACTGCCTGCCGTCGACGAACGCCGTCACACCCTTCGGCGTCCACTCGACGGCCCAGTTGTGCCACTGCGTCGCGTCGATCTCGACCTCGCCGTGCACCTGGTTGTTGTCCTCGCCGTAGTGCAGGAACATGTTGGTCTTCTGCCGCGTGTGGTCGGTCATCTCCATGAAGTCGATCTCGCCGCCGACCGGGAAGTTCTCGGCGGTCGGCCAGAGCAGCAGCAACGCGTTGTACGACGGGTCCGACGCCGGGGCCCGCACCCGGCCCTCCCAGCGACCGTACTTCTGGCTGCCGTCGGACCAGGCCATGCCGCCGGTGATGCCGTCGGCGTCGCCGGCGATGGTGAGCAGGCCGTTCCCGACCGAGATGGCGCCCGGCGAGCGGGTGCCCTTGCCGGCGTGGCCGGGCCCGTCGTAGGGGCTCCAGCCCTGCAGCGACGTGCCGTCGAAGTCGTCGACCTTGGTGGGCTCGCCCCAGCCGTGTGCGACGGCCGCCGAGGTCGCCGCACCCGGGTACGCCGGTGCCCCCGTGGTCGCGCAGTCCGACGGCGCAGGGGCCGGATTCGCCGGGGAGTCGGCCGGGGACGCGGCGGGTGGGGCGTCGCCGGGGCCCGCGTCGCCGGTGGGAGCGGGGGCGTCCGTCGGAGTGTCGCCCGCGCCCGCGTCGCCCGCGCCCGCGTCGCCCGTGGGGTCGTCGCCCGAACCGGAGCCGTTGCCGCCCTGGTCACCGGAGCCCTGGTCACCGGAGCCCTGGTCACCGCCGCCCTGACCACCGTCACCCTGCTTGTCGCCACCCTGGCTGTCGCCACCCTGGCCGGTGCCGTCCTGATCGCCGGAGTTCTGGCCGCTTCCGCCCTGACCGTCGTCGCCCTGGCCGCTGCCGCCGTGGTCGTCGCCACCCTGACCGTCGCCGCCCTGACCGCTGCCGCCGTGGTCGTCGCCGCCCTGACCGGTGCCGCCCTGGTCGCCGGAGCCGCCGTCCCCGGAGCCGCCGTGGCCCGAGCCGTCGCCACCGGAACCTCGGCCGTCCGAGCCGTGGTCGCCGGGACCGTCACCGCCGGAGCCGTCGTCCGGGCCGGCGGCCTGCGGGGTGCCCGCGGCGTCCCCGGTCCCGGCGGCGCCGGCGCTCGACCCGGAGCCAGGCCCGGTGTCCCCCGGGGTCGCACTCGTTCCGGCGGTACCGGGCTTCCCCGACCCGGCACCACCCGTACCGGCGGCAGCACCGGCCCCCGGAGCGGCCGCGCCGCCCGCCGACCCGGCGCCGGGAGCGGCTCCCGGGCAGACGGCCGTCGTCGTCACACCTGGTCCGCCCGACCCGGTGTCCGCGAACGCCGCAGCCGGAAAGCTGATCAGCATCGCGGCCGCGATCGCCACGGCTCGTACAGAGCGTCCCATCAGGCTCCTCCGTCACAGTGGTCTCCTGATCCACTCGGGACGCTAGATGCCACACAGTCACCATGGGCACCGGAGTCACCACATCGGGTAGGCAACCCTCCGCCGGGCGACCGCGGAGCGTGGGGAAATCGGACACCTCCCCCGCGTCGGGGACCGATCGGGTCACCGAGCCGTGGCGCACGGCCGGGTGATCGTCGGCTCGCGCGCGTCCGCCGCCCCCGCTCGCGACACAGCACGCGCGGACCCGGAACCGGCGAGCGGACACCGGATCACCGCGCGGCGGCGCGTCAGTGCGGCCCGATGCGGTGCGGCGCGACGGCGCCGCAGTCCGACCCGGCGCGGCAGCGCGACCCGGTACGGCAGTGCGGCGGCACGGCGCGGCGGCCACGAGAGAGCGGAACGACGAGGGCCCCGCCCGGCTGCTGCCGGACGGGGCCCTCGTCGAGTGCGGGAGCGGTGCGGTCACCACCCGCGGGCGGCGTAGCGCTGCTCCTCGGGGATGTCGCCGATGTTGATGCCGACCATCGCCTCGCCCAGGCCGCGGGAGACCTTGGCGATCATCTCGGGGTCGTCGTGGAAGGTGGTCGCCTTCACGATCGCCGACGCGCGCTGGGCCGGGTCGCCGGACTTGAAGATGCCCGAGCCGACGAACACGCCCTCGGCGCCGAGCTGCATCATCATCGCGGCGTCGGCCGGGGTCGCGATACCACCGGCGGTGAACAGCACGACCGGGAGCTTCCCGGCGCGCGCCACCTCGGCGACCAGCTCGACCGGGGCGCGCAGCTCCTTGGCCGCGACGTAGAGCTCCGCGGCGTCGAGCGAGGCGAGCCGGCCGATCTCCGCGCGGATCGAGCGCATGTGCCGGGTCGCCTCGACGACGTTGCCGGTACCGGCCTCACCCTTGGAGCGGATCATCGCCGCGCCCTCGGAGATGCGGCGCAGGGCCTCGCCGAGGTTGGTGGCACCGCAGACGAACGGGGCGGTGAACGCCCACTTGTCGATGTGGTGGGCCTCGTCGGCCGGGGTCAGGACCTCGGACTCGTCGATGTAGTCGACACCGAGGGACTGCAGCACCTGGGCCTCGACGAAGTGCCCGATGCGGGCCTTGGCCATGACCGGGATCGAGACGGCCTCGACGATGCCGGTGATCATGTCCGGGTCCGACATGCGGGCGACGCCGCCGTTGGCGCGGATGTCGGCGGGCACGCGCTCGAGCGCCATGACGGCGACGGCGCCGGCGTCCTCGGCGATCTTCGCCTGCTCCGGCGTGACGACGTCCATGATCACGCCGCCCTTGAGCATCTCGGCCATCCCGCGCTTCACCCGCGCGGTGCCGTGCTGCGGACCGGCGGTCTCGGGGGTGTTATCGGCTGCGGACACGGGTGATCGGAGCTCCTCACGTGGCGGTCGGACTGCGATCCGATTCTACGTGAGGTCCGGCGGGTGAACCCGCGGGTTCCGGATCGGCGATCTCGACGTACACCGGTTCGGGTGCGGTGCCGTGCAGACGCAGCCATCGGACCAGCCGGCGGGAGCGCAGCGCGCGGGTGTCGCGGACGGCGTCGTTGTGCACCCGGCGGGCCAGCACGACGAGCTGCTGGGCGTCGGTGAGCTCCGCGTGCAGCGCCGTCGGCAGCAGCCGGCCGTCGACGGCGGCGAGTTGCCTGGTCAGCGCGTTCTCGGCGGTCTCGCGCGCGACTCGGTCCGCGGCGGTGTCGCGCCCGTCCGGGGCCGGTGCGGGCTCGGCGAGGACGGCGGCCGCGGCCGCGCTCAGCCCGGCCGGCGCGTCGCGGCCCGCGGCGTCGGCGACGGCCAGCGCGAGGCGGGCGCGGCCGTCGAGCGCGGCGGCGAGCCCGGCCCGCGCGGCGTCGACCCGGATGTGCAGCCGGTGCAGGCGCCGCACCCGTGTCACGCACCACAGCGTGAGCGCCGCCACCACGCACACCGCGACGGCGACGGCGAGCACGGCCGGACCGCTCACCGGACACCGACCGGCGGGGCCGCCGCGACCGCGGCCCGGTAGACGCGCAGCACGTCCCGGGCGACGACCGGCAGGTCGTAGCGCTGCACCCGCGCGCGGCCCGCGGCGGCGAGGGCGGCGCGGGCGGCGCCGTCGTCGAGCAGCCCGGCCAGCGACGCGGCCAGCGCCGCGTCGTCGCCGGGCGGGAACAGGGCACCGGCGCGGCCGTCGTCGAGCACGGCGCGGAAGGACTCCAGGTCCGCGGCCAGCACCGGTGTCCCGGCGGCCATCGCCTCGGTCAGCACGATCCCGAAGCTCTCCGCGCCGCGGTGCGGCGCGCAGAACACCTCGGCCGAGCGCAGCGCGGCGGCCTTGCCTGCCTCGTCGAGCGGGCCCAGCAGGTCGATGCGCCCGGCCAGACCGGGGCCCGCCGTGCGGCGCAGCCGGTCGCCGTCGCCCCGGCCCACGACGAGCAGCCGCAGGTCCGGCCGGTCACCGGCGATCCGGCGCAGCGCCGCGAGCAGCACCGGCATGCCCTTGCGCGGCTCGTCGAAGCGGCCGACGAACGCGACCCGCCGGGCGGGCGGCAGGGCCAGTGCCGGGCCGTGGGCGAAGCGGGCGACGTCGACGCCGTTGGGGATCTCGACGGCGTCACCGCCCAGGTGCTCGACCTGCACGCGCCGCGCGGTGGCCGAGACCGCGATCCGGGCCGTCACCTTCTCCATGAGCGGGCGCACCACCCCGCCGAACGCGGCGAGCGCCCGCGAGCGCCCGATGCTCGTGTGGAAGGTGGCGACGACCGGGCCGCGGGCGGCGAGCAGGGCCAGCACCGAGACCGACAGCGTCGTCGGCTCGTGCAGGTGCAGCACGTCGAACTCGTGCTCGGCGAGCCAGCGTCGCGCGCGCTGGTAGGTCAGCGGCCCGAACGCGACCCGCGCGACCGAGCCGTTCCACGGTACGCCGACGGCCCGCCCGGCGGGGGTGACGAACTCGGTGGCGGCGCCCGTCGCGGGGGCGAGCACCTCCACCCGGTGCCCGAGCCCGCGCAGCGCCGCGGCGAGGTCGAGGACGTGGCGCTGCACTCCCCCGGCGACGTCGAGGGAGTACGGGCAGACGAGCCCGATCCTCATCCGTCCCCGATCGGCTGCAGCATGTGCCAGTCCTGGGGGCGCCGGGCGATCATGTCGCCGAAGTGGTCGGCCAGGCGCTGCACCGCGTGCGGCTCGGCGGCCCGGTCCGGGACGGCGACCGCGGGACCGACCTCCACCCCCCAGGCGTCGTCGGTGAAGTACGGGTACGCCGGGTACAGCGCGGCGCCGGTCAGCCGGGCGAGCCGCGCCGGCCCGGACGGCAGCCGCGCCGGCCCGCCGAGGAACGTGACGCCGGTCCCGGTGCCGGCGAGGTCGCGGTCGGCGACCAGGCACACCACGCCACCGCGGCGCAGCCGCCCGGTCAGCGCGCGGTGCGCCGCCCGCGGCTCGTCGGCGGTGACGACCTCGAACCCCAGTGCGCGGCGGTAGGCGAGGAAGCGGCGGAAGACCGCGTCGGGGCGCAGGCGCTGCGCGACCGTCGTCAGGACCGGGTCGAGTCCCATCCGGTCGAGCTCGCGCAGCAGGTAGAGCCCGGCGAGGTCCCAGTTGCCGCTGTGCGGCAGCGCGAACACGACCCCGCGGTCCGGGCGGGCCGCCGCCAGCGCCGCCGCGACGCCGTCGGAGTGCGGGTGCATGGCGGCGTGCACGGCGGCCGGGTCGAGGCGGGGCAGTGTGAAGGCCTCCCGCCAGTAGCGGGCGTAGCTGCGCATCCCGGCCGTGACCAGCGCGTCGAGCTCGGCCGGGGTCGCTGCGGGCCGGGCGCGGGCGAGGTGGGCGCGCAGCCGCCGGACGCCGGTGCCGTCGCGGCGCACCGTCAGGTCGGCGCCGAGGTCGGACAGCCGGGCCAGCACGGGTGTGGGGACGCGGCCGGCGACGGCCCAGCCCGCGGCGTAGCCGGCCACCGCCAGCGCGTCGGCGACCGCGGCGCGGGCGCCGGTGCGACGCGGTGGGGCGGTCCGGGCCGGGACCGGCCCGCCGGGCGCGGTGGACGCGGTGGACGCGGTGTCGCGCAGGTCAGGCACGCGGGGCCTCGCGCGAGCTGTGCCGTACCGCGAGGATCCGCTGGCCGAGGGTCACCGCCGTCCCGATCGCCAGCACGACCAGCGCGACGGTCAGCGCCCACGGCACGCCGATCCCGGACAGGAACGCGCCGAGCAGGCCGAGGATCAGCCGTTCGGCGCGTTCGACCAGGCCGCCCTCCGCGGTGAGCCCGACGGACTCGGCGCGCGCCTTGACGTAGGACACGATCTGCCCGCCGACCAGCGCGACCAGGGCGGCCGCCCCGGCGAGCGGCTCGGCGCCGCCGGTGAGCGCCCACCAGGCGAGCGCGGCGAACAGGGCGCCGTCGACCATGCGGTCGCAGGTGGAGTCCAGGACTGCGCCGAACGGCGTGCCGTGCCCCCGGGCGCGCGCCATCGCGCCGTCGATCAGGTCGGTCAGGACGAACGCGGTGACCAGCACCGCGCCGAGCCCGAGCCACCCGATCGGCAGGAACACCACCGAGCAGACGACCGCGCCGACCGTGCCGAGCACGGTCACGGTGTCGGGGCTGACACCGCGGTCGATCAGGGCGCGCCCGACGGGGTCGGTGAGCTTGTTGACGTGCGCGCGGGCGAACAGGTTCAGCATCGTGGGCTGCGCGCTCCCGGTCCGGTGCGGTACGAGGGGACGGCCCCAGCCTAGTCCGGTGACCGGTGCCGCGGCCGTCGGCGCGGCCGGTCAGCGGCGTGGCGGTTCCCACGCGCGCGCCAGCTGGTCGCGGGTCTCGGCGAGCAGCTGCGGGATCACCTTGGTCTGCCCGACGACGGCGATGAAGTTCGCGTCGCCGCCCCACCGCGGCACGACGTGCTGGTGCAGGTGCTCGGCCAGCGACCCGCCCGCGACGTGGCCCAGGTTCAGCCCCACGTTGAACGCGTGCGGCGCCGCGACCTTCTTCATCGTCACCACGGCCTGACGGGTGAACGCCATCAGCTCGCCCGCCTCGGAGTCGGTGAGGTCCTCGAGGTCCGCGACGTGCCGGTAGGGCAGCACCATGAGGTGCCCCGGGTTGTACGGATGCAGGTTGAGCAGGGCGAACACCTCGTCGCCGCGGGCGACGACGAGGTTGTCCGCGTCCGCGTCGGCGGACTCGGTCAGGGTCTCGCCGCGGGCGATCCGGCAGAACGGGCACCCGGTGTCACCGGCCGCCTTGATGTAGGCGAGCCGGTGCGGGGTCCAGAGCCGGGCGAAGCCGTCGGGTGTCCCGGTGCCCTCCTGCGGGACCCACTCCTGCTCCATGCGCCGATCCTAGGCGCCGGTCCCGAAGCTCTCCGCGGTCGGCGAGGTGTTGGTGCGCGACCGCACCCACTCGATGATCGAGGTGACCGCCTGCTCGACCGGCACCGCGTTGGTCTGCGAGCCGTCGCGGAAGCGGAAGCTGACCGCGCCCGCCTCGACGTCGCGCCCGCCGGCGAGCAGCAGGAACGGCACCTTCTGCAGGGTGTGGGTGCGGATCTTCTTCTGCATGCGGTCGTCGCCGGAGTCGACGTCGATCCGGATGCCCGCGGCGCGCAGCCGGGCCGCGATGTCGCGGACGTAGTCGTCCTGGGCCTCGGTGACCGGGATCCCCACCACCTGGACGGGCGCCAGCCAGGCCGGGAAGGCGCCGGCGTAGTGCTCGGTCAGCACGCCGAAGAAGCGCTCGATCGAGCCGAACAGCGCACGGTGGATCATGACCGGGCGCTGCCGGGAGCCGTCGGAGGAGGTGTACTCCAGCTCGAAGCGGTCCGGCAGCATCAGGTCGACCTGGATGGTCGACATCTGCCAGTAGCGGCCGATCGCGTCGCGGGCCTGCACCGAGATCTTCGGGGCATAGAACGCGGCGCCGCCCGGGTCGTCGCGCAGCTCCAGCCCGAAGCTCTCCGCGGCGTCGCGCAGCGCCTGGGTGGCCTCGGCCCAGGACTCGTCGGAGCCGATGGACTTCTCCGGGTTGCGGGTGGAGAGCTCGAGGTAGAAGTCATCGAGGCCGTAGTCGCGCAGCAGGTCGAGCACGAACTGCAGCAGCGAGCGGATCTCGTCGCCCATCTGCTCGCGGGTGCAGTAGATGTGCGCGTCGTCCTGGGTGAAGCCGCGGGCCCGGGTCAGGCCGTGCACGACGCCGGACTTCTCGTAGCGGTAGACGGTGCCGAACTCGAACAGCCGCAGCGGCAGCTCGCGGTAGGACCGCCCGCGCGAGGCGAAGATCAGGTTGTGCATCGGGCAGTTCATCGGCTTGAGGTAGTAGTCCACCGCGGGCCGCTTGAGCTCGCCCTCGGCGGTGTACTCCGCGTCGAGCTGCATCGGCGGGTACATGCCCTCGGCGTACCACTCCAGGTGCCCGGACTTCTCGAACAGTGCGCCCTTGGTCGCGTGCGGGCTGTAGACGAACTCGTACCCGGCCGCGGCGTGCCGCTCGCGCGACAGGTCCTCCAGCTCCTTGCGGACGACACCGCCCTTGGGGTGGAAGACCGGCAGGCCCGACCCGATCTCGTCGGGGAAGCTGAACAGGTCCAGCTCGCTGCCCAGGCGGCGGTGGTCGCGGCGCTCGGCCTCGGCGATGCGCTCCAGGTGGGCGTCGTGCGCCTCCTGCGACTCCCAGGCGGTGCCGTAGATCCGCTGCAGCTGCGCGTTGCGCTGGTCGCCGCGCCAGTACGCGGCGGCCGAGCGGGTCAGCGAGAACGCCGGGACGAACTTGGTGGTCGGCAGGTGCGGGCCGCGGCACAGGTCCGACCAGACGGTCGCGCCGGTGTGGGCGTGCACGTTGTCGTAGACGGTGAGCTCGCCGGAGGAGTCGACCTCCATGACCTCGCCGTCGTCGGCGCCGCCCTTGAGGTCGATCAGCTCCAGCTTGTACGGCTCGTCGGCCAGCTCGGCGCGGGCCTCGTCCTGCGAGGCGTAGCGACGGCGCTCGAAGCGCTGCCCCGCCTTCACGATCTTCTTCATCGCCGACTCGATCTTCTTCAGATCCTCGGGGGTGAAGGGGGTGTCGACGTCGAAGTCGTAGTAGAAGCCGTCGGTGACCGGCGGGCCGATGCCCAGCCGGGCCTTCGGGAACAGCTGCTGGACGGCCTGGGCGAGCACGTGCGCGGCCGAGTGCCGGATGACGCTGCGGCCGTCCTCGGTGTTCGCCGGGACGGGCACGACCTCGGCGTCGGCCTCGGGGGCCCAGGCCAGGTCGCGCAGGACGCCGTCGGCGTCGCGCACGACGACGATCGCCTCCGGCCCGCTGGTCGGCAGGCCCCCTTCCCGGACGCGCGCGCCGGCGGTCGTCCCGGCCGGCACCCGGATCGGGGCGGACGCGGGCGGGGCGGGCGGTGCGGACACGGGGGTGCCTCCTCAGGCGGTACGGATGTGTGTCCGGTCGATGCTAGTAGGGCCGCGCGAGCGGGTTCCGACCGCCGGGACGCCGGGTCGCGCCCGACGGCGCCCCGGTGCGGCATGATCGCCGCCGTGACCGACGCCGCCGCCCGTTTCCGGGCCGCGATCGAGGCCGGCGACCTCGACGCGGCCGTCGCCCTGTGCTCCGAGGACGTCGTGTTCCGCTCGCCCGTCGTGCACCGCCCCTACCGGGGCCGCGCCGCGCTGCGCCCGGTCCTCGACGCGGTGTTCACCGTGTTCACCGGGTTCCGCTACGTCGCCGAGTACGCCGGGCCCGACGGTCACGTGCTGGAGTTCACCGCCGGTGTGGACGGTCGCGACGTGCAGGGTGTCGACATCCTGCGCACCGGCGACGACGGCGCCGTCCGCGAGCTCACCGTGCTGGTGCGGCCGCTGTCGGCGGCGACGGCGCTGCGCGAACGCATGGGCCCGCTGCTCGCCGCACCCGGGTCCGGCGGCGACGGCTGACACCCCGCGCCCGCCCCGCCCGCCGCCCCGCGGCCGCCGGTCGTCGGCGGCGGGTGGGCCGTCCGGCCGCCCGGCGACGCACCCGGCGCGCGTCGTCGCACGCAACCGCCCGTTGCGCGACGCGTGGATCTCCGCGGCCGGTCCGCCCCTCGGCCGCGGGCACGATGGACCACGTGGCGCACCATGATCGGGCGATCCGGTCACCGTGCGCCGCATCACCCCGCTGACGTGCCGACATTCGAGTGACGTCGATCGTGTCCGCACAACGCCGGCCCCCGCCCGGTCGTTGTGCCGTGCGAACCGATGTCCACCCGTCCGGTCCCCCGGCCGTCGACCCGAGAGGAGAGCCGGTTGCCCGCAGGCCCGCCCCCACCGCCGCGGTCGCGCCGCCCTTCCGGGTCCGGTTCCTCCGGTCCGTCCGATCCGTACGCCCGCAGCGGGCGCGGGGTCGACGTCGACGAGCGCCCGTCCGGGCGGCACGGCAGCGACGAGATCGCCCGCGGCGACTCCGGCCGCGCGCCGCGCCACGGCGCGCCCGCCGGTGAGCGCCGCGGCGGGCGGCGGGCGGCCCCCGAGGAGCCGCGCTCGTTCGAGGACGTCGTGCGGGGCTCGGCGGACCGGCCGTCCGGGTCCGTCTCCGGTGGGCGGGGTGCGGCCCGCGGGCGCGACGCCGCCGCGGCCTCCCCCGGCTCCCGTCCGGCCCCTGCCGGCTCCGCGTCCTCCTCCGGGACCACCGGCACGGCGTCCGGGACCACCGGCACGACGAAGGTCGGCCTGCGGGTGCGCGGCGGCACGGTGCCCCGGGACCCCGGCACGGCACCGCCGCCGCGGACGACCGGGGCGACACCGCGGCCCGCCGCACCGGACGCGCACCGCTCCCCCGCCGGGGCCTCGCCCGCCCCGCCCCGGCCGGGCACCGGAGGGCAGCCCCGGCCCGGCACCGGACCGCAGCCCCGCCCGGCAACCGACCGCGGCCCCCGGCCGGGCTCCGGGCCGCAGGACCGCCCGGAGCCGGGAGCGCAGGCACCGCAGGCACCGCCGTCCGGGGCCGCACGCGCCCGCCGTGACACCGGACCGCAGCCGCGGTCCGCACCGGCACGGGGCGGGCGCCGCCGCCGTCCGGAGCCGGAGGGCGCACCGGCCGCGACCACACCCACCGGCACCCCGGCCCGTCCGGCCGGCCCGCCGGCGGCGGACCCGGCCGGGGCGGCACGGTCCGCCGCCACGCCCCCCACGGCTCCGGCTGCTCCGGCTGCTCCGGCTGCTCCGGCTGCTCCGGCTGCTCCGGCTGCTCCGGCTGCTCCGGCACCGTCGACCGCGACACGGTCCGCCGCGACACGGTCGTCCGCGATCCCGACGACCGCGACCCCGACGACCGCGACCCCGACCGGCGCGACCCCGACCGGCGCGACCGGCGCGACGGGGGCCGCGACCCGCGCCGTGCCCCGCCCCGGCGGGCGGCGCCGCCGTCCGGAGCCCGACGAGTCGCCGACCGCGCTCGCCCCCCTCACCCCCGACGACGCCACCGCACTGGTCCCCGGCACCGGGCGGCCCGGCGACCACCCCGGCGACGCCGGCGACGCCGGCGACGCCACGGCCCTCGTCCCCGGGCCGCGGCGGCGCCGCCGCGCCGAGCCGGACGGACCGCTCGACCGGGTCGTCGCGCTCGTCGGCCCCGGCGTCGAGGTCGTCCGCCGACGCCTGGGGATCCTCGACGCCGAGCAGAAGGCCGCGCTCACCCCCGAGCAGCGGGCCCGCCGCCGGCGCAGCCAGGTGAAGTACTCGCTGATCGGGACCGCGGCCTCGGTCGTGCTGCTGCCGCTGCTGCTGTTCGGGATCGGCTGGCTGCTGTTCCCCATCCCCAGCCCCGACGACGCCGTGCAGAACCAGATCGCCACCGTCTCCTACGCCGACGGCGGCCAGCTCGCCCGGCTGGTGCCCGAGCAGGGCAACCGGATCCGGGTGGGGATGGACGCGATCCCGGTCCACGTGCGCGAGGCCGTCCTCGCCGCGGAGGACCGCTCGTTCTACTCCAACCCCGGCTTCGACTTCACCGGCATCCTGCGGGCGGCGTTCAACCAGCTCACCGGTGGTGTCGGCGGCGGGTCGACGATCACCCAGCAGTACGTGAAGAACACCCTGGTCGGCAACGACGCCACGTACTGGCGCAAGTACAAGGAACTGATCGTCTCGCTGAAGGTCTCCGGGCAGAAGTCCAAGGACGAGATCCTCAACGACTACCTGAACGCGATCTACTTCGGCCGCGGCGCCTACGGCATCGAGTCCGCGAGCCTGGCCTACTACGGCAAGCCGGCCGCGCAGCTGACCCCCAGCGAGGGCGCGCTGCTGGCCGGGATCATCCAGTCGCCGTCGAACTGGGACCCGGCGAACTCGCCGGACCGCGCCCGGCAGCGCTGGAGCTTCGTGCTCGACGGCATGGCGCAGCAGGGCTGGATCAGCCGCGCCGACCGCGAGGCGGCCCAGTTCCCCTCGACGATCCCGCCGCAGAACACCTCGCGCTCGTCGTCGCTGACCGACGCGCGCGGCCACATCCTCAACGCCGTCCGCTCCGAGCTGGGCTCGCTGGGCATCTCCGAGCAGGCCTTCGCCCAGGGCGGCCTGCAGGTCACCACCACCATCGACCCGCAGCGACAGCAGGAGCTGACCGACTCCGTCGAGCAGAAGCTCAGGGGCGAGCCCGACGTGCTGCGCACCGGCGCCGTCGCGATCGACCCGCGCACCGGCGGCATCCTCGGCTACTACGGCGGCGCCAACGGCACCGGCCTGGACTACGCCCAGGTGATGAAGCAGCCGGGGTCGACGTTCAAGCCGTTCGCGGTGCTCGCCGGGCTGCTGCAGGACCCGCCGGTCGGCCTCGGCACCACCTTCGACGGGTCCGAGCGGCCCGGCCTGCGCAACGCCGAGGGCGCCAACTGCCCGCGCTGCGACCTCAAGCAGGCGATGACGATCTCCAACAACGTCGTGTTCACCAAGCTGGCGGCGCAGGTCGGCCCGCAGAAGGTGGCCGACGCCGCGCGCCTGGCCGGCATCACCGCACCGCTGGAGAACCCGGACGCCCGGCTGCCGCTGGGCAACAAGGAGGTCACGCCGGCCCAGCTGGCGTCGGCGTACGCGACGATCGCCGCGGGCGGGGTGTGGCACGCACCGCACCTGGTGTCCAAGGTGGTCGACTCCGAGGGACGGGTGCTCTACGAGTACCAGCCCGGCGAGGGCGAGCAGCGCTTCCCCGAGCAGGTGGCCCGCAACGTCGCCGAGGCGATGATGAACGTCGTCGCCAACGACGGGCTGCAGCTGCCCGGCGGTCAGGAGGCCGCCGGCAAGACCGGCACCGTGCAGTCCCGCTTCGAGGGCCAGAACAACGACGCCTGGTTCGCCGGCTTCACCCCCGACGTCGCGACCGCGGTGTGGGTCGGCACCGACCGCAACGACCCCATCCAGGACGCCACGGGGCGACCGATCAACGGCTCGGACCTGCCCGGAGACATGTGGCAGGAGTTCATGTCGACGACCGTGCGCTCCACCGGCACCACCGAGTTCCCGCCGTTCCGCCCGATCGGCGAGTCCCCGTCGAGCCTGGCGCCGAACGAGCCGACCGCGACGCCGACGCCCAGCGCCACGCCGACGCCCGAGCCCACCCCGGAGCCGGCCGCTCCCGACCAGGAGGCGCCGGTCGACCCCACCGGCACCCCCGAGCCGACCGACGGCGCCGCGCCGGCCCAGCAGGACGAGCCGCAGCCCGGCGGCGACGCCGGCCGCGCGGCGGCGGACCCGACCGTCGGCTGAGGCGACCGCGCCCACGGCGAGACCCACGGCCTGGCTCACGGCGTGGCTCACGGCGCTGCCGCGAGCCGTGCCGCCGGGCTACCGTGGGGTCGTGACCGGACACCATCACTTCGAGGTGGTGGCCTGGCGGGCCGACCGCAGGCTCACCCTCTACGTGCCCGGCATCGAGGCGTCGACGACCGTCGACGACCCCCGGACCGCCGAGGACGCCGTGCGCGACCTCATCGCCGACCTCACCGGGGTCGACCGCGGCGAGATCACCTGCGACATCCGGCTCGGACGGCCCTGGCGACCGGGGATCTGACCCGCCTCGTCAGCCGCCCGGCGCGACCAGGACGGTCGCCGCGGCCGCGCACACCGCCTCGGTGAGCGCGTCGAGGACGGTCGTGGACAGCTTCCAGTGCTGCCAGTACAGCGGCACGTCGAGGTGGCGCTCGGCGTCGAGCAGCACGATCCGGCCGGTCCCGGCCGAGGCGTGCGCCGGGCCGTCGGTGAACATCCCCCAGCCGAGGCCGGCCCGCACGGCGTCGTGGTAGCCGTCGGCGGCCGGGACCCGGTGCGCCGGCCCGGTGCACGGCCGGTGGGTGAGCCCGCGGACGAAGCGGGTCTGCAGCCGGTCCTTCGGGCCGAAGTCGACCCGCGGGGCGACCGGGAACGCCTCGGCGGGGTCGCGCCCGGCGAACCACCGGTCGTACACCGGGCGGGCGGCGACGGGCCGGTAGCGGGTGGCGCCCAGCGGGCGGACCGCGCAGCCCTGCACCGGGGTGGACGACGTCGTCACCGCGCCGAGCACCGCGCCCTCGCGCAGCAGGGCCGCGGTGTGCGCCTCGTCGTCCACGTGCAGGTCCAGGCGCACCCCGAACCGGGCGGCGAGCGGGACGACCGCGGTGAGGAACCAGTGGGTCACCGAGTCGGCGTTGACCGCGATCGGCAGGTGGGTGCCCGCCGGGTCGGTGTCGCCGAACCCGGCCGCCACCTCCCCCTCCAGGACGGCGATCTGGCGGGCCAGGCGCAGCAGCGCCGCCCCGGCCTCGGTCGGCACGCACGGGCGCGTCCGGCGGACCAGGACCTGGCGGGCCTGGCGCTCGAGGGCCTTGATCCGCTGCGAGACCGCCGACGGGGTGATCGAGAGCCGGGCGGCGGCGGCGTCGAACCCGCCCTCCTCCACGACGGCGCTGAGCGTGGCCAGACGGTCCCGGTCGTACATGAAGTGAATCTACACTTGATGAGCGATGTTCAGCCGGTGCGCGTTCCGGGGGGCACCGTGCCTACGGTCGGGACGTGAGCGTGCTGGCGGGGTTCGGGACGGGTATGTCGCTGATCGCGGCGATCGGGGCGCAGAACACGTTCGTGCTGCGCCAGGGGCTGCGCCGCGAGCACGTCTCGGCGGTGGTCGTGTTCTGCGTGCTGGCCGACCTCGTGCTGGTGACGGCGGCCGTCGCCGGGGTGGGCCTGCTCCTCGACCGGGTGCCGGGGCTGGTCGAGGTCGTGCGCTGGGGCGGGGTGGCCTGGCTGACCGGCTACGGGCTGCTCGCGCTGCGCCGCGCGTTCCGGCCCGGTGCGCTGGCCGCCGACACCCGCGGCTCGGCCCGCCCGCTCGCCCCGGTGCTGAGCAGCGCGGCCGCGCTGACGTTCCTCAACCCGCACATGGCCCTCGACCTGGTCGTGCTGGGGTCGCTGGCCGCCGCGCACGGCGACGACGGCCGCTGGGCGTTCGGCGCCGGGGTGGTCGCGGCCAGCCTGACCTGGTTCTCCGGCCTCGGCTACGGCGCCACCCGGCTGGCCGGGGTGTTCGCCCGCCCCGCCGCCTGGCGGGTGCTCGACGGCGTCGTCGCGGCCGTCGTGCTCGGGCTGGCCGCCGGGCTCGCACTCGGCTGAGGAACGGTGGACGCGGCGGGCACGACGGAGTAGACCTCGATGAGTGTCCGCCGAGTACGTACCGGCACGCCCGCCCGCGGCGCTGCGCGGACACGTGCTGCGCTACCTCGGCTACCGGGAGCACTCCCCCGATCCCGTGCGGCGCCGCCAGCCCCCGGCCGCCGGGGTCGCGCTGATCCTGGGGGCGCACCCGATCGCGCTGTCCGGCCCCGGCGTCGGGACGGCGAGCGCGACCGCGTTCGCCGGCGGGCTCGGCGACACCTGGGTGCTGACCGAGTTCACCGGCCCGCAGGCCGGGGTGCAGGTCGACCTGACCCCGGCGGCGGCGTTCACCCTGCTCGGCGGGCGCGCGCTGCCCGGCGGCGCGGTCCCCCGCCTCGACGAGCTCGACGACACCGCGCTGGCCGCCCTCCCGGACCGCCTCGCCGCCGCCCCCACCTGGTCGCACCGGTTCGCCCTGGTCACCGACCTGCTGGCGACCCGGTTGCTGGACGCGCGGGCACGCCGTCCCGACCCGGAGGTGCTGCACGCCTGGTCCCGGTTCGAGGCCTCCGGCGGGACGGTGCCGGTGGGCGTGGTCGCCGCGGAGACCGGGTGGAGCCGTCGCCACCTGCAGGACCGCTTCCGCACCCAGACCGGGATCGCGCCGGTGACGGCGCGGCGGGTGCTGCGCTTCGGCCGCGCCGCCGCGCTCGTCGGCGCCGGCACGCCGCTGGCGGGGGTGGCCGCCGGCTGCGGCTACACCGACCAGGCGCACCTGACGCGGGAGTTCCGCGCGCTCGCCGGGATCACCCCGGGCGCGTTCCGCGCCGAGCGGGCGGCCGGGTTCCCGTCCGTACAAGACCTCACGCCGCCGACCGGCCAGGATCGTGCGTCATGAGCCTGCATCCCACCCTCCGATACGACGACCCCCGCGCCGCCATCGCGTTCCTCACCACGGCCCTGGGCCTGCGCGAGGTGGCCGTGCACACCGACGGCGACGGCGCCGTCGCGCACGCCGAGCTGGCCTGGGACGACGGCGACGACACCGGCATCGTCCTGCTCGGACCGCGGCGCGGCGACGACGACCGCTTCGGCACCGGCCGCGCCGTCCTCTACCTGACCTGCGACGACCCCGACGCCCGGCACGCCCGCGCGGTCGCCGCCGGTGCCGGGATCAGCATGGCGCCCGTCGACCAGGACTACGGGTCACGCGAGTTCGCCGTCACCGATCCGGAGGGCAACGTCTGGAGCGTCGGCACCTACCGGCCGGGACGCGCGTGACCGCCCGCCGGCCCGACCCCGCCGACCCGCTGCCCTGGCTGCGGGAGATCTGCCTCGGCCTGCCCGGGGTGACCGAGCGGGTGAGCCACGGGTCGCCGTCGTGGTTCGTCCGCGCGATGTTCGTGTCCTACGCGCCGCACCACCACGGCCACCCGCACCTGGCGTTCTGGTGCGCGGCGCCGCCGGGCGTGCAGGAGGAGCTGGTCGCCGAGGACCCGGCACGCTTCTTCCGGCCCGCCTACGTCGGCCACCGCGGCTGGCTCGGCGTCGTGCTCGACGGGACCGGCGACGCCGCGGCCGACCGCGACGAGGTCACCGAGATCGTCACCGACGCGTGGCGGTGCGTGGCACCGGCGGGTCTGCGGGCCGGGTTCGACGCCGGGGCGCACTAGGCTGCGCCCGTGACGGTGCCGACCCCGGACCTCCCGCTGCTGCTCACCCTCGACGGGCTGGCGCACGAGTACGAGGACGTGCCCGGCGACCCGGGCCGGGCCCCGCTGCTGTTCCTGCACGAGGGGCTCGGCTCGACCGGGCTCTGGCGCGGCTTCCACCGCCGCATCGCCGGCGCGACCGGCCGGCGCGCCGTCGCCTACTCCCGGCTCGGCCACGGCCGCTCCGCCCGGCCCCGCGCCCCGCGCACCCCGGAGTTCATGGCGGTCGAGGCGGCGTCGACGGTCCCGGCGCTGTGCACCGCGCTGCGGCTGGACCGCCCGGTGCTGGTCGGGCACTCCGACGGCGGCACGATCGCGCTGCTGGCGGCCACGTCCCTGCCGGTGACCGGGGTGGTCGTGCTGGCCCCGCACGTGCTGGTGGAGGAGTTCGCGCTCACCGCGATCCGCGACGCGCGCACCGCGTTCGAGTCCGGGGACCTGCGCACCCGGATGGCCCGCCACCACGACGACCCCGACGCCGCCTTCCGCGGCTGGAACGACATGTGGCTCGACCCGGCCTTCCGCGACTGGGACGTGCGCGACGCGCTGGCCGGGATCACCGCGCCGGTGCTCGGGATCCAGGGCGAGGACGACCCCTACGGCAGCACCGTGCACGTCCGCTCCGTCGCGGAGCGGGCGGCCGGGCCGGTGACGGTGACCGAGCTGCCCTGCGGCCACGCGCCGCACCTCGAGCTGCCCGAGGAGACCACGGCCGCGGTCACCGGGTTCCTGCGGTCCCTGCCCTGACCCGCCCCGCCCGCCGGCCGCGACCGCGTCAGCGCGCCGACCAGGCGGTCCAGCGCACGGGGGTCAGGGCCAGCACCGGGCCCTCGGGGGGCTGCGCGGCGTAGGGCGGGTACCTCGCGACGAGCGCGGCGACGGCGGCGGCGTGCAGCTCGCCGTCGTCGTGGACGGCCGCGGTGGCGTCGAGCCGGACCCACCACAGCCGGGACCAGTCGTCGTCGTAGTGGTCGGCCAGCAGCGCGACGCGCGGGTCGGCCTCGACGTCGCGCAGCCGGGCCAGACGCCGGTGCCGCTTGGGCTTGACGTCGTCGACGGCGGACACGACCAGCCCGTCGAGCAGCGCGAACGTGATCGGGACCAGGCGCGGGGTGCCGTCGGAGGCGCGGATCGTGGCCAGCCGCGCCACCCGCGCGCCGGCCAGGAGGGCACGGGCGGCGGCGTCGTCGAGGGCGGGCATCAGGCCGCCGGGACCGCCACCCGCACGGCGAGCAGCTCACCGAGGCGGGTGTCGCGGCGCTCGTGCTCGGCGAAGCCGGGGGCGGTGCACAGGAACAGGGTCCGGCCGTCGTCGCCGCCCAGCGCGCAGGCGAAGGTCCCGACCTGCGCGGTGGACACCTCGCCGTCGATCAGGCCGCCGGGCCGGACCCGGATCGCGCGGTTGCCGATCGCGTCGGCGACCCAGATCGCCCCCTCCGCGTCGGGCGCGGAGATGCCGTCGGGGGCGACGGTGAGCTCGGCGATCGCGTCGAAGGGGTCCTCGGCCGCCGCGAGCGGTCCGAAGGCCGCCCAGTCCCGGCGCGGACCGAGGGTGCCGTCCTCGCCGATCGCGAAGGCCGACAGCCGGTTGCCGAAGGTCTCGGCGACGACGAGGTCGCCGCCGGTCAGGGCGGGTCCGTTGGCGAAGTGCAGCGGCTCGCTCGCGACCGACACCGCGCCGTCGGGCGCGACGCGCAGCAGCGGCGCCGCGGCGCGCGGGGCGCCGTTCATCAGGTCGAAGCCGAAGCTGCCCACCCAGAGCCCGCCGCCACCGTCGACGACCATGTCGTTGAGCACGTGCTCGGCGTGCCCGGACAGGTCGGCGTGGGTGACCAGGGAGCCGTCGGGCTCGCGGCGCAGGATCCGCCGGTCGCGCATGGACACCACGAGCAGCCTGCCGTCGGGCAGCCAGCCCAGCCCGGACGGCTGCTGCGGCACCTCGGCCTCGGTGCGCAGGTCGGAGCCGTCGGCGCGTGCGGACAGCACCCGGTGGGTGTAGAAGTCGCTCACCCAGATCCGGCCGTCGCGCCAGCGCGGCCCCTCCAGGAACGACATACCGGACAACACCGTCGACAGCTCCGTCATGGTGCCCAGTCTTGCGCACCGGGAATCCCGGCGCCGGTCCGATGGTTGACTGTGCAACAACCACCACCACGGGAGGTCCCGATGCCCGCCGTCACCGTCTCCGACGTCAGCGCCCTGCCCCGCGTCCCGCAGGCCGGTCCGACCGACCTCGACCGCGGGGTCCGCAGCGTCACCACCGCACCCCGGGGCGTCGAGGGCGAGGGCTTCCCCGTCCGCCGCGCCTTCCAGGGCGTGGACCTGCGCGACCTCGACCCGTTCCTGCACATGGACCAGATGGGCGAGGTCGAGTACGCGCCCGGCGAGCCGAAGGGCACGTCCTGGCACCCGCACCGCGGCTTCGAGACCGTCACCTACATCATCGACGGCACCTTCGAGCACGGCGACAGCCACGGCGGCGGCGGGACCATCACCGACGGCGACACCCAGTGGATGACGGCCGGCTCCGGGCTGCTGCACATCGAGCGACCGCCGGAGGCCCTGGTCCGCAGCGGCGGGCTGTTCCACGGCCTGCAGCTGTGGGTGAACCTGCCGAGGGCCGACAAGTGGCTGCCCCCGAAGTACCAGGACCTGCGCGGCGGGGAGTCCGCCCTGGTCGCCACGCCCGACGGCGGCGCCCTGCTGCGGGTGATCGCCGGGGACGTCGCGGGCGTGTCCGGCCCGGGGTCGACGCACACCCCGATGGCGATGGTGCACGCCACCGTCTCCCCCGGCGCCCGGCTGCGGCTGCCGTGGCCCCGGGCGTACAACGCGCTGGTCTACGTGCTGAGCGGGGCGGGGACCGTGGGCGCGGACCGGCGTCCCGTCCGGACCGGCCAGCTCGCGGTGTTCGGGCCGGGGGACGTGGTCACCGTCGACGGCAACACCGCGCAGGAGTCGCGCCACCCCGGCCTCGACGTCGTCGTGCTGGGCGGACAGCCGATCCGCGAGCCCGTCGCATGGGCCGGTCCGTTCGTCATGAACACCGAGGCCGAGGTGTACCAGGCGTTCGAGGACTACCAGCGCGGCCGCCTCGGCGTCGTCCCGTCCGACCACGTCCCGCACGGGTCGCTGCCCGGCTCCTTCAACTGAGCGGTTGAGTACGGTACGCTCATTCAACCGCACGGTTGAACGAGGAGATGGTCGTGGAGGACCGGCTGACCAAGGTGTTCGCCGCGCTGGCGGACCCGACCCGGCGCGACATGGTGGCGCGCCTGGCCGCCGCCGACGCGACGGTGAACGAGCTCGCCGAGCCCTACGACGTCTCCGTGCAGGCCGTCTCGAAGCACATCCGGGTACTGGAGGACGCGGGGCTGGTCCGGCGCAGCCGCGTCGCCCAGCGCCGTCCGGTGCACCTGGAGGCGGAGGTCTTCGACCTGCTGACGGCCTGGATCGAGCGGTACCGGCGGCAGGTGGAGGCGCGCTACGCGCGGCTCGACGCCCTGCTGGCGGAGGAGATGACCACACCCGCCACGGACGAGGAGACGGCATGAGCACCGGTACCCGCGAGACCATCATCGAGGCCGTGGACGGTCTGCCCGCGGTCCGCATCACCCGTGAGTTCGACGCCCCGCCCGAGCGGGTCTTCGACGCCCACGTCGACGTCGACAAGGTCGTGCGCTGGCTCGGCCCGCGCGGACTGACGATGACCGTGCAGCGCTGGGACGCCGAGACCGGCGGCGGGTACCGCTACGTCCACGCCGACGACCGGGGCGAGTACCGCTTCTTCGGCTCGTTCCACGAGGTTCGCTCCCCGGACCGGATCGTGCAGACCTTCACCTTCGAGGGCTTCGGCGACAGCGTCTGCCTCGAGACGATGACGCTGACGGAGCTGCCCGGTGGGCGCGCCCGGCTGGTCGCGACGTCGCTGTTCGACTCGTTCGAGGGGCGCGACGCGATGCTCGCCTCCGGCATGGAGACCGGGGTGGAGGAGGGCTACGAGAAGCTCGACGAGCTGCTCGCCTCCCGGTAGGCCGCCGGGGTCAGCCCGGTCGCCCGCTTGAACACCTGCCCGAAGTGCGAGGGCCCGCGGAACCCCCAGCGCGATCCGATGGCGGCGGCCGGGACGTCGGCCAGGCCGGCGTCGGCCAGGTCGCGCCGGCACATCTCGACGCGCCGGGAGCGGATCCACGCCGCCGCGCTGGTCCCGGTCCCGGCGAACAGGCCGTGCAGGTGGCGGGCGGACACGAAGTGCGCGGCGGCGATCCCGGCCGGGGACAGATCGGGATCCCCCAGGTGCGCGTCGACGTGCGCCTTGATCCGGTCGAGCAGGTCGCAGCGCGGCGCGGGCTCGACCCCCGCGGTCGTGCGCAGGAGCACCCCGACCAGGTCGACGGCGTGCCGGACGGCGATCGCGGCGTGCGCACCCATCGTGTCCCGGTGCGCGTCCAGCGCGAGCAGGGTGTCGCGGACGTAGCCGCCGAGTCCGGGGCCCGCGTCGACGGCCGTCCCGGCGACGCCGTGCAGACCGTCGCCGCGCGGCTCGACCCGGTCGCGGGGGAACCGCACGCACAGCGCACCGAACCCCGGCCCCGGGACCGGGACGTCCGGGCGGTCCGGGTCCAGCAGCGCCCAGCGGTCGGGGGTGAGGGTGCTGCCGTCGCCGAGCAGGGCGCGGCCGGTCAGCGGCAGGACCAGCACCAGCCGGTCGTCGCCGGGCAACGGCCCGACCGCGCCGGCGACGGTCTCGAACCCGACCCCGTCCGTGTCGACCGGGACGGCGAGCGGACGGTCGGCGACGGAGGTCATCGGCGGCTCCTTCGGCGGTCGGGTACGGCCACCGTAGCCATCCGCTCACCCCTGGGGGACGTGCACGGCCACGACAGCTGTCTGCGCCCACGGGCGATGCGGGCCGGCGACGGCGTTCCTAGCGTCGGTGCCGTGGCTCACGTCGAAGGCTCGCACCACGTCACCCTGTCCGTCGCCGGCGCCCAGGAGGACGTCGACTTCCACACCCGGATCCTCGGCCTGCGCTTCATCAAGCGCACCGTGCTGTTCGACGGCACCCTGCCGATCTACCACCTGTACTACTCCAACGCCGACGGCGACCCGTCCAGCGTGGTCACCACGTTCCCGTGGGCGCAGGCCGGGCAGTTCGGCACGCGCGGCACCAACCAGGCCCGCGAGGTGCTGCTCTCGGTGCCGGACGGCTCGCTGGACTACTGGTCGCGACGGCTGCGCTCCCACGACGTCGAGGTCGCCGACCTCGAGCGGTTCGACCAGCGGCGGCTGGCGTTCCGCCACCCGTCGGGCATCGAGTACCAGCTCGTCGCCAACGCGGGCGACCCGCGTCGCGGGTACGAGGGCAACGGGGTGTCCGCCGAGCACGCGGTGCACGGCATCCACGGCGTCGGCGTGCACATGACCACCCCGGACCGGATGGTCGAGTTCGCCGACACCTCGTTCTTCGCCCGGGGTGCCCCCGCCGAGGACGGCGACGTCGTCGGCCTGCGGATCGGCGACGCGAAGGTCGGCAACCACCTCGAGATCACCGTCAACCGCCGCGACGACCAGGGCACCTGGCGCTACGGCGCGGGCACCTACCACCACTTCGCGTGGAACGTGTCCGACCTGGCGAACCAGGACGCGGTGAAGTTCGACATCGAGGGCGCCGGCTACACCGACGTCTCCGAGCTGAAGGACCGCAAGTACTTCAAGAGCGTCTACGTCCGGACGCCGTCGGGCGCGCTGTTCGAACTCGCCGTGACCCACGACGAGGGCGGCTGGACCTGCGACGAGTCCCCGCACGAGCTGGGCACCCGGTTCCAGCTGCCCGAGCAGTTCGAGCACCGCCGCGAGGAGATCTTCGCGAAGCTGGAGCCGATCGAGGCGTGACGCTCACCTGGGGTGATCCGGCCGCGCCGCTCGTCGTGCTCGCGCTGCACGGGCGCGGGCGCGACCCGGCGGACATGGCGGCGACCGCGGCCCGGTTCGGCGACGTCCCGGCCCGGTTCGTGGCGCCGCGGGCGGCCGGGGACAGCTGGTACCCGAAACCGTTCCTGGAGCCGTTCGACGAGAACCGGGACGCGCTGCTGCGCGCGCTCGACGTCGTCGACGACCAGCTGGCCCGGCTGGCGGACGAGGGGGCCGGCCGGGACCGGGTGGTGCTGTGGGGGTTCTCCCAGGGTGCCTGCCTGGCCGCGCACCACGTGCTGGTGCGCGACCCGCGCCCGTGCGCCGGGCTCGTGCTGCACACCGGCGGGTTCGTCGGGCCGGACCCGGTACCCGGCCCGCCCGCCGGGTCGCTGGCGCCGACACCGGCGGTGCTGCGGTCGGTCTCGCGGGACCCGTGGGTGCCGGCGCACCGGGTCCGCGAGACCGCGTCGCTGCTGGCCGGCGCGGGTGCGCGGGTGGACCTGCGGATCGACGACGGCGGCGAGCACGTGATCACCGACGAGGCGTGCGCGGCCGCCGCGGGGCTCCTGCACGCGGTCGCTGTCGGGGGTCGGGCCTAGATTCGGCGGCGTGTTCGTCGTCCACGCCCTGCACTCCCCCGCCCGCGGCGTCCTGCTGTGGGCGGAGGACGGCGAGCGTTCCGCGCGGACCGACCGCCGGTCGCTGCGCACGGCCCGGCCGCACCCGTTCGCGGTGCCGTCGGACGAGCTGGCCGCGGTCCACCCCGGCAAGCCCGCGTCGGTGACGGTGCTGCTGCCGTCCTCGGCGTCGGGGCCGCTGGACTCCCCCGGCCTGGTCCGCGCCCGGCCGCGGACCCGGGGGCGCAGCGCCCCGCGGCTCGCGCCGTGGACGGTGCCGGCCGTGCTGGTGGCCCCCTCGGAGCTGACCGACCCGTCCGAGGAGGTGCGCTACGGCGCCGGGTTCACCCACCTCGCGGACCTGGCACGCTTCGCCGAGGAGCTCGCCGCCCGCGGGCGGGTGCTGCCGGTGCTGCTCACCGAGTCCGGGCGCCCGGCGGCCCGCTGGCGCCCGGTCGTGCAGGGGCTCGACGCGGTGGCCCGCGCCGAGAAGGTGCGGCGGCTGCCGCCGGTGGCACGGGCCGAGCAGCGGCGCCCCGGCGACGTCGCGGGCCAGGACCCGGACGAGCTCGTCGACGCCGCGCTGGCCCGTTTCACCGACGCCGCGGTCCGCGAGCGGCTGGGCCGCAGCGCCGCGATGCCGGTCGCGCTGCCCGCGCGCGCCGACGCCCCGGCCGCGCTGCTGCACGCGCTGACCGGGCCGTCGGCCGACCTCGCCGCGACCGGTGCCGGGCTGCGCGTGCTGCGCGAGGCGCTGGCCGTGTGGGACGACGTGGGCCGCGAGCAGCCCGGCGCGGGCACCGCGCTGTTCCGGCTCGCCGAGGTCTCGACGCTGCACGACCCGGCCGACCCCGGCCCCGACCTGGACGACCAGACCGGTGACGGCACGCGCTGGGAGCTGCAGTTCGCGCTGCGCTCCACCGAGGACCCGAGCCTGCTGTTCGACGCCGCCGGGGTGTGGGCCGGGGAGGCCGACGCGCTGGTGTCCGGCGCGCAGGACGTGCTGCTGGCCGAGCTGGGCCGGGCCGCGCAGGTGCTGCCGGCGCTGGTCCCGGCGCTGCGCCGGGCCCGCCCGTCCGAGCTCCGGCTCGACGTCGCGGGCGCGCACCGGTTCCTGACCCGCGACGCCCCGGCGCTGCTCGCCGCGGGGTTCGGGGTGGCGCTGCCGCGCGGCTGGGACGGGCGGCGCCCGCTGGGGCTGAAGCTGTCGGCGTCCTCGGCGGCGGCGCCCGGGGTCGTCACCCGGGGTGGGCTCGGGCGCGACGAGCTGGCCCGGTTCCGCTGGTCGCTGGCCGTCGGCGACGACGAGCTCGGCGAGTCCGAGATCGCCGCGCTGGTCGCGGCGAAGGCGCCGCTGGTACGGCTGCGCGGGCGGTGGGTGTCGGTCGACGCCGAGGCGCTCGCGCAGGGCCTGGACTTCCTGCGCCGCCACCGCGACCGGCCGCCCACCGTCGGCGAGGTGCTGGCCGCCGCACGCGGCGACGCGGACGCCCCGCTGCCGGTCACCGACGTGTCCGCGCGCGGGCGCCTCGGTGCGCTGCTCGACGGCACCGCCGACCGCGAGCTGTCGCCGCTCCCGGCGCCGCCGGGCTTCACCGCGACCCTGCGCCCGTACCAGGAGCGGGGCCTGGCGTGGCTGGCGTTCCTGGGCTCGCTCGGGCTGGGGGCCTGCCTGGCCGACGACATGGGTCTGGGCAAGACCGTGCAGCTGCTGGCGCTGGAGGCACACGACCGCACCGACGGTCCCACCGGCGCGCCGACGCTGATCGTGTGCCCGATGTCGATGGTCGGCACCTGGCAGCGCGAGGCCGCCGCGTTCGCCCCCGGCCTGCGGGTGCACGCCCACCACGGCGCCGCCCGCCCGCGGGGCGAGGCGCTGCACGCCCGGCTCCGCGCGGCCGACCTGGTCGTCACCACCTACGCGACCGCCGTCCGCGACGCGGAGGACCTGCGGGCGTGGCGGTACCACCGGCTGGTGCTCGACGAGGCGCAGATGATCAAGAACTCGTACGCGGCGGCGTCGCGGACGATGCGCTCGTTCGACGCCGGGCACCGGGTCGCGCTCACCGGCACGCCGATGGAGAACCGGCTCGCCGAGCTCTGGTCGGTCATGGACTTCCTCAACCCCGGGGTGCTCGGGGTCCCGGAGGTGTTCCGCCAGCGCTTCGCGGTGCCGATCGAGCGCCACGGCGACGCCGGCGCCGCCCGCACGCTGCGCCGGATCACCCGGCCCTACCTGCTGCGGCGGGTCAAGACCGACCCGACGGTCATCGACGACCTGCCCGAGAAGATCGAGATGGTCACCGACCACCGGCTCACCCGCGAGCAGGCCTCGCTGTACCGCACGGTCGTCGACGACATGATGGAGCGGATCGAGGACAGCCAGGGCATCGAGCGGCGCGGCAACGTGCTGGCCGCGATGAGCAAGCTCAAGCAGATCTGCAACCACCCGGCGCAGCTGCTGCACGACGGTTCGCCGATCCACCGCGCCGGTGGGCGGCACCGCTCGGGCAAGGTCGCGCGGCTGGAGGAGCTGCTGGAGCCGGTGCTGGCCGCCGGGGACCGGGCGCTGCTGTTCACCCAGTACACCGAGTTCGCGGCGATGCTGCGCCCGCACCTGTCGGCCCGGTTCGACACCGAGGTGCTGTACCTGCACGGCGGGACACCGAAGAAGCGCCGCGACGAGATGGTGGCCCGCTTCCAGTCCGGCGACGGCCCGTCGCTGTTCCTGCTGTCGCTGCGGGCCGGCGGCACGGGCCTCACCCTGACCGCGGCCAACCACGTGATCCACCTCGACCGCTGGTGGAACCCGGCGGTGGAGGACCAGGCCACCGACCGGGCGTTCCGGATCGGGCAACGACGCGCGGTGCAGGTGCGCCGGTTCGTGTGCCCGGGGACGGTCGAGGAGCGGATCGAGGCGCTGGTGTCGGCGAAACGGTCGTTGTCGGACATGGTCGTCACCGCCGGGGAGGACTGGCTGACGTCGCAGTCCACGACCGAGCTGCGCGAGGTGTTCGCGCTCGGGTCCGACGCGGTGGCCGAGGAGGGCGACGGCGATGAGTGACCGGCCGTTCTGGGCGCAGGAGGACTTCACCGGCGGGCCGCCGCGCCGGGTCGAGGGCGGGATCCGCATCCACGCCACGACGGGCGCCCGGGCCCGCACCTGGTGGTCGGCGCGCTTCCTGGCCGTGCTGGAGCAGCTCGGGGTGGGCGGCCGGCTCTCGCGCGGGCGCAGCTACGCGCGGGCCGGGCAGATCGTGTCCCTCGACGTCGACGCGGGCGCGGTGGTCGCGCTGGTGCAGGGCACGCGGCCGCAGCCGTACCGGGTCCGGATCGGGCTGCGGGTGTGGGACAAGACCGAGTGGCGCCGCGTGGAGCGGGCGCTGGCCGCCGACGCCTGGTACGCCGCCGCGCTGCTCGCCGGGACGGTGCCGCCCGAGATCGAGGAGCTGCTCGACGGCGCCGGGCTGTCGCTGTTCCCGGCCGCGGCCGGCGACCTGTCGCAGGACTGCACCTGCCCGGACGCGACGGTGCCGTGCAAGCACCTCGCCGCGGTGTTCTACGTGCTGGCCGAGCGGTGCGACACCGACCCGTTCACGCTGCTCACGCTGCGCGGGCGCGACCGCGACACGCTCCTGGAGCGGCTGCGCACGGAGCGGGACGGTGCCGCCGCCCCGGCCGGGCCGGCACCGCTGTCGGACCTGCTGGAGCAGTTCTGGACCGGCGGGGACGGTCCCGCTCCCCCGCGGCCGCCGGACACCGAGCCGGGTGCGGTGCTCGACCAGGTGCCCGAGCCGCCGTTGCGGGCCGGCGGGGAGCCGCTGACCAGCGCTCTCCGGCCGGTGTACGAGGCGTTGGCCCGGCCGGACGCGTGAGTGCCGAGCGGAGACGGGACGCCCCGGCCCGGCCGGTGCGGCGAGGGCGTCCGCACGACCCCCGCACGACCCCCGCACTGTGTCCCGAACTGACGCGCCGCTCCCACCACGAAGCGACACCATGAAATTAGCGTAGGCTTACCTCATCGTCAAGCGGCGCGGACCGGGAGATCCGGCTCAGCCCAGGACGGGCCGCGCACGGTCGGCGTCGAGGCGGCCGGTGGCGGCGACGTGGCGCTCGAACCAGAGCGTCGTCAGCGGCGGGATGCTGGCGACCAGCCCGATCACCGTCGTGCGCAGGTCCCAGCGGAACAGCCGCGCCGTCCACAGCGTCACGACCACGTACGCCACGAACAGTGCCCCGTGGATCGGCCCCATGACCTGCACGCCGACCTCGGTCGTCGCCAGCACCCACTTGAAGAACATGCCGATCAGCAGGCCGGTCCACGACAGGGCCTCGGCGATCGCGACGACGCGGAAGGCCTTCGCGACGGTGCTCGGGTCGTTCATGACGGGTGCGTCCTCCTGGCGCTCGCGGCCCGTCCGCCGCGGACGGGCTCGACTCCCGTCCACTCTGCCGCATCCCGCCGACGACCTTCTACCGGGTGTCGAATTACACGTCGGGCGATGAGCCCGGCCCGGCCGGGCGGTCACACCCGATGACCGTCACGCCCACCGCCCCGGAGGCTCCCGTGCTCGACCTCGCCCCCACCGCCCGTGCCGTCGCCGACGTCGTCACCGCCGTCGGGGAGGACCAGCTCGGCCTGCCGACCCCCTGCGCGGACATGACCGTCGCCGCTCTGCTCGACCACCTGCACGGGCTGGCGTGGGCGTTCACCCACGCCGCGCGCAAGAGCCCGGAGGCGGCGGGCACGGCGCCGCACGCCGACGCGGCGCACCTCGTGGCGGACTGGCGCAGCGCGGTGCCCGCCCGCCTCGACGAGCTCGCCGAGGCCTGGCGCGACCCGGCCGCCTGGGAGGGCGTCACCGCGGCGGGCGGTGTGGAGATGCCCGGCGAGGTCGGCGGGGTCATCGCCCTGGACGAGCTCGTCCTGCACGGCTGGGACCTCGCCGTCGCGACCGGCAGGCCCTTCGCCCCCGACGACGACGCCGTCGCCGCCGTCCTGGAGTTCACCACCGCGATGTCGGTGCCCGGCGAGGAGGCCTCGCGCGAGGGCCTGTTCGGCCCCGTCGTCCCGGTCCCCGCCGACGCCCCCGCGTTCGACCGGGCGCTGGGCAACAGCGGTCGCGACCCGCGCCGGGGTCGCTGACGCGGCGTAACGTCGCCGTACGTGGTGAGCTCCCCGCACGGCAAGGTCCGCATCGGCGTCGGCTCGGTGGGGCTGCGTGCCACCGACCCGGGCGCCGAGTTCGACGAGTTCGTCGACGCCCTCGAACGGTCCGGCGTGGACTCGCTGTGGCTGCCGGACTTCGTGTCCGCCCCCGGTGTCGACGCGCTCGTCGGGACGACCTGGGCGGCCGCCCGGACCCGCACCCTGAAGGTCGGCACCGGCGTCACCGTGCTGCCCGGCCGCAACCCGATGCTGCTGGCCGCCGAGCTCGCGTCGCTGGCCGTGCTGGCGCCGAAGCGGATCCTGCCCGCGTTCGGGCTGCGCGCCGCGACGCCGTCGGAGCGCCAGCACTTCCCCGTCCCCGGCCCGCGCGCGGCGGTGTTCGAGGAGTCGCTGGTCGTCCTGCGGCGGCTGCTCACCGAGGACTCGGTCACCCACCACGGCGAGTTCTTCACCCTCGACGACGCCACCGTCCTGCCCCGCCCGGCCCGCCCGCTCGACCTGTGGCTGGGTGGGCGTGCCGAGGCCGGGCTGCGCCGCGTCGGACGCCTGGCCGACGGCTGGCTGGGCAGCTTCCTCACCCCCGCCGAGTCCGCGCACGCGCGCACCGTGATCGAGGCCGCCGCCCGCGACGCCGGCCGCCACGTCGACGACGACCACTACGGCACGAACGTCACCGTCGTCCTGCCCGGCACGGACGCCGCCCACGCGCTGCACCGGGCCGCGCAGCAGCGCCCGGACACCGACCCCGAGCAGCTGATCGCCCGCGGGTGGGACGGCGCGGCCGAGCAGATCCGCCGCCACGTCGAGGGCGGGCTGACCAAGTTCGTCGTGCGGCCCGCACGGCCGGTCGCGGACTGGGCGGGGTTCCTCGACGAGTTCACCGCCGAGCTGGGCCCGCTCGAGTCCGGTTGAGACGCCGGGCTCGCCCTGGCCGGCGGCCCGCCGTGCGCCGTAGCGTGCGGGGAGTGCCCACCTCCCCGCACGGCGCGATCCGCATCGGACTCGGTCTGGTGGGGGCCCGCGACCTGCCCGGATTCGCCGCCGAGTTCGACGAGCTGCTCGGCGCGCTCGACGCGTCCGGCATCGACTCGCTGTGGCTGTCGGACATCGCGTCGAAGACCGTCGTCGACCCCACCGTCGGCAGCGCCTGGGCGGCGGCCCGCACCCGGACGCTGAAGGTCGGTACCGGCGTCACCGTGCTGCCCGGCCGCAACCCGATGCTCCACGCCGCGGGGCTGGCGTCGCTGGCGGTGCTCGCCCCGGGGCGGATCCTGCCGGTGTTCGGGCTGCGCGCGGCGCAGCCGTGCGACCGGCAGCTGCACCCCGTCCCGGGCCCGCTCGCCGCCGTGTTCGAGGAGTCGCTGGTGGTGCTGCGCCGGCTGCTCACCGAGGACTCGGTCACCCACCACGGCGAGTTCTTCACCCTCGACGACGCCACCGTCACCCCACGCCCGGCCCGCCCGCCGGACCTCTGGCTCGGCGGGCGCGCCGACGCCGGGCTGCGCCGGGCCGGCCGGCTCGGCGACGGCTGGCTCGCCAGCTTCCTCACCCCTGCCGAGACCGCGCGCGCCCGCACCGTGATCGAGACGGCCGCCCGCGACGCCGGCCGTCGCATCGACGACGACCACTACGGCACCAACCTGTGGGTGGCCCCGCCCGGCGCCGACCTCGGCCGGGCCCGCGCGCTCGCCGCGGCCCAGCGTCCCGACGCGGACTGGCGCGACATCGTCGGCGACGGCTGGGACGGCGTGGCCGGGCTCGTGCGGCGCCACGTCGACGGCGGGCTGACCAAGTTCGTCGTGCGCTCGACCGAGCCGGTGGCGGACTGGCCGTCGTTCCTCGACCGGTTCACCGCCGAGCTGGAGCCGCTGGAGGGCTAGATCACCGGCTCAGTCCGAGGCTACGGCGTCGGTCGATCCCGGACGCAGCGAGCCGCAGCTGGACCGAGGCCCGATCGATTCGCGGCGGGGCTGTAGGACCTGCTCCGCAAATCTGGTGGCCTGGTCGAGTACGGCAGGATCGGGCACTAGGTCGCGCCGCACGAAGTAGCCGCTACCGGGACGTTCCATGTAGATCGGCAGGTACCGCTCCGACATGCGCGGATCCTCGAGCAGGCCGGTCGCCCGCGTCCACGCGCCGTGAATCTCGATCATTTCCGGCCGGACCTCGTCCAGGACGAAGTTCCGAAGCCCGGCCATGTCGCCGTCGGCGTGGAAGCGAGCGATCGGGCCGGACGCCAAGCCGACCAGATCGACGATCTCGTACCGGCTGACCAACGCTGCACCACCGATGTCGGGGGTCGCCAGTCGCCCGGTCCTGATGCCGAGGATGTCACCCAGGACGTTGGGGCCGGCTCCCATCGCGACCGCGACCCCACACAGTCGCACGGTAGGCGCCTCGCGGAACGTTCGGGCGGTCTGCCACCAGGATGTCCCGGATACCGTGAGCGCAACGCCGACGAGCACGACCGCGACCAAACGACCACGAATCGTTGCAAGCCGCAGTGCGCGGTCCATCGACACGACTCCGATGAGCGCAGCGAGCGCCCACACCGGTGTCGCGAAACGCTGCAGCCCCATCCAGTCGGGTTCGAGGACCGCATAGGCTCCGAGCGCCAGGCCGAGCAGAACGAGCATGACGACGAGGGGGCGGTGGCGCCCAGGCCGCAACGACGCGGCTCCGAGCGCGGCCACCACGACGCAGACCAGCAGCCATCCTGCGACCGAGACGAGCTCGGCGGGACGGTTGAGCGCCGTCATTCCGGGCAGTCCCTGAGACTTCGCGACGGCAGTATTCGGAATCAGCAACCCGAACGTCGACCATCTCCAAGCGAGATAGGTGCCTACCGGGACGACGAACGCGAGCATGGACAGCCCGGCCGCTCTGACGGACCGACCGGGCTCGCCACCCCTGACAAGCAGCAGGAGAACCGTGGGCAGGCCCAGCATGTAGACGAGACCGTCGGGGCGGGTCAGCGCCGCCACGGCCGCAAGCAGTCCGGCGACGATCGCCGTCGTCGGTGTCGTGAGCCGCCCCCGCGCCTCCGCCCTGACGAGGAGAGCCGTCAGCGCGATCACGGTTACCGTGAGAAGCGGGTTCTCCAGACCTGATGCGAGCCACACCGCATAGGACGGGACGAGTCCGACCAGCGACCCGGCCGTCGCCGCAAGCACAGCGGCCCGCCACCGGTCGCCGACGACTTCCCGCATGACGACGTGAAAGCCCGCCGCGACCCCCGCTCCGCACACCAGGGCGAGCGCCTTCGGAAACATGACGAGATCGGGGACGCCGAACCACGATCCGTGATCGAACAATCCGAACCCGATCGCGACAGTCAGCAGAGCGAGCCAGGTCGGGTTGGACCAGCCCTCCACAGGGGTTGTACCTGCCTGCAACACCGGGCCGGCACCCTCTGCCAGCGAGCGGGCGTACGCGAACGTGATGGCTGCGTCGTCGACGAGCCATCGTCCGTACAGCGCCATGTGCGCAGCCAGGACGACGGTCGGGACGCCGACCGCCATCGACCACCGGAGAGCGGGGATCACCCGGCCCGGCCGCGCGCCGAATTCGGGTCGGACAGACGGACTCTCCGGTGCCTGCACCACCGCGAGATTGTGGCGCAGGCCCGGAGCCGGCGCCGCGGCGGCCCTCAGCGCGTCGTCCAGATCCCCCCGTCGACGGGCAGCACCGCCCCGGTGACGTAGGACCCCGCCGCCCCGGCCAGGAACAGGGTCGCCCCCACCACGTCCGACGCCCGCCCGATCCGGCCCAGCGGCGTGGCGTCGGCGATCGAGTCGCCGGCCGCCTCCAGGGTCGCGCGCATCATCCGCGACGGGAACGGACCCGGCGCGATCGCGTTCACCGTGATCCGCTTCTCCGCCAGGTCGCGGGCCAGCACCCGGGTGAGCTGGTGGACCCCGGCCTTGCTCGCCGAGTAGCTGTAGTTCGGCAGCTCGGGCACCCGCAGCCCGTCGATGCTGCCGACGTTGACCACCCGGGCCGGGTCCTCGTGCGACGCGGCGGCCTCCAGCAGCGGCAGGAACGCGCGGGTCAGGAAGAACGGGGCCTTCAGGTTGAGGTCGAGCACCTTGTCCCACGCGTGGGCCGGGAACTCCTCCAGCGGCGCGCCCCAGGTGGCGCCCGCGTTGTTGACCAGCAGGTGCACGCGTTCCTCGCGGGCGCCGACCTCGGCGGCCAGGCGCCGGCACTCGTCCTCCGACGACAGGTCGGCCGCGATGCCGGTCGCCCCGATCTCGGCGGCGGTCTCCGCGCAGGCGTCGGCCTTGCGGCTCGACACGTACACCCGCGCGCCGGCCTCGGCGAGCCCGCCGGCGATCATCCGCCCGATGCCGCTGGTGCCGCCGGTGACCACGGCGACGCGGCCGCTGACGTCGAACAGTCCCTCGATCATGACCCACGTTAACCCGCAGACCTGGCACCCTCGCCCGCATGACCCGCTCCCGTGACCGCGACGAGAGGGGCCGGGCCCGCAACGCCCGCCCGCGCGACGCCGCCGGACGCCCGCTGCCCCGCGGCGCCACCGGGGTCGAGCGGGTGCCCGAGGACCTCCGGCGCTCCCCCGCCGAGGCCGTCACCGAGGCCCAGCGGCTGCTCGACGCGGGCCTGCCGTTCGGCGCGCACGAGGTCCTGGAGGGCGCCTGGAAGGACGCCGGCGACGACACCCGCGAGCTGTGGCGCGCGCTGGCCCAGCTCGCCGTCGGGCTGACCCACGCCCAGCGCGGCAACGCCCGCGGCACGGTGTCGCTGCTGCGCCGCGGCGCCGACGGCGTCCGGCGGTGGCGGGTGCACGACGTCGGCGTCCCGGCCGGGCTGGACCTCGCCGGGCTCGCGGAGCACGCCGACCGGCTCGCCGACGACGTCGAACGCGACGGCACCGCCGCCGTCGCCGGGCACCGGCTGGCCCCGCGGCTGCGGGGGTGACCCGCGGGGAGGCGTACACCACCGGCCCGCATCCGTGACTCCGGCGACGGCGGCGGGTCACCATGGGCCCGTGGCCGCCCGACCCGCCCCCCGTTCCCGGCCGCGCACCCTGCTGCGCGAGGCGCGCTCCCCGGCCACCCTGCTTCTGCTCGCGCTGATCGCGGTCGTCGGAGTCCCGCTGGTGATCGTGCTGACCCCGGAGAACCACGTCGCGGTGTTCGGCCAGGACGTCGGCGTCGGCGCCCGGGTGCCGCCGCTGTCGCTGTCCGGGCCCGCCCAGATCGCCCAGATCGGCAACGCCGAGTTCGACCTCACCGGGGTACAGGTGTGGGGCCCGATCCGGCCGCGGCTGTCGATCGGCCCGCTCACGCGCCCCGCCGACAACAGCCCGCTGCTCGGCCCGCACACCGTCGACGGCGCCGACACCGCCGTGCGGACCCTCGGGGAGGGCTTCGCGACCTGGTACCTGTGGGGTGCCGCCGGGATCGTGCTCGTCGCGCTGCTCGGCAGCGCGCTGACCGCGACCGCCCGGCTGCTGCTGGCGATGCACCGGGCCCGCTCACGCGGCCGGCGCGGCGTGCACTGGGACGACCTCGCCGGCCCGATCGGGCGGATGACCGTCGTCGCGGTGACCGCGTCGGTGCTGCTGTGGGCCGGTGCGGGGGTCGCGGCGCTGCACGGCACGCTGACCGGGCTCGGGCGCGTCACCTCGCTGACCGACCTCGTCGGCGCGGCGACGATCACGCCGTCACCGGTCGGGCCGCCGGTCACCGGCGTCGCCGGCGCGGTGATCGGGGACTCGCGGGCCGCCCGGGTCGGCGGCCCGGTGCTGCGCGGCGACGACGGCACCGTCGACCCCGACGACCGGGCGTGCGACCGCAGCACCGACTCCACCGCCGCCCAGCTGGGCCAGCTGCGCGGCGAGGGCGTCGTCAACCTGGCCTGTGCCGGGGCGAGCGTGACCGCAGGACTGCGCGGCCCGCAGCTGCGCGCGGGCCGCACGATCGACCCGCAGGTCGGGCGGCTCAAGCAGGTCCGGGGGCTGCAGTGGGTCGTCGTCGCGATCGGTCCGAACGACCTGGCCTGGCAGGACTTCCTGCTGTACTGCTACGGCCTCGCCACCTGCGACGACCGGCTCTCCGACGGCGAGTTCGAGGCCCGGCTCGCGACGTTCGCCCGCGACGTGGGCGCCCTGTTCGGCGACCTCGACGCGCTGCCGGGGCGCCCGCGCGTCGTCGTCGCGCTGTCCTACGACCCGTTCCCGGCGCGCGTCGACCCGGGCTGCCCGGACATGCGCGGTCCGGCCGGCGCCCCCGGGCTGGACCAGGAGAAGATCGACCTGCTCGCCGAGCGGAACCGGCGGCTCAACGACGTCCTGTCCGACGGCGCCGCGCGCGTCGGGTTCGACACCGCCGCCCCGCACCTGACGCCGCTGTGCGCCCCGGACCGCGCCCGCACCGCGCCCGACCTCATGGGCCTGGACACCCCGGACCCGTTCCACCCGACGGCGATCGGCTCGCTGCGGATGGCGGCCGCGGTGGCGGCGGCGCTCGCGTCGCCCCGCCCCGACACCACGGCCGCTCCCCCGACGGGCGGCGGCTGAGCGCTCAGGCGTCGGCGTCGCGCAGCACCCGCAGGGCGTTGCGGTGGGCCAGCTTCGCGAGGTCCCCGGCGCTCCAGCCGCGGTCGGCGAGCGCGTCGAGCAGCCGCGGGTAGGTCGAGACGTCGGACAGCTCGTCGGGCAGCTCGGAGGTGCCGTCGAAGTCCCCGCCGATCCCGACGTGGTCGATCCCGGCGGCCTCGCGCAGGTGCTCGACGTGCGCGACGACGTCGGCGAGCGTCGCGCGCGGTGCCGGCGGGCCGTCCCAGGACGCGGCGAACCGGGTCCGGGCGGCGAGGTCGCGGTGGTCGGCTCCGGCCGCGGACATCGCCGCGCGCAGCCGGTCGTCCCAGGTGGTGACGGCGGTGGAGACGAATCGCGGCACGAACGTCGCCATGACCACGCCGCCGTTGCCCGGCAGCGCCTCCAGCACGTCGGCGGGCACGTTGCGCGGGTGGTCGGTGACCGCGCGGGCCCCGGAGTGGGTGAACAGCACCGGCCGGGTGGTGCGGGCCAGCGCGTCGCGCATCGTCGACGGTGCGACGTGGGACAGGTCGACGATCATGCCGATCCGGTTCATCTCGGCGACGACGTCACGCCCGAACGGCGCCAGCCCACCGTGCCGCGCGGTGTCGGTGGCCGAGTCGGCCCAGTTGTTGTTCAGGTTGTGGGTCAGCGTCAGGTAGCGGACGCCGAGCCCGCGCAGGACGCGCAGCACCGCCAGCGAGTCGGCGATGCAGTGCCCGCCCTCGGCACCCATCATAGACGCGACCCGCCCCGACGCGACGGCGGCGTCCACGTCGTCGGCGGTGTCGGCGGCGGCGAGGGCGTCCGGGTGGGCGGCGAGCAGCCGCCGCACCCGGTCGACCTGGTCGAGCACGGCGGTGACCGCCTCGTCGTGACCGAGCTCGCCCGGCACGTAGACCGACCAGAACTGCGCACCGACCCGCCCGGCGCGCAGCCGGGGCAGGTCGGTGTGCAGCCGCGGGTCGCCGGCGGCGACGTCCGGCTCGGCGGCCGGGTCACCCCCGGACAGCTCGCGCAGGGCCCAGGGGAGGTCGTTGTGGCCGTCGAGGACGAACGTCATGCCTCCATCAGTAGCGGATGACGCCGCGGACGTTCTTACCGGCGTGCATGTCCTCGTAGGCCTCGGCGACCTGGTCCAGGGTGTAGGTGGTGGTGACCAGCTCGTCGAGCTTCAGCGCACCGGCCCGGTAGAGCTCCAGCTGGCGCAGGATGTCCCAGTTCGGGTTGGACATGCCGAACATCGCGCCCTGGATCCGCTTCTGGAACAGGGTGACGTCGGCCAGCGACACCGGCAGCGGCTCGGTGGAGTTGATGTCGCCCAGCGCCGTGACGACGACCGTGCCCGCCTTGCGGATCGAGGCCATCGCCTGCCCGACGTGGTCGGGCTTGACCACGCCGACGGTCACGATCGTCTGGTCGGCGCCCTGGCCGTTGGTGAACTGCTTGGCGATCTCGGTGGCCTCCTCCATCGACTCCACCGCGTGGGTGGCGCCGAGCTGCTGGGCCTTCTCCCGCTTCAGCGCGACCGGGTCGACGGCGATGACGTTCGCCGCGCCCGCGTGCACCGCGCCCTGCACCGCGTTGATGCCGATGCCGCCGATGCCCATGACGATGGTGGTGTGGCCCGGCTGCACGCCGCCGGCGTTGACCGCGGAGCCCCACCCGGTGCCGACGCCGCAGCCGACGAGGCAGGCGACCTCGAGCGGGATGTCGTCGGGCACCTTCACGCACGAGTCCTCCGAGACCAGGGTGGTCTCGCAGAAGGTCGAGATGCCGCACATCTGGCCGACCGGGGTGCCGTCCTCCAGCCGCAGGCGGGTGGTGTTCTCCTCCCACCGGGTCCCGGCGAGCAGGCCCGCGCCGAGGTCGCACAGGTTCTGCATGCCGCTGGCGCACCACCGGCAGTGCCCGCAGGAGGGCAGGAACGAGAAGACGACGTGGTCGCCCTCCTTCAGCCCCTTCTTGTTCTTGCCGGCCCGGGTGACGATGCCGGAGCCCTCGTGGCCGCCGGCGAACGGGTAGGTGCCGACCGGGATGTCCCCGGTCGCGATGTGGTCGTCGGAATGGCAGAGACCCGAGGCCACCATCTTGACCTCGATCTCACCGTCGCGCGGCTCGTCGAGCTCGAGGTCGACGACCTCGTACTTGCCCGGAGCGCTGCGGACGATGGCTCCACGGGTGTGTCCCACGGTGGTACTCCTCAGACGTCGTCGTCACTGGGATGCGCACGCGACGATAGGAGCCGGGTCACGTGAGGGGAAGTGCCACACACAGATCGCGTCCGACCGTTCACCTGTAGACGGACTCGCTAACGCGGCATCCGGCGCCACACCGCACGGGGAAGCAGCCGCAGGGCGAGGAACAGCAGCCGCAGGGCGCCCGGGACCCACACGTCGGCGTTGCCGCTCCCGCGCCGCACCGCCCGCACGGTCGCGTCGGCGACCCGGTCCGGGGTGGACGACAGCGGCGCCGGGCTCATCCCCTCGGTCATCCGCCCGACCACGAACCCGGGGCGGATCAGCACCAGCCGCACCCCGCTGCCGTGCAGCGCGTCGGCCAGCCCGGAGGCGAAACCGTCGAGACCCGCCTTGGCGCTGCCGTAGACGTAGTTGGCGCGCCGCACCCGCACCCCGGCCACCGAGGAGTAGACGACGATCGTCCCGCCGCCCTGCGCCCGCAGCACCTGCGCGAGCTCGGTGAGCAGGTGGACCTGGGCGAGGTAGTCGGTGTGCACGATCGCGGCCGCGTGCGCGGCGTCGGTCTCGGCGCGGGCCTGGTCGCCCAGGATCCCGAACGCGACGACGGCGACGTCGATCCGCCCGTGCCGGGCCGCCACGTCGTCGAGCAGCGGGCGGTGCCCGGCGAGGTCGTCGGCGTCGAAGGCGACGGTGTCCACCACCGTGCCGCCACCGGGGCCGCCACCGGGGCCGCCACCCGCCCCGGCGGCCGCCACCCGGGCGGCCTCGGCGGCCAGCTCGTCCGGGCGCCGCGCGGCCAGCACCACCGTCGAGGCGCCCCCGGCGGCGAGCCGCTGCGCCACCCCCACACCGATCTCGCTGCGCCCGCCCAGGACCAGGACCGTCTCGCTCACGCCGCGCAGCCTCCCATCCGGCGCGATGTGCGTCCGCTCACACCGGGGGCGGCCGGGATGGGCGCGGGCGGCTCCGCCGTTGTCTGCTGTCACGGGGTGCGCACGCCGCACCCGGGAAGGGGACGGCCGTGGACCTCCTGCTGCACCACGGGCTGACCGTGTTCGGCCAGTTCGTCTCGTGGGCCGAGCTGATCGGCCAGATCGGCGCGCTCGCCGTCGTGTTCCTCGCCCGGCGCCGCAGCCTCGCGACCTGGCCGGTGCAGATGGCCGCCTGCGCGCTGCTGTTCGCCGTCTACGCCTCCGCCCACCTGGGTGGGCTCGCGTTCCGGCAGGTCATCGTGTTCGCGATCTCGGTGTTCGGGATGTGGGCCTGGCTGCGCCGCCGCGACCCCGTCTACGGGCTCGCGGTGCGGCACGGCACCGCCCGCCAGCGCCTCGCGCTGGCCGGGCTGCTGGCCGGGGGCACCGTCGTCATGGCGCTGGTCCTCGACGCCCTCGGTGCGAGCTGGGCGCCCTGGCCGGACGCGGCGATCTTCGTCGGCACCGCGGTCGCCTTCCTCGCCCAGGGCCTGCGGCTGATCGAGTTCTGGGCGATCTGGCTGCTGGTCGACGCCGTCGGCGTGCCCCTGCAGCTGGCGTCGGGGCTGTGGTTCTCCGCCGCGGTCTACGTCGTCTTCGCCGGGCTGGTGGTCCACGGCTGGTGGAGCTGGGCGCGGGCGCGGCGGCAGGTGGGCACCGCGTCGCGGGAGCCGTCGCGGGTGGCCTGAGCGCCACCGGCGATACTGCCCGGATGAGCACGACCCCCGTCCGCCGCGCCGCCGTCCTCGGCTCGCCGATCGCGCACTCGCTGTCCCCCGCGCTGCACAACGCCGCCTACGCCGCGCTCGGCCTCACCGGCTGGCACTACGACCGGCACGAGGTCGACGAGGCCGGGCTCGCCCGGTTCGTCGCCGCGCTGGGCCCGGAGTGGGCGGGGCTGTCGCTGACGATGCCGCTCAAACGCGTGCTGCTCGAGGTCGCCGACCACGTGGCGCCCGGGGCGGCCGCGATCGGCGCGGGCAACACGCTGGTCTTCGAGGCCACCGGCACCACCGCGCACAACACCGACGTGACCGGGATCGTCCGCTCGCTGCGCGCCGCGGGGGCCGGGACCGGCCGCGCGGTCGTGCTCGGTGCCGGCGGGACCGCGCAGGCCGCGGTGGCCGCGCTGCACGACGTGGAGGTCGACGCCGTCGACGTCGCCGTCCGCGACGCCGGGCGCACCGCGGACCTGCGGGCCACCGCCGAGCGGCTCGGCACCGACGTCACCGTGCACGCCGTGCTGGGCGACCCGGCGGCCGCCGCGCGGCTGCTGGAGGGCGCCGACGTCGTCGTGTCGACGCTGCCCGCCGGGGCCGCCGACGCGCTCGCCGGGGCCCGCTGGCGGCCCGCGACGGTGCTGCTCGACGCCGTCTACGCGCCGTGGCCGACGGTCGTCGCGGGCGGCGCCGCGGCCGCCGGGGCGACGATCGTGTCCGGCCTGGAGATGCTGCTGCAGCAGGCCGTCGCCCAGGTCGAGCTCATGACCGGACGGCCGGGGCCGGAGTCGGCGATGCGCTCCGCCCTCGACGCGGCCGTGCTCGCCCGCCGCTGACCCGGCCCGCGCGCCGCACCCCCGCCCACGGTGTGCGTCCCCAGGGGGTCGCGACCGAGGCCCACGTCATGAACAGGAACGCGACGACGTTCGCCGCCGCGCCGGCCACCAGCGCCTCGCCGACCGGGCTCGCGTCCGCGCCCGCGGCGAACGCGACCACGCTGCGCCCCACCCACGCCCCCACGGCCAGGATGCTCCACACGATCACCGCCACCGTCAGGACGGGCGTGACCAGGACCCCCGGTGCCGGGCCAGGCCCACGACGGCAGGGAACCCGATCCCCGTCGGCGAGCGGAACCGTGCCGCGCGGACGACGATGAGCGGGTGGAGGACAGGAGCTGCGCGGTCTGCGGACGCCGGATCGAGTGGCGCCGCAAGTGGGCCGACGACTGGGAGCACGTCCGCTACTGCTCGAAGGGCTGCCGCCGGCGCGGGATCCGTCCCGTCGACGGCGAGCTGGAGTCCGCGATCACCGGCCTGCTCGACCGGCGCCGGGGCGGGGCCACGATCTGCCCGTCCGAGGCCGCCCGCGCCGTCGACCCCGAGGGCTGGCGCGAGCTGATGGAGCCCGCCCGGATGGCGGCGCGGCGCCTCGTGGACGCCGGGCGGGTCGAGATCGTCCAGAAGGGCGCCGTGGTGGACCCGTCGACGGCGAAGGGTCCCGTCCGGATCCGCCGCGCGACGCGGGGCCGGGCGGCGCCGGCCGGGTGAGGCCGTGCGGCGCGACCGGTCCGTGGGGCAGGCTGGGCCCGTGCCCCGTGACACCTACACCCACGGCCACCCGGGCGTCGTCGTCGCCTCGCACGCCGCCCGCACCGCGCAGGACTCGTGCGGCTACCTGCTGCCGCGCCTCGCGGCCGGCACCAGCCTGCTCGACGTCGGCTGCGGGCCGGGCAGCATCACCGCCGACCTCGCGGCGCGGGTCGCGCCCGGGCGGGTCCGCGGCGTCGAGGTGGTGCCCGGGCCGCTGGAACGGGCCCGCGCCACGGCCGCCGCCCGCGGGCTGGACGTCGAGTTCGCCGTCGACGACGGCTACGCCCTGTCCGATCCGGACGGCACCTGGGACGTCGTGCACGCCCACCAGGTGCTCCAGCACGTGTCCGACCCGGTCGCGGTGCTGCGCGAGATGGGCCGCGTCGCGCGCCCCGGCGGCCTGGTCGCCGCCCGCGACGCCGACTACGCGGGCTTCCACTGGTGGCCGCAGGACCCGCGGCTGGACCGGTGGCTGGAGCTCTACCGCGCGGTCGCCCGCGGCAACGACGCGGAGCCCGACGCCGGGCGGCGCCTGCTCGGCTGGGCGCACGCCGCCGGGTTCACCGAGGTCACCCCGTCGGCGTCGGTCTGGTGCCACGCCACCCCCGCCGCGCGCGACGCCTGGGGCGGCATGTGGGCCGAGCGCATCCACACCGGCATCGGGCGGATGGCGGTGGAGCGCGGCCTCGCCGACGCGGGCGAGCTGGACGGGATCTCCGCCGCCTGGCGGGAGTGGGCCGCCCACCCCGACGGCTGGATCGTGATACCGCACGGCGAGATCCTCTGCCGGGTGCCCGGCCGAGGGCCCGCGCCGGTTCAGGCGCGGCGGTGCAGCGCCACGACGTAGTCGCCGCCGGCGTAGGGGTCCCGGTCCCAGGTCGACCAGTGCGCCAGCGGGGTGAGCCCGGCCGCGGCGCACCAGCCGTCGTGGTCGGCGACGGTGGGCCAGCCGGGCCGCAGGGCGAACCCGGCGAGCAGCAGCCCGCCCGGGGCCAGGTGCCGCGCGCAGCCGGCGACGACCCCGGCGCGGTCGGTCGCGTAGGGGATCACGTTGCCCGCCAGCACGACCAGCCCGAACCGCTCGGGCAGGTCGAGGGCCTCCAGCCCGGTGGTCTCCCACCGCAGGCGCGGCGCCTTCGCGCGGGCCGCGGCGATCATGTCGGGGTCGGGGTCGGCGCCGACGACGCCGATCCCCCGGCGGTCCAGCTCGATCGCGACCCGCCCGGTGCCGCAGCCGCCGTCGAGCACCGGGCCGGCCGCGAGCAGCGCCTGCACCAGGTCGGCCTCGCCGTGCGGGTTCTGCCCCGCCTCGGCCATCGCGGCCCAGGTGCGGTCGTAGTCCTCGAGGTCGACCCGGTCCCGCCAGGCGTCCCAGTCGTCGGGGAGCTCCCCCGGGTTCAGCGCGAGATCGTCGGGCACACCGGACAGGTTAGGCGGCCACACCGGAGCCGAGGCGCCCGCGCAGCCATCCCCCGAGTCCCCGGCCGCGGTAGGACGGATGGACCACGACGACCGGCTCCGGCCCGCCGGTGCCCGGCTCGGGGTCGAGCAGCGCGGCCAGGCCGACCAGCTCCCCGGCCGCGGTGTGCAGCGTGAGCGCCGGTCCGGCCGCGGGCAGCAGCACCGCGCGCAGGTCGTCGGCGCTCCAGCCGGCACCGGCGTCACCGGCCAGGCAGGTGCGCAGCAGCACGTCGAGCTCGACGAGCTCCTCCCCGCTCGCCCCGGCCGCGCGCAGCTCCTCCCCGCCGGGCAGCAGCACCGCGTACGACGGCTGCGCCGCGGCCGTGGCGGCGCGCAGGAACGCCTCGCCGCGGGCCCGCTCGGTGACGGTGAACGGCGCCCACTCCCGGCGCGCCACGACCCACCCGGCGGGCGACCCGAGCTCCAGGCGGTACCCGCCTGCGGACACCGGGCCCGCGGGGCGGACCTCGTCGGCGTCGAGCAGCGCGGCGAGCCCGTCGCGCACGGCGTCGCGGCCCCGGGCCAGCGCCAGCAGGTCGAGCGCCCGGGTCGGGGCGTCGACGAGCTCGTGCGGGTCGGCCGGGGTGACGCGCACGGCGTCCGGCCCGGTCCCGCGGACCCGGCGGCGGATCACCCGCGACAGCCGCTCGGCGGTGACCGCCCCGCCGACCAGCAGCTCGTCGAGCACCGAGCCCCCGTCCTGGGCGTGCACGGTCAGCGACAGGATGTTGCCGCCCACCTCGGCGACGGCGGCGGTGAGCCGGGCCAGCGCGCCGGCCTCGTCGGGCAGCCGGACGCGGACCTTGTGCAGCTCCGCGGGTGCGGCGGGCGTGGCGAGGTCGCCGACGACGCGCAGCACCGGCGCCGCGGCGGGGCCGTCCACCAGGGACTGCCCGGGCCCGACGGCGCGGTGCCCGACCGCGCGCAGCGCCGCCCACATCGTGACCTGGTTCGCGGTGAGGACGGGCTTGCCCAGCTCGCGCTCCAGACCGGCGATCGCGTCGTAGGTGGGCAGGTTGGTGCAGGAGACGAACACCGCCTGCGCGTCGGGGTGGTCGGCGGCGCGCACGGCGGCGACCACCTGCTCCGGCGACACCGTCCAGATGCGGCCGAGCAGGCCGAGGCCGTGCCGGGCGACCGTGGTGACACCGCCCTCGGCGAGGAAGGCGGCCAGCAGGCCGGTGAGGTCGTCGACATAGGGCGTGGCGACGGCGAGCCGGGTCACGCCCAGCTCCGCGCAGGCCTCGACCAGCGCGCCGGACGTCGTGACCGCCCGCGGGGCACCGGCCTCCAGCACCGCCGCACGCAGCGCGGCCTCCCCCGCCGCGCCGCCGACGAAGCTGCCCGAGGTGCACGAGTACGCGACCACCCCCGGTCCGGGGGTGAGCACGTCGGCCGCGGCACGGCGCACCGTGTCCGGGTCGGAGATGAGCCGGGCCTGCGCGGCGTCGGCCGGCGTCGCGGCGAACGGGGTGCGGGTGACGTGCAGGGTCACCTGCTCGGGTACCCAGCGCCACATCTCGCGGTCCAACGCGAAGTCGTAGGGGACGACGACACCCACCCGTGCATCCATAGCGGCCTCCATGACGCAACGATCACCGTCCATCGTTTCGGCCGCGGGTCGCCGCGGTATCGCGATGGTGAGGACGCCCGCCGGAGGCCTGTGGGTAGTGCCCGTTCTCGATCGTCCCGCTGCGCGCAGGATGCCAGCGCTTGCCGACGCTCCACATCGGTGCTACGCCGACCGGCGCCTGCGGTGCGCCGAGTGCGCTACGCGCCGGGCCACCCGTGCGGGTCGGTCCGCGGGCGCGCCGCCACCGCGCGCAGGAACGCCTCGGCGCGGGCCACCTCGGTGACGGTGAACGGCGCCGCCCGTCCGGCGACGATGCGGGTGCCGTCCGGCGCGGCCAGTTCCAGCTCGTGCTCGTCGCGTGCCCCGGGCTCGCCCGGGCCCGGGGTCCGCACGGACGATGCGCCGAGCAGCACGGCGACCCCCTCGGCGGGCGACGGACCGGCCGCGACGAGGTCCAGCGCCCGGGTCGGCGGGTCGACCAGGTCGTGCGGGTCGGCCGGGAGCACCAGCACCCCGCCCCCGGGGGCCGCACCGCACACCGCCACCGACAGCGCCCCGACGCTGCACGGCCCGGAGACCAGCAGCTCGTCGACGACCGAGCGGGCGTCCTGGCCGTGCACCGACAGGGCGAGGATGTTGCAGCCCAGCTGCGCCAGGGCCGCGGTCAGCCCGGCCAGGGCGCCCGGCTCGTCGGGCAGCCGGACGCGGACCCGGTAGAGGGCGTGCGCGGTCCCGGGGTCGGTACTCATCACCGTCCAGCGTGCGCCGCGGATGTTGCGGTCCCGTGTCGGCGCGGTGTCGGATGCGTCCCGCTCCGGGCCCGGGCGGGTCGTCACGGGCGGGCGTCGAGGTGCGCCAGTACGGCGAGGACGCGGATGTGGTCGTCGTCGGAGGCGGCGAGACCGAGCTTGCCCATGATCGAGCCGGTGTGGGTCTCGACGGTGCGTTCGGTCAGGTGCAGGCGTCGCGCGATGCCGCGGTTCGTGCGGCCCTCGGCCATCAGCGCCAGCACCTCGCGTTCGCGCGGGGTGAGCCGGGCGAGGCGGTCGGTCTCGCGGCGGTGCCCGATCAGCCGGGCGACGACCTCGGGGTCGAGCGCCGACCCCCCGGCCGCGACCCGGGTGAGCGCGTCGAGGAACTCGGCGACGTCGAGCACCCGGTCCTTGAGCAGGTAGCCGAACGCGCCGGTCCCGACGAGCTCGACCGAGTGCCGGGACTCCACGTGCTGGGAGAGCAGCACGACGGGGCGGCCGGGGTCGGCCTCGCGGATGGCACGGGCGGCGCGGGCGCCGTCGTCGGTGTGCCCGGGCGGCATCCGGACGTCGATGACGGCCAGGTCCGGCCGGTGGGCCAGCACCGCCTCCACGGTGGCCGGCGCGTCGCCCGCGGCCGCGACGACGTCGTGCCCGTCGGCGGTGAGGATGCGGACCAGACCCTCCCGGAACAGCGCCGAGTCCTCGCCGATCACGATCCGCACGGCAGCTCCGCGGTGACCTCGGTGCCGTCGTCGTCGCTGCGCACGGCCAGGGTGCCCCCGGCCGCGGCGACGCGGTCGGCCAGGCCGCCGAGCCCGTGCCCGGGGCGGACCGCGGCGCCGCCGGAGCCGTCGTCGCGGACCCGCACGCGCAGACCGGCGGCGCAGCGGGTGGCGCGGACCTCGACGCGGGTCGCGCCGGCGTGGCGCACGGTGTTGGTCAGGGCCTCGCCGACCACGTAGTAGGCGGTGAGGGCGACCGGGTCGGGCACGTCGAGCCAGTCCGGGTCGGCCCGCTCCGCCGTGCCGGGCGCGCCCGCCGGGCCGCGGGCGGCCGGGCCCGCCGTCGCCGGGACCGCGGCGGCCGGGACCGTCGCGGCCGCGGGCCGCGCGGCCGCGGCGGCCCCGTCCCGGGGCGACGGGACCGGCGCGACCGGCCGGAGCGCCGGCGCGGGCGGCTGCTCGTCGACGATCTCCAGCCGCACCGGCAGCGGCAGCCGCGCGGTGAGCCCGCGCAGGGCGGCGGGCAGCCCGTCGTCGAGCCCGGACGGGCGCAGGCCGTGGGCGATGCGGCGCAGCTCGGCCACCGCGGCCGCCAGCTCCGCGACGGCCTCGTCCAGCACCGCGTCCAGGGCCGACACCGGGTCGGTGTCGAGGCGGCGCTGCGCCAGCCGCAGGGTCATCCCGAGCGAGACCAGCCGCTGCTGGGCGCCGTCGTGCAGGTCGCGCTCCAGGCGGCGGCGCTCCGCGTCGCCGACCTCCAGCAGCCGCGCGCGGCCCGCCTCGGCCTCGGCCTGCGCCCGGCTCGCCTCCTGGCGCAGGCACACCACCTCGACCAGCAGCGCGGCGCCCTCGGCGACCTCCCGCAGCAGCGAGCGGGACACCCCGGCGGCCGCGACGACACCGACCCGGCGGCCGTCGCGGACCACCGGCACGACCCGGCCGCCGTCCGGGACGAGCGGGCGGCCCTCGGCGTCGACCAGGGTGTCGGCGTCCCCGCCCGGCGGCCGGTGCCCGACGACGAGCGTCGGGTCCCCGAGCGCGGCGCGCAGCCGCCCGGCCAGCTCCTCGGGCCGCGCGCGGCCGTCGCGGCTCTCCCGGGTCAGGGCGGCGACGGCGTCGAGCGCGGCCCGCCGGTGCGGGTCGATCCGGGCGTCGACGACACGGCGCAGCCGCACCCGCAGCGGCGCGAGCGCGGCCGCGCAGACCGCGGTGGCCGCGGCGGCGGTCGGCGCCGAGCCCTGGCCGGCCAGGGAGCCGACGGCGAACGCGACGGTGCTGTGCACGGCCAGCAGAGCGGCCGCCACGGCGGTCCAGGTGAGGGTGGCCGCGTACGCGCGGTCCACGTCGTAGAGCCCGTGACGCAGGACGGCGACCACGGTCGCGGCGGGGATCCCGACGTAGAGCCCCACCAGGCCGGCGACGACGAGGTCGGGTCCGTCGAGCAGCAGGTAGCTCGCCCAGCAGAGCAGCAGGGTGACCGGGATCCCCAGCCCGGCCAGCCCCAGCCAGCGCAGCTGCGCCCGCTCGACCGGGTCGGTGGTGCGGCGCCGGCGCAGCACCGGCGCCGTCCCCGCGGCGAGCAGGAGGACCCAGAACAGCCCGACCAGCACGACCGCAACCCCGGTCAGGGCGTCCGGGCCGGTGCCCAGGGTGTGCGGGAAACCCGCCGCCGGGTCGCGGTAGCCGCCGGGGGCCACGGCAACGGCCACCGCCGCCAGGACCGGGACGGCCGGCAGCCCGGCGGCGACCGCGCGGCCCCACCCCCGGGGCGGGCGCCCGTCGGGGAACACCAGCGCGAGCAGCGCGAACGGGACGAAGAACAGCATCCAGCTCATCTGCAGCACCAGCGGCACCACCCACCAGGCGCCCGGCGGCGACGCCCCGGCGGCGACGAGGTCCAGATAGCGGTCCCCCGCCCCGTTCAGCGCGGCCCCGGCCCCCGCGGCGGCCAGCAGCGGCGCGACCGCGAGCTGCGGGCGCCGCGCGGCGAGCAGCAGGGCGGGCGCGAGGGGGAGCACCGACAGCCCGCTCCACAGCAGCGGCTCGGCGAGCCCGGTCCCGGCCCGCGCCGCGAGCAGCGGACCGGCCACCGCGAGGACGCCGGTGACGGCGGCGAGCAGCAGCGTCGCCGCGCGGGGCCACGGTGTCGGCGCGGTCATCGTCGCAGGGTAGGACGGCGCGCGGGCCCGCGGAATCCGTGCGGGCACGGAGGTGCGGACCCGCCGTCGCCCCGATGCGGCGGGCGGTGTGCGCGCCGCATCGTGTCCGGCGTCCGACACCACCCACCGGAGGTCCTCGTGCACTCCTCACGTGTCATCGCCGGAGCCGTGCTCCTCGCCGTGTTCGGCGGGGTCCTGTCGCTGCTCGGCAACGTCATCGGCCCGCCGCCGTCGTCCGCGCCCGCCGTCGCCGCCTACGTCGGCCCCGTCACCGGGGTGCTCACCCTGGTGGGGCTGGGCCTGTGGTGGTGGCGGGGCAGCCGGGCCGCCCTGTGGGTGGCCGTCGTGGTGTCGGCGGTGTCGAACCTGCTGCCGCTGCTCGACGCGGCGAACCTGCCGGCCACGCTGCTCGTCACCGTGGCGGCGTCGCTGGCCCTGACCACGGTCGCGATCGCGCTGATCGCCCCGGCCCTGGTCGGGCCGCGCGCCGGGCGTACCGCACCCACGGGCTGACCGGGGTCGCGCCGCGTGCCCCGGCCGGGGGGCGGGGCACGCGGCGGGCGTCCGGCGCGGGTCAGCCGCAGACCGCGCCGTCGGCGGCCGAGGACACCAGCTTGGCGTACTTGCCCAGCACCCCGCGCCGGTTGGTCGGCTCCGGGCACACCCACTCCTCGCGGCGCCGCCGCAGCTCCGCCGGCTCGACGCCGATGTCGATGGTGCGGGCCTTCATGTCCAGGGTGACGGTGTCGCCGTCGCGCACCAGGGCGATCGGGCCGCCGTCGGCGGCCTCGGGCGCGACGTGCCCGACGCACAGCCCGGTCGTCGCACCGGAGAACCGGCCGTCGGTCACGAGCAGCACGTCCTTGCCGAGCCCGGCGCCCTTGATCCGGCCGGTGACGGCGAGCATCTCCCGCATCCCCGGCCCGCCGCGCGGGCCCTCGTAGCGGATGACCACGATCGTGCCGGGGGCGATCTCCCCGGCGTCGACGGCGTCGAGCGCGCCCTGCTCGCCGTCGAACACGCGGGCGGTGCCGGTGAAGGTGGCCGCGTCGAAGCCCGCGGACTTGACCACGGCGCCGTCGGGGGCCAGCGAGCCGCGCAGGATCGTCAGCCCGCCGGTGGGGTGGATGGGGTCGGCGAGGTCGTGGATGACGGCGCCGTCGAGCCCCGGCGGGTCCAGTTCGGCCAGGTTCTCCGCGACCGTGCGCCCGGTGACGGTCGGCGCGTCGCCGTGGATCAGCCCGGCGTCGAGCAGCGCCTTCATCACCACCGGCACCCCGCCGACCTGGTCGACGGCGTACATCAGGTGCCGGCCGAACGGCTTGACGTCGGCCAGGTGCGGGATCCGGTCGCCGACGGTGTTGAAGTCGTCCAGGGTCAGCGGGACCTCGGCCTCGCGGGCGATCGCGAGCAGGTGCAGGACCGCGTTGGTGGACCCGCCGAAGGCCATGACCACCGCGATCGCGTTCTCGAACGCCTCGCGGGTGAGCACCGTGCGTGCGGTCAGCCCCTTCGCGATCATCCCGACCGCGGCCTCCCCGGAGGCGCGGGCGACGCCGTCGCGGCGCCGGTCGACCGCGGGCGGGCTGGCCGAGCCGGGCAGCGCCATCCCCAGCGCCTCGGCGGCGGCGGCCATCGTGTTGGCGGTGTAGAAGCCGCCGCACGCGCCCTCGCCCGGGCACATGGCGCGCTCCAGTGCGTCGAGCTCGTCGGGGGTGATGAGCCCGCGGGCGCACGCGCCGATGCCCTCGAAGGCGTCGCCGATGTTGACCTCCCGGTCCCCGACCCGCCCGGGCATGATCGACCCGGCGTAGACGAACACGCCCGCGAGATCGAGCCGGGCGGCGGCCATGAGCATCCCGGGCAGCGACTTGTCGCAGCCGGCGAGCAGCACGGTGCCGTCGAGCCGCTCGGCCTCGACGACGGTCTCCACCGAGTCGGCGATGATCTCGCGGCTGACCAGCGAGTAGTGCATCCCCCGGTGGCCCATGGAGATCGCGTCGGACACCGAGATCGTGCCGAACTCCATCGGGTAGCCGCCCGCGGCGTGCACGCCCTCCTTCGCCGCCATCGCCAGGCGCTGCAGCGAGAGGTTGCACGGGGTGATCTCGTTCCAGGACGACGCGATGCCGATCTGCGGCTTGGCGAAGTCGTCGTCGCGCATCCCGACCGCGCGCAGCATGCTGCGGGCGGCGGTGGCGCCGATGCCGTCGGTGACCTGGTGGCTGCGGGGCTTGCTGGTCATGCGCGCTCCTGAGGGTGGCGGGCGTGGCTCGTCGCGGGGGCGATCCTCCCGCAGATCGTCGCGGGCAGCCCGTTTCCCGCCGCAACCCGTCGCTCGTCCGGGCGTATCCGTTGCCGTCCGTGATCGTTGGGCTGGTCGGCAGCACTGTCATTCACCCGAGAGGACCCGAGCGACACTCATGGCGCACACGAACGAACCCACTCCGCGACTCACCCGCCGTACCCGCGCGCTCGTCGTCGCTGCCGCCGGCCTGGTGATCGGTCTGGGGGCCGCCGGGACCGCGCTCGCGGCCGGCGAGGACGAGGGCGTCGGCGGCACCCCGTGCTCGGCCGCCGCGAAGGCCTGTGTGGACCTGGAGACCCAGCAGGCCTGGCTGATGAAGAACGGCGTCGTGACCTACGGCCCGGTCGACGTCGCCACCGGCGGGCAGGGCCGGGAGACCCCGACCGGCGACTTCGCGGTCTACGACAAGGACCGCGACCACCACTCCGCCGAGTTCGACGGCGCCCCGATGCCATGGTCGACCTTCTTCGCGCCCGGCGGCATCGCCTTCCACGAGGGCGACCGCGACTCCGGCTCGGCCGGCTGCGTGAAGATGACCAACCAGAACGCGACGGTGTTCTTCTCCAAGCTGGACAAGGGCGACCGCGTCGAGGTGCGCTGACACCTCCCGCCCGTACGCCGAAGGGCCCGCCGGAACTGTCCGGCGGGCCCTTCGGCGTGTGACGGTCGGTGCGTCAGCGGGCGCCGGCGGCGTCCCGGTCGCGACGCACGTTGGCCTTGCGGCCCTTCAGCGTCGTCGCACCGCGCAGCGAGCGCAGCACGTCGTCGGCGGCGTGCTCGGGCACCTCGACCAGCGAGTGACGCTCGTGGATCTGGATGGCGCCGATGTCGCGGCCCGACAGCCGGGACTCGTTGGCCAGCGCGCCCACGATGTCCTGCGGGCGCACGCCGGAGGCACGGCCCGCGGAGACGAACAGACGGGTCGCGCCGGCCTTCGGGGGCCGGGCACCCTGGCCGCGGGCGCCGCCGGGGCGGCCGTCGCGGTCGCGGCGCGGGCCCCGGTCACCGGGCGCGCCCGGGCGCCCGCCGCGGGCGCGGACCTCGGGGATCTCGATCTCGTCGTCGGGCACCGAGGTGCCGGCGCGGGCGAGGCGGATGGCCGCCGCGGCGACCGAGGCGAGGTCGTGGTCGCGGGCCAGTTCGACGACGAGCTGCTCCACACCGTCCTGCGGCTCGGCGTCGGCGTCCTGCCCGGCCTGCTCGCGCAGGGCCAGCGCGGTGCGGGCGAGCCGCACGGTGCGCAGGTCCTCCGGCGAGGGCACCGGCGCGCCGGGCACCGAGGAGCCGATCAGCCGCTCGATGTTGCGCAGGTGACGCACCGACCCCGGGGTCACCAGGGTGATCGCGACGCCCTCGCGCCCGGCGCGGCCGACCCGGCCGATGCGGTGCACGTAGGACTCCGGCGACGACGGCACGTCGTGGTTGACCACGTGGGTCAGCGAGTCGATGTCGAGACCGCGGGCCGCGACGTCGGTGGCGACCAGCAGCTCGGTGCGCCCGGCACGCAGGCGCTCGACGACGCGGGTGCGGTGCTCCTGGTCCATGCCGCCGTGCAGGGCCTCGGCGCGCAGCCCGCGCGCGGTGAGGGTCTCGGTGACGGCGTCGACGTCGGCGCGGGTGCGGCAGAACACGATGGCCGCGGTCGGCTGCTCCATCTCGAGCACCCGGCCCAGCGCGACGGTGACGTGGCTGCGCGGCACGTGGTACGCGGTCTGGCGGACCCGCGGGGCCTCGCCCTCGGGCGTGGCCTCCTTCTTGATCCGGATGTCGGCCGGGTCGGTCAGGTGCTCGCGGGCCAGGCTCTGGATGCGGCCGGGCATGGTCGCGGAGAACAGCACCGTCTGGCGGTCCGCCGGGGTGGCCCCGAGGATCGTCTCGATGTCCTCGACGAAGCCCATGTCGAGCATCTCGTCGGCCTCGTCCAGGACGGCGACCTCGATCGCGTCCAGCGCGAGCGCGCCACGGTTGATCAGGTCGATCGCGCGGCCCGGGGTGGCGACGACGACGTCGACGCCGCGGCGCAGCCGGCCCAGCTGCGGGCCGATCGGGGCGCCGCCGTAGACGGTGGCGACGCTCGCGCCCAGCACGGAGCCGTACTTGGTGATCGCGTCGCCGACCTGCATGGCCAGCTCGCGGGTCGGCGCCAGCACCAGGCCGAACGGCTTGGCGCCGCGGCCGGGGGCGGTGCGGCCGTCGGCCAGGCGCTGCAGCATCGGCAGCGAGAACGCCGCCGTCTTGCCGGTGCCGGTGGCGGCCTGGCCGAGCAGGTCGCGTCCGTCGATCAGCGTGCCGATCGCGGCGGCCTGGATCGGGCTCGGGGTCTCGTAGCCGAGCTCGTCGAGCGCGCTCAGCAGCTGGGGCGCCAGGCCCAGGTCGGCGAAGGTGGGGCCGGTCGGGGCGTCGGCCGTGTCGGTGTCCGCGGTCGCGGTGGTGATCTCGTCTCCGGAGTCGGTCAGGTCGGGGTGCTGTTCCAGCAGGGTGCTCACTCGGTCCTCAAGGCTCGCGCAGGGGGGTGCGCTGTGTCGTCGGGCGGCTCTCGCCCGCTCTCCCAGCCCGCCAGGCCCGCGCTCGGCATCTCGATGAGTGATGTGCCGGTGAACCCAGACCTCCGGGGCTCGCGGCCGTGCGTCGTCGCCGACGGCCGTCGATCGACCAGTGTGCCATGTCCCGGTACGCCCCGTCCGTCCGGGCCTGCGTGATCGAGGCCACCGATGCCGCTGGTCACGGCACCGGCGCGGGACGAGGGGGTGATCACCGGGCCGTGTCGCGTCAGCCCTTGCCGAACCCGGCCTTGCGCAGCGCCTCGGCCATCGCGTCGTTGACCGGGCCGCGGTCGGCCGGACGGCCGCCACCGGCCTTCTGCCCGCCGCGGGCGCCCCCGCCGCCCCCTGCGCCGCCGCGCCCGCCCCGGTCGCCGCCACGGCCGCGGTCGCCACCTCGCGGCCCGCCGCGGTCGCCACCTCGCGGCCCGCCGCGGTCACCGCCGCGGTCACCGCCGCCCCGCGGGCGCCCGCCGCCGCGCTCACCGCGGTCGGTGCGCTCGCCCCGCTCGCCGCCGCGCTCGCCGCCCCGGCCGCGGCCGCCGCCCTGCCCGCCGGCGCCGGGCTCGTCGTCGAGGCGCAGGGTCAGCGAGATCCGCTTGCGGGCCTCGTCGACCTCCAGCACCTTGACCTTGACCACGTCACCGGACTTGGCGACGTCGCGGGGGTCGGACACGAAGTCCTTGCTCATCGCGCTGACGTGCACCAGCCCGTCCTGGTGGACCCCGACGTCGACGAACGCGCCGAACGCGGCCACGTTGGTCACCACGCCCTCGAGCAGCATGCCGGGGCGCAGGTCGGAGATCCGGTGGACGCCGTCGGCGAAGGTCGCGGTGCGGAACGCCGGGCGCGGGTCGCGGCCGGGCTTCTCCAGCTCGGCGAGGATGTCGGTGACGGTCGGCAGGCCGACGGCGTCGTCGACGTACTCCTTGGGCTTGATCTGGTGCAGCCGCGCCGCGTTGCCCAGCAGGGCGGACACGTCGAGCTTCGTGCGCTCCACCATCCGGCGCACCACGGGGTAGGACTCGGGGTGCACGCCGGTGACGTCGAGCGGCTCCTCGCCGTCGCGGATGCGCAGGAAGCCCGCGCACTGCTCGAACGCCTTCGGCCCGAGCCGCGGGACCCCGCTCAGCGCGGTCCGGTTGCGGAACGGGCCGTTCTCGTCGCGGTGCGCGACGATCGCCCCGGCCAGGGACTCCGAGATCCCCGACACCCGGCGCAGCAGCGGCGCCGAGGCGGAGTTGACGTCCACCCCGACCGCGTTCACGCAGTCCTCGACGACCGCGTCGAGCGAGCGCGACAGCGAGGACTCGGGCAGGTCGTGCTGGTACTGGCCGACCCCGATCGACTTCGGGTCGATCTTCACCAGCTCCGCCAGCGGGTCCTGCAGCCGGCGCGCGATCGACACCGCGCCGCGCAGCGAGACGTCCATGTCGGGCAGCTCGGCCGAGGCGTAGGCCGACGCCGAGTACACCGAGGCGCCGGCCTCGGACACCATCACCTTGGTCAGCTTCAGGCCCGGGTTCGCGGCGATCAGCTCGCCGGCCAGGGCGTCGGTCTCGCGCGATGCGGTGCCGTTGCCGATCGCGACCAGCTCGACGGCGTGCTTCGCGCACAGCGCGGCCAGCGTCCGCAGCGACCCGGCGCGGTCGTTGCGGGGCTCGTGCGGGTAGATCACCGCGGTGTCGACGACCTTGCCGGTGCCGTCGACGACGGCGACCTTCACCCCGGTGCGCAGGCCCGGGTCGAGCCCGAGCGTGGCGCGGGTGCCGGCCGGTGCGGCGAGCAGCAGGTCGCGCAGGTTCGCCGCGAAGACGCCGATCGCGCCCTCCTCGGCGGCGGTGCGCAGCCGCACCCGGATGTCGATGCCCAGCGCGGTGAGCAGCCGCGTCCGCCACGCCCAGCGGACGACCCCGAGCAGCCACGCGTCGGCCGGGCGGCCCCGGTCGGCGACGCCGTACTCGGCGGCGATCATCCGCTCGTAGGCGGTGGGGGTGTCGTCGTCGCCGGCGTCGAGGGTGACGTCGAGCGCCTCCTCGGTCTCCCCGCGGAACGCCGCGAGGATCCGGTGCGACGGCAGCGTCGTGAACGCCTCGGAGAAGTCGAAGTAGTCGGAGAACTTGGCGGCGGCGGGGTCGTTCTCCTTGCCCGGGCGCACGGTGGTGACCAGCCGGCCGCGGCTCCACATGCGCTCGCGCAGGCCGCCGACGAGGTCGGCGTTCTCCCCGATCCGCTCGACCAGGATCGACCGGGCGCCCTCCAGGGCGGCACCGGCGTCGGCGACGTCGCCGCCCACGTGGCCCGACGCCGTCTCGTGCGGGTCGAGCGACGGGTCGGCCAGCAGCGCGTCGGCCAGCGGCTCCAGGCCCTGCTCGCGCGCGATCATCGCCTTGGTGCGGCGCTTGGGCTTGTAGGGCAGGTAGATGTCCTCGAGCCGGGCCTTGGACTCGGCGGCGAGGATCGTGGCCTCGAGCGCGGGGTCGAGCTTGCCCTGGGTCCGGATCGAGTCGAGGACGACCGCGCGCCGCTCCTCCAGCTCGCGCAGGTAGCGCAGCCGCTCCTCCAGGGTGCGGAGCTGGGCGTCGTCGAGCCCGCCGGTCGCCTCCTTGCGGTAGCGGGCGACGAACGGGACCGTCGAGCCCTCGTCCAGCAGGGCCACCGCGGCCCCGACCTGGTCCGGCCGGGCGCCGAGCTCGTCGGCGATGCGCTGGTTGATCGAGCGGAGCTGCTGGGTGTTCGGGGGTGCCGTGCCTGTCACCCGACCATCGTCGCGAACGGTGTCCGGGCCGCCACCGCCGGGTGGGGGCCGGCGCCGCGCGGCCGGTCAGGGCTGACCTGGGGTTTCCCCGTGCGGCGCCGCGGCGGCCGCGGCGGCGAGCCCGGCCGTCAGTGCCAGCACCATCCGGCTGTAGAGGTCCGGGGCGACGGCGCCCGGCGACCCCAGCCGGTACTCGCGCTGCAGGCCGTGGAACAGCGCGATCATCGCGGTGGCGACCTCCTCGTCGGGCACGCCCAGGTCGACCCCGCCGGCCAGACGGCCGCGTGCGACCAGCTCGGTCGCCTCGGCACGCACCCGGCTGTGGTGCCCGGCCAGTGCGGTGTGCAGCTCGGGGGTGCGCATCGCCGCGGCCCAGGTCTCGGCGTCGAGCAGGGTCGCGGGCCGCGAGCGCGCGGTCTCGAGCAACATCGCCTCCAGCTCGAGCAGGCCCTGCTCGGGAGCGACGTCGACGCCGGCGCGCACCCGGCCGAGGTCGCTGTCGAGGTAGGCGCTCATCAGCGCCCGGAACAGGTCCTGCTTGCTGCCGAACCGGCTGTAGATCGACCCGACCGAGACCCCCGCGACCCGGGCGATCTCGTCGACCGAGGCGCCGTCGTAGCCCCGCTCGGCGAAGACGTCGGCGGCCGCGTCCAGCAGCGCCGCCCGGGTGCGTGCCACCGCGTCGTCGCGGCTCTCCCGGCGGCGGCCCCCGCCCCTGTCTCCCCGCATGCCGTCCCCCTCGTCCGCTCCCCCGTGCCACCGGAGGGCCCCTGTGCGGCGGCCCGGCGCCCCGTCCGCGCGCGCTCCGGCCCCGATCATCGCCGTCGCGGGCGCCGGTGTCGCGTCCGCCGGGCCCGTGACCACACCCGCAGTGTGGCCGACGACCGGGCCGGGGACCGAGCCCGTGCCCGCCCACCTGCCGCCGGGACGGACCGCCGTACCCGATCCTGATGATCCGGCACCGGAGGGACGTAACGGACTATCCGGATCCTCCCGACTCACCGCACGTCAGGACGGCGCGGGGAGGACACATGGGCGACGACGACCGGAGCGGGATCGAGGCGCGGTGGGCGGCGATGCGGGCCGACGCCCGCGCGACGGCCCCGGGCGGGGCACGGACGGCGGATCCGGCGGCCCTGGCGGACCCGGCGGCCCCCGGGCACCCGCAGCCCTCGCGCGTGCGGCGGTGGGCCCGGGCCGCGGTCGCGCTGACGGCCGTCGCCGCCGCGGCGTTCGCCGCCGGCTGGGTCACCGGCATCGGGGGCGTGGAGGTCCTGACGTCCTCGGTGGCCGCGCACCGCGACGTCGCGGCGCCGCCGGCCACCCGGCCGGCGGTCCCCGTGGGCGGGCCCGCACCGACCCCGGCACCCACCACGGCACCCACCACGGCACCGGCCTCGGACCCCGCCCCGGCCGGCGGGTACCACCCCGCGCACTACGTGTACGAGGTCACCGCCAACCACCCGGTCGCGCTGTCCTACCTGGACGCGCAGGGCGAGCACACCGAGGTGGCGAGCACGGTGGCGCCGTGGCGGCTGGAGGTCCCGACCGGACGGTGGGGCCGGGACGCGGAGCCGCAGCTGATCGTGCGCAGCACGTCCGGGCGCGGCGACGCGCAGGTGTCCTGCCGCGTCACCGACCCGACGGGGCGGGTGGTCGCCACCGACGACACCGCCGAGGCCGACGCCATCGCGTGGTGCTGGGTGTTCTGACCGGCCTCACCAGGTGACGGGCAGCGCCCGCACACCCCCGGTGAACTGCTCGGACCGCACGTCCAGCTCGTCGGGCCCGACGGCGAGGCGCAGGCCGGGCAGGCGCCGGAACAGCCGGGAGAACACCGTCGCCAGCTCGGTGCGGGCCAGGCTGGCGCCGATGCAGAAGTGCCCGCCGTAGCCGAAGGACACGTGCGGGTTCGGCCGCCGGGTGGGGTCGAAGGCGTCGGCGTCGTCGAACACCTCGGCGTCCCGGTTCGCCGACGCGGTCGAGATCATCACCGCGTCGCCGCGCCGGATCACGACCTCGCCGACCTCGACGTCGTCGTGGGCGTAGCGCAGCAGCCCGAGCCCGCCGGGGGCGGACAGGCGCAGCACCTCCTCGACGGTGCCGTGCAGCCGGCCCTCGATGTCGGCGACGAACGCGTCGCGGCGCGCGGGGTCGGTGACCAGCAGCAGCACGCCCAGGTCGATCCGCCCGACGGTCGTCTCGTGCCCGGCGAACAGCAGACCGGCCGCGAGCCGGGTCATCTCGGCCTCCCCGAAGGAGGGGTCGGCCTCCTGCGCCCGGACCAGGTCGGTCACGACGTCCTCGCCGGGCTGCGCGCGCTTGAGCGCGGCGAGACGGCCCATGTAGGCGCGGAACTCGGTCATCGCGGTCTCGGCGTCGCCGCCGGAGCGGATCGTCGCGACCCGCTCGGACAGTCCGTTGAAGTAGCCTCGGTCGGCGAAGGGCACCCCGAGCAGCTCGCAGATCACCAGCACCGGCAGCGGGAACGCGAGGTGGGCGTGCAGGTCGGCGACGCCGTCCGGCGCGGCCTCCTTCGCGGCGACGAGGTCGTCGAGGCAGCCGTCGACGAGCTCGGCGACGTGGTCGCCCAGCAGCCGCATCCGCTTCGCCGAGAACGCGGGGACCAGCAGCGAGCGCAGCCGGTCGTGCTCGGCCTTCTCGGTCTCGTAGGAGCCGCTGGGGCCGTTGAGGATCGCCGCCTCCGACACCTTCGCGGCCTGCTCGGGTGCGGGGTGCGAGCGCCCGAGGCGGGGGTCGGCGAACAGCGCGCGGGCCTCGGCGTGCCGGGTGACCAGCCACGCCGGGTCGCCGACCGGCGTGCGCACCGGCACGATCGGGCCCTCGCGCCGCAGCACCGCGTACAGCGGCGCGACGTCGATGACGTTCGGACGGTCGAAGGGCAGCTGCGGAGCCTCGGCGGTCGTCACGCAGATAACGGTAGCCAACTATCGGATGACCCCGCAACCGGCGATGTTGTCGCCGGCAACGATCGTTCCCGACGTCCTGTTCGTCCCCGCCGACGGGCGGTGGGCGCGCCCGCGCGCGATGCTGGGGCGGTGCTGAGAGGCCTGGTGACGGCGTCCGCCGCCGCGATCGTGCTGATCCTTCCCGGCTGCGCCGCCGCCCCCGGCGGGGACACCCCGGCCGCGCCGGGCCGCGCCGGGGCGCCGGTGCGCTTCGCCGAGCCGCTCCCGCCACCGGCCGAGCCCGGCGTCGCTCCCCCGGTGGCCACGGCCCCGGCGGGCCGGACGGTCGCGGTCGGCGCCGTCCCCGAGGGCATCGTCGCCGACGGGCCGACCCGCCGCGTCGCGGTCGGGGTGCGGCAGCCGGACCGGCTGGTGCTGCTCGACGCCGACACCGCCGCGGTGACCGCGCGGGTGCCGCTGCCCGGCGTGCTGCGCCACCTGCAGCTCGCGGCCCCCGGCGGACCGGTGCTGGTCCCGAGCGAGAGCGCGAACGGGCTGCTGCGGGTGACCCTGCCCGAGGGCCGCGTGTCCTCGGAGGTCATGACCGGCCCGATGGCCCACGACGCCACGGAGACCGCGGCGGGCACCGTGTTCGTCGCGAACGAGGCGGGCGGCAGCGTCTCGGTGGTCCGCGGGAACGAGGTGGTCCGGCAGCTGACCGACGTCACGCAGCCGGCCGGGCTCGCCCCCGTCGGCGGCCGGGTCGGGCTGATCGACGTCCGCGAGAACAGCCTGACCGTCTACGACGCCGCGACCGGCGACGGCATCCGCGAGCTCCCCGCCGGCGACGGGCCCACCCACCTGGTCGCCGACCGGCACGGGCGGATGATCGCCACCGACACGCGCGGCGGCCACGTCATCGTGTTCGACCCGTCGGGCACGCCGTCGGAGGTCGGGCGGGTGGACCTGGCGGGCGAGCCGTACGGCATCACCTACGACCCGGTGCGCGACCGGGTCTGGGTCACCGCGAGCGGGGCGAACCTGCTGGTCGGCTACGACATGACCGCGCCGACCCCGCGGGAGGTCGCCCGGATCCCGACCGTGCGCCAGCCCAACACCGTCGCCGTCGACCCGGAGACCGGGCGCCTGTTCGTCACCGGCACCGCCGAGGGTGTCGTGCAGGTCATCGACGGGCCCTGAGCGCGGGCAGCAGCACGTCCTCGCACACCGCCCGCAGGTACCCCGCCCCCGCGACGGCGGCCGGCCCGTCGAGCAGCGACGGGGCCACCACCGCCCCCGCGAGCAGGTGGGGCAGGTGCCGTGCCGCCGGCGGCACGGCGGGCAGCTCGCCGCGCTCCACCGCCCGCCCGACGAGTGCCCGCACGGCCTCGACCTGGGGCAGCAGCCGCGTCGACAGGGCCGCGAGCAGCGCCGGGTCGCGCCGGCCGGCATCGGCGAGCCCGAGCACGATCGGCACGTCGATGCGCGCCCGCGCCGCCAGCAGGTCGGCGACCGCGGCGAGGTCGCCCGCCAGCGACCCGGTGTCGATCCGGTCGATCGCGAGCGGCCCGCCCGCCGTGACCGCCTCGACGACGAGCGCCGCCTTGTCACCCCACTGCCGGTAGAGCGTCGCCTTGCTGGTGCGGGTCGCGGCCGCGACGGCCTCGACCGTCGTCGACTCGTAGCCGCGCTCGGCGACCAGGTCGCTGGTGGCGGCGAGCACCGCCCGGCGCCGCTCCGGCGGGAACCGGCCGGTCACTCGCGGCGCAGGAAGAACAGGAACGGGTGGGTCAGCCCGCGCATGTCCATCGCGCCGAGCACGGTGGCGTCGTCGACGCGGCGGAAGACGTCGTGGATCGGCAGGTCGTCGTAGCACATGGTGGCGCTGGCGACCCCGCGGTACTCGGTGGTGCGCAGCCGGGCCTTCGGCGCGCGGGTCGCGAGCGCGGGCCCGGCGGTGCGGGCGATCCGGGCGACCGCGGCGTGGCGCAGCGCGGCCGGGTAGCGCAGCAGCGCGGGCAGCGGGACGAGCGCGGGGTTGAGGCTGAAGCGGCCGCCGCGCGGGTGGTCCATGACGAGCGGGTGGACCTCGTCGACGCCGTCGAACCGCTTGCCGTGCCAGCCGAACCGGCCCAGCAGCCCGTCCATCGGGTTCCCGGTCGGGACCTCGCCGCCCGACCAGTCACCGAGCATCTCCTCCACGCGCACAGCGGGCAGCGCGTCGAAGAAGGACAGGCCCTCCTCGAGCGTGGCACCGTGCGCGAGGTGGCGCAGCGTGTCGGCCGGGGCGGTGCTGGTCATGGCGGTCTCCATCGAAACGGCGTCGTTTCGATGGAGACTACCGGCCCGCTCGGGGAGAAGTCCCGGTCGGCCGTCGGCCCAGGTCGTCGCGGGACCGCCGGCTCGCCCGGACGACACACGCGCACTCGGACATCCTCCGGGGCGTAACGGACCAAGCGGGCGCGCCGAAAGTTCCAGGGCGGGCGATCGCGCTCGGGACGTGGGGGCGGAAGCAGATGATCGACGACGGACGTCTGGGGGACTACCGGCTCGTCGGGCTGCTCGGGCGCGGCGGGATGGGTGAGGTCCATCGTGCTGTGGACACCCGGCGCGCGCGGCCGGTCGCGTTGAAGGTCCTCCGGCCCGATGTGGCGGATGACCCGGAGTTCCGCGAGCGGTTCCGTCGTGAGGCCGGCGCCACAGCGGCCATGCAGAGTCCCCACATCGTCCCCATCCACGACTTCGGCGAGATCGACGGACATCTCTTCATCGACATGCCGCTGATCCACGGCATGGGCCTCGACGCCGTACTCGGCCACGGGCCGCTCGCGCCGCACAGGGCGGTCACCGTCATCGGCCAGGTCGCCGAGGGACTCGTCCACGCCCACGGACACGGAGTGCTGCACCGCGACGTGAAACCGTCGAACATCCTCCTGACTCCGGCCGACTTCGTGTACCTCGTCGATTTCGGCATCGCCTACCGTGCGGGCGGCACCGATCCCCACCTGACCGCGACCGGGACGGCCATCGGGACCTGGGCCTACATGGCGCCCGAGCGGTTCGACGCCGGCGCCGTCGACGCCCGATCGGACGTCTACTCACTCGCGTGCGTTCTCGCGGAGTGCCTGCTCGGTCGACGCCCATTCGACGGCACGGGCCCGGCGTCGCTCATGAAGGCGCACCTCGCGGCCGAGCCACCGAGGCCGTCCCGGGAGCGACCGGACATCCCGCCCGCGCTCGACGAGGTCATCGCGCGCGGCATGGCCAAAGATCCCGCGCACCGCTTCGGCTCGGCACGGGAGCTTGCGGCGGCCGCGGCGGCCGCCCTGTCCGCGCCCGCTTCCACCCGGGTCCGGCCGACGACGCACGACGCTGCGAGACCTGCCGCGGCGACGTCTCGGCGGCGCCTCGTCCTCGCCGGTGTCGGCGCCGCGGCCCTGGCGATGACGCTCGCTGCCGGGATCGGGCTCGGACGGATGACCGACGGGGCCACCGCCGCGACGCCGTCGCCCGTCGCGGACACCGGAGCCGCGGCCACGGGCAGTTCCGTGGCCCGGCCGCCGACCACTCCCGAAGCTCGGAGCGGCACCGTCTTCGGAGCAGGTCAGTCGGACGGCTACACCTACACCGTCGACGCGAACTACCCGGTGCATCTGATCTACACCGACGCTGCTGGAGATCAGGTCACCGCAGGCGAGACGCCCGCACCGTGGTCGCTGGTCTTCGACACGAGCCGATGGGGTTCCGACGCCCGCCCGCAAGTCTCGGCCTACACGATGTCGAACCGCGGCGACAGCTACGTCGAGTGCACGATCACCGACGCCGACGGACGGGTGGTCGTGACCCAGCGCAAGGAGACGGCGAACGCGATGGTCATGTGCATGGCGTTCTGAGTCGCGTCCGGGCGAGCCGCCCGCTCAGCGCAGCTCGGCGCCCTTCGTCTCCGGCAGCGTGAGCACCGCGACGAAGGAGATCACCGCCCCGACGGCGACGTAGACGAAGAACAGGATCGCCAGGTCGGCGGCCTGCAGCGACTGCACGACCAGCGGCGCGGTGCCGCCGAACACGGCGACGGTCAGGTTGTACCAGGCGCCGATCCCGAGACCGCGGACCGACGTCGGGAACAGCTCGCTCATGATCGCCGGCGCGATGGAGGTCATCATCGTGTAGAGGCCCAGCCCCACCACGAACACGACGAGCATGTTCCAGAACCCGGGGCCGATCAGGAACGACAGCGGCACGACCAGGATCGCCGTCGCCGCGGACCAGACGAGCATCTGCGGCTTGCGCCCGTACCGGTCGGCGGCGGCGCCCATCGGGTACTGCAGCAGCACGAACAGCGCGGTGGCGATGGACAGGGCCAGGAACACCTCGGTCGCGTCGGCCCCGCGCGACTTCGTCGCGAACGGCGTGAGCGCGGAGAAGAAGGTGTAGTAGCACAGCGTGTGCAGGATGGTGAAGCCCACGAGCTGCGCGACGGCCCTCGGGTGCTCACGCAGCGTCAGCATCAGCGGGTTCTTGATGCGCGCCGCGGTCTCCTTGTTCTGCTCGAACTGCTCGGTCTCGTCCATCCGGCGCCGCATCCACAGCCCGACGACGCCCAGCACGCCGCCCAGCAGGAACGGGATCCGCCAGCCCCAGGCGGCGAGCTGGTCCTCGGTCAGCGACGCGGCCAGCACGAACCCGGTCAGCGACGCGATCAGCACCGCGGTGCCGGTCGAGATGTAGAAGAACGAGGAGTAGCGCCCGCGCCGCTCGCGCGGCGCGATCTCGGCGAGGTAGGCCGAGGCGTTGGAGACCTCGCCGCCCAGCGACATGCCCTGGGCGATGCGCGCCAGCAGGAGCAGCACCGGCGCGAGCCAGCCGACCATCGCGAAGGTCGGCAGCAGGCCGATCACGAACGACCCGCCGGCCATCAGCAGGATCGTCACCAGCATCGCCGTCCGGCGGCCCCTGAGGTCGGCGAAGCGGCCCAGCAGCAGCCCGCCCAGCGGGCGGAAGAAGAACGCGAGCGCGTAGGTGGCGAGGGTGGAGATGAGCGCCAGCGTCGCGTTCTCCGGCGGGAAGATCTGGGTCGCGAAGTAGATCGAGAACGTCGCGTAGATCGTCCAGTCGTACCACTCGACGGCGTTGCCGATGGACGCCGCGACGAGCGTGCGTACCGGCAGCCGGTGACGTTCCGTGGACGCTGTGGTGGGTGCCTGGGACACGGTTCCCCCTGACGTGTCGGCCGACGGTCGACGAACCGTAACCGTTGCGGACCGACAAATCGACCGGACGGGTCAGGAGAGGACCAGGCCGACCAGCGTCGCCGTGCCGAACACCGCGGTGAGGACGTGCCCGAGGACGGCGAGGGTCCGCCGGCCGCGCCGGGCGCCGAGCACGACGGCGGTCGTCCAGGGTAGGTACCCGAGCAGCGCGACACCCAGGAACGGCAGCGTCGACGCGGCCAGCACCCCGGTCGTCCCCGACGCGACGGCGCGGTCCCCGGCGGGCGTCAGCCGGGCCGCGACGACGTCGCCGGCCGCGGAGTCCGGCGAGGCGCCGACGACGACCGGCACCCCGCCGGCGTCGGGCCGGAACAGGCCGTGGCAGTCGTGGCGTCCCTCCCCCAGGTCCGTGCAGCCGGTGACCTGCAGGACGCCCGGGGTGCCGGCCGCACCGGCCGCGAGCCGCAGGTCGTCCACGGCGAACCAGATGCACGCGGCGCCGAGCAGCAGCCACAGCGCGAGCAGGAAGCCCATCCAGCCGGGTGCGGGCGTGTCCGGGTCGTCCCAGTCGACCTCGACGTCGCGACCCGCCCGCCCACCCATGTCCCGAGTATCTCCGCCGGTGCGGCGCGGGCCATCGTCAGTCGTCGGTACGTCGTCCGGTCGCCGGGGTCGCCACCACCTGGTACGCCGGTGAGGATCACGAGCCGACCGCAGGAGCGCCGCGATGCCGCTGTCCCACCCCACCGACGACTTCCGCCTCGCCTACGACCGCCACGGCGAGCCGGGTGCGCCGCCGGTGCTGCTGCTGCACGGCTGGCCGGGCGACCGGACCGACATGGGCGCGGTTGCCGGGCGGCTGGCCGGGTCGCACGACGTCGTCGTCCCGGACCTGCGGGGGTTCGGCCACTCCGACAAGCACGACCGCGACCCGGCCGAGGCCTACTCGGCGGCGGCGCAGGCCCGCTCGCTCGTCGCGCTGCTCGACGAGCTCGGCCTGTCCGGGGTCGTCGTCGCCGGCTGCGACGTCGGCAGCCGGGTCGGCCAGCAGCTCGGCCTCGACCGGCCCGACCTGCTGCGCGCGCTCGTGCTGACCCCGCCCGCGCCCGGCGTCGGCCCGCGGATCCTCGCCGAGGACCCGATGCGCGAGTTCTGGTACCAGTCCTTCCACCAGCTCGACCTGGCCCGCGAGCTCGTCGACGGCGACACCGCCGCGACCCGGGCCTACCTGCGGCACTTCTGGTCGCACTGGTCCGGCCCGGACTTCACCCCCGGCGACGAGCGCCTCGACCAGCTCACCGCCGTCTACGGCCCGCCGGGTGCCTTCGTCGCGTCGGTCGGCTGGTACCGCGCCGGGGGCGGGGTGGTCGCACGGTCGCTGGCCGAGACGGTGCCCGACCCGGCGGACCGGATCGCCGTCCCGACGACGTTCCTGTGGCCCGAGCACGACCCGCTCTTCCCCCGCGACTGGTCCGACCGGGTCGGGGAGTTCTTCACCGACGTCACCGTCACCCCGGTCGACGGCGTCGGGCACTTCGTCCCGGTCGAGGCCCCCGACGCGGTCGCCGCCGCCGTCTCCGCGGCGACCGCGCCGTAGCGGTCCCGGCGGGTGCGAGGATCCGGTCATGGGCCTGCCACGGGTGCACGACGACGGCGCCGTCCGCACCATCACCCTCGACCGCCCGGAGGCGGCGAACGCGCTGCGGCTCGACGACGTCGACGCGGTCGCCGCCGCGGTCACCGACCTGCCGCCCGCGGTGCGGGTGGTCGTGCTGACCGGGGCCGGGGACCGGGCGTTCGGCGCCGGGATGCACCTGGAGGTGTTCCGCTCGGCGGCACCCGGCGACGGCCGGGCGATCATCTCCCGGCTGGCGGACTGCCTGCGCGCGGTGCGCACCGCACCGGTCCCGACGATCGCCCGGCTCAACGGCGCCTGCCTGGGCGCGGCGTTCGAGCTGGCACTGGCGTGCGACCTGCGCGTGGCCCACACCGGGGTGCGGGTCGGGCTGCCGGAGGTCCGCCTGGGGATCCCCTCCGTGGTCGACGCGGCCCTGCTCCCCCGCTACGTCGGCGACTCCCTGGCCGCCGAGATGGTGCTGCTCGGCGGGGTGCACGCCCTGGACTCGTTCGACGCGCGCTCGCTGGTCAACCGGCTCGTCACCGACCCGTCCGGTCTGGACGGCGCCGTCGCCGGGCTGGTGGCGGAGCTGCTCGTCCCCACCCGGGAGGTCCTCGCCGCGCAGAAGGCGCTGGTCGGCACGTGGCGCGAGCAGGGCCTGACCGCCTCGGTGGAGGCCAGCGTGGACACCTTCGCCGAGGTGTTCGCGCTTCCCGCGACCCGCGCCGCGATCGCGCGCTACCGGCCGTAGGGTCGGCGCATGGCCGTCACGACCAAGATCGCCGACCTGACCGGGCCCGGGTACACCGACCGCTTCGGGATCGGCGGCACCGACCTCGGCATCCTCGCGACCGCCCCGGACGGCCGGCTCGTGGCCGTGTTCGGTGACACCTTCGACCGCGCCGGCGTCGGCGGCCCGGGCTGGCGCTCGCCGGTCGTGCTGTTCGCCGACCCGCACGACTTCCGCGGCGGCCTGCGCTGGACCGGCTCGGGCGGCGACGCCGCCGACTACGCCTGCCGGCTCGTCAGCAAGCCCGCGACGAACTGGTTCCGGCTGCACCGGCGCGTCACCACGATCCTGCCCGCCGACGTCATCACCCTCGGCGACACGATGTACCTGCACGTCATGGCCAACAAGGGCCTCGGCAACGTGCTGTGGAGCGAGATCATCGCCTCCCGCGACGGCGGCGTCACCTGGGAGCGGACCGGCTGCGACTGGCCCGGCCACCACCACGACGGCCTGTTCCAGCAGCTCACCTGGTGCGACGGCGGCGACGGCTGGGTCTACGCCTACACGACCGGCTTCCAGCGCCGCGACGGGCTGCTGCTGCACCGGGTGCCCGCCGACCGGATCACCGACCGCGACGCCTGGGAGCCGTGGGGCTTCGCCGGGGAACGCTGGGACTGGGGCAACCCGCCGACGCTGACGATCCCGGGCGCCTTCGGCGAGCTCAACCTGCGCCGCGTCCCCGGCCCGGACGGGCGCGAGCACCTGCTGCTGACGTTCTTCGACGCCGGCAGCTACCGCATCGACGCGATGCTGCTCGACCGGCCGAACGCCGACCTGCACCGCGCCCCGCGCACCACCCTGCTGTCGGGCTGCGGCTGGGACGACGAGGACCACGCCACCGGCCGGGTCGCCCAGCTCTACGGCGGCTACGTAGTGCCCGGCTCCACGCTCGACGACCTGCACCTCGTCGTCAGCCAGTGGAACACCACGACCAACTGGCCCTACCGCGCCATGCAGTTCCGGACGGACGCCACCGCGCTGCTGCAGGCGGAGCAACCGACCGCCGGGACGTCCTGAGAACTGGGTATCGCCAACCCGGGTCCGCATCCGGCGGGCCCGCCCGCTCGTAGGTCACGGCATGACCCCGCACCCCGAGGGGACGCGTCCGTTCACGGCCACCGTCGTCCTCACCGGATGCCCGCTGACACCGGGCGAGCTGCGCGCACTGGCCCGGATGCTGCCCGAGCTCGCCCGGGTCCGGACCGCCCGCCGCGGCGGCGAGCTGAGCCTGCAGGCGACCCTCGTCGACGTCGACCCGCACGCCGCGGCCCGGCGGCTGCGCCGGGCCGTGCCCCGGCTGCTGACCGGCTTCCCCGGCGTCGTCGCCGCCGTCACCACCGGACCCGCGGCGCGGACGCGCGCGTGGCCGTCGTGGTGGCGCGGCCCCGCGCACCGGGTGCCTAGTCCCCGGGCGGCAGGAGGCTGAGGTACCAGCGGCCCCGTTCCTCGGTGACCGACAGCGTGACGAGCAGCGGTCCGGAGCGGACCTCGGCGCGGTCCTGCCCCGCCGGCAGCAGCGCCGGCGACCCGGCCGCGCGCAGCCGCTCGGCGTAGTCGACGGCGAAGCCGCGGTCCGGCGCGTCGAGCAGCAGCTCGTGCAGGCGGGCGCCGTCGCCGGTGTCCAGCGCCGCCTGCGCCCGGGAGAACAGCTGCGCCCGGTCGGCGGCGCCCTGCTCCCCGGTGCCCGCGATCAGGACCACCGTGCCGGCGATCCACACGCCGGCGAGCGCGACGGCGACCCACCCCAGCAGGGTGCGGGTGCTGGCAGGTCGTCTCATCAGCGCAGCACTGTGTCACACCGGGGCACCGCTCGCTGCCTGCCGGTCGCCGTTCACCGCTCCGGGCGGGTGATCGCCCGAACCCGGGCGGGTACCCGCGTCGTAGACGGGGTGGGAGGTGGTCGGCGGTGGCCCGATGGTGGCGGCCCGTGCTGCTGGTGGTGCTGGTGGCGGCCGGCTCGGCCGTGCTGCTGGTGACCGGCTGGCCCACGGTCGAGGGCGTCCGCGCGACGACGTCGGCCGCCGGCTGGGCGGCGCCGGTCCTGTTCACGCTGCTGTTCACCGCGTTCACGCTGGTCCCGGCCCCCGCGACGGTCATGGGCGTGGCCGCCGGGGTGCTGTTCGGGCTGCCGGTGGGCCTCGCGACGACGATGACGGCCGTCGCCGCCGGGTCGCTGATCGGCTTCGCGCTGTCGCGGTCGCTGGGCCGCGAGGTCGTCGCCGGGATCGGCGGCGCCCGCGTCGCCCGCCTCGACGCGCGGCTGCGCCACGGCGCACTGTGGACCGTCGCCGGCGGACGGCTGCTGCCGGTGATCCCGTTCCCGGTGCTGAGCTACGCCTGCGGGCTCACCGCCGTCCGGCTGCGGGACTACCTCGCCGGGTCGGTGCTGGGCGTGCTGCCCTCGGCGGTGGCGTTCGTGACGATCGGCGCCTACGGCGGCGACCCCGGCTCGGTGCCGTTCGTGCTCGCCGTCGCGGGGCTCGTGGTCCTGGCCGGAGCCGCCGCCGTCGCGTCGCGGAGGCGGCGACGCGCCCCCGCGACGCCCGGCGACCGGCACCTCAGCTCCGCCGGCGGCTGACCGCGCGGCGCCGCGGCACCGGTCGCCCCCGACCGTCAGGCCGAGACGACGGTGCCGACGTGCTCGCCGGCCAGCGCCTTCGTGACGTTCCCGGCGACGGTCCCGTCGACCACCTGGAACGACCGGACGTGCTTGGCGCGCTGCAGCGTGCGCAGCGCCTCGCGGTCGACCGGGAGCGACCGGGCGGGGTCGGCGAGCAGGTCCGCGGCGCGGGCCTCGCGCAGCGGGGTGCCGCCGTCGAGGACCCCGGCGACGTCGCGGACGTAGGTCAGCGACGCCGCGCCCCAGGCGTCGGCCAGCAGCAGCGCGCCGGTGTCGGTGCGGTGCGGCGGGATCTTGCCCGTGGCGGCCGGGAACTCGTGGACGCCGTAGGGCGGGTAACCGTTGGTCACCGCGGCGTTCGACGCGGCCAGGTGCACCGGCAGCTGGTGGGCGACGGTGTCGTGGCCGAGGTAGGCCACCCCCTGCTCGGCGAGCAGCGCGGCGACGAGGTGCCCGTTCTGCTCGGCCTCGCGCCCGGCGATCTCGGCGAGCGCACCGGTGGGCAGCCCCAGGTCGAGGCCGACCCCGAGCGCGTGCCGGGCCCGGATGCCGGCGCCGGTGGCGATCAGCAGCGGGTCCCCCGACAGCGCGGCGCGCAGCTCCTCGACGACCGGGAGCAGCACGTCGCGGCCGCGGTCGACGATCGAGCGTCCGCCCAGCACCACGACGCGCAGGCGCGGCAGCATCCGGATCACCGGCTGCTGCTGGTCGACGGGGCGGACCTGCTCGCGGTCGAGCAGGGTCTGGCGGGCCAGCGCGGACTCGACGTCCTTGGTGTAGGTCGTGCTCATCGGGTCCCTCCCGCGGTGATGACGGTGCCGACGTGCTCGCCCGCGAGCGCGCGGGTCAGGTTGCCGGGCTTGAGCCCGTTGACGATCTGCACCGAGCGGACGTGCCTCGCGTGGCGCATCAGCTCCAGCACCGGGCGCTCGATGATCAGGTCGGGCAGGTCGCGCTCGATCAGCTCGTCGACGGTGATCTCGGGGATCAGGGTCGCCGACGGGTCGTTCTTCGGGTTGGCCGTGTAGAGGCCGTCCTCGTCCTTGACGAAGATCATGTTCTTGCAGCCGTAGGTCTCCGCGACCAGGTAGCAGCCGGCGTCGGTGCGGTACGGCGGGATGACGCCCTCGTCGGGCAGCGGCTGCCACATCGCGTACGGCGGCATGCCGGCGAAGATCGCGGCCCGCGACTCGGACAGGTACAGCGGCAGGGCGTCGAACCCGCCGCCGGCGACGACCGGCACGCCGTGCCTGGCCATGAGGTAGCCGAGCATCGTGGCGTTCTGCCCGGCGACGGCGTTGCCGACCGAGCTGAGCACGCCGGTCGGCAGCCCGAGCTCCGCGGCGAGGGCGTACGCGTGGCGGGCCCGGGTGCCGCCGCCGGTGCCGATGAGCAGCCGGTGCGTCGCACGGGCCTCCAGCAGCTCCTCGACCAGCGGGAACACCGCCTCGCGACCGCGGTCGACGAAGCTCTGCCCGCCGACCTTGACGACGGAGACGTCCGGCAGGACGGGGGTGTCGGGGGTGCGCTCGGTGGCGGCCGCGAGCTCGGGGTCGTCGAGCGACCGGCTCAGCAGCAACGACTCCAGCTCGGCCGCGCTCGCGGCGTGGGTCATCGGATCTCCTCGGGTGCGGCGCGCTCCCGCCGGACGGGCGGGGCGGACGGGCACGAACCTAGCGACTCCGGCCGCCGCCCGTCGGGGCGTGCCGAGCCCCGGATGCGGGCTGGCGGGCGCGCCGGGCCCGAGCCCGCGGCCGGTCGTGCACCACCGTCCCGCATACGCCGACCCGCACGCCGGTCGGGTGATCCGCGCCACGCGGCGGGGCGCCGCACCGTCAGAGGCGCAGCCGGAACGTGCCGGACGCGGCGTCGAAAGCCAGCTCGTCGGTGTCGAAGGCCGCGCCCACCGCGCCCGCGGAGGCCAGCTCGGCCGGTGTGCCCGTCCGGAGGCCGCCCGCCCCGTCGAGCAGCCAGGCCCGGTCGGCCAGGCGCAGCGCGGGCTCCAGGTCGTGGGTGGACAGCAGCACCGCGAGGTCGGACTCCGAGGCCAGCCGGCGCAGCAGCCCGAGCAGCGCGACGCGCGAGGACACGTCCAGGAACGCGCTGGGCTCGTCGAGCAACAGCAGCGACGGCCGCTGCGCGAGCGCCCGGGCGACCATGATCCGCTGGCGCTCGCCGTCGGAGAGCCGGGCCAGCGGCCGTCCGGCGAGCGGACCGGCGCGCACGGCGTCGATCGCCGCGTCGACGGCCTCGGTGTCGGCGGGGCCGAGCAGCCCGGCCGGCCCGGTGTGCGGCAGCCGCCCCAGCTCGACGACGTCACGCCCGGTCAGCAGGCCGGCGTCGGGCCGGTCGGTCAGCACCACCCCGACCCGGCGCGCCCGCTGCGCCGCGCGCAGCCCGAGCAGGTCGGTGCCGTCCAGCGCGGCGGTCCCGGCGAGCGCGGGCTGCAGCCCGGCGAGGGTCCGCAGCAGCGTGGACTTGCCGGCGCCGTTCGCGCCGAGCAGCACGGTCAGCTCCCCCCGCGCGGCGACGGCGTCGACCCCGTCGAGCACGACGCGGGCCCGGTCGCGGCGCAGCGGCGAGGGGTCCCGGTGGCCCACGGCGAGCCCGCGCAGCACGAGCCCGGCGCTCACCACGGGCCGCCGCCGAGCCGTCGTGACCGCAGCAGCACCGCGATCACCACCGGCGCCCCCACCAGCGAGGTCACCACGTTCAGCGGGATCACCGTCCCGACCCCCGGCGGGTTCGCGACGACCGCGCAGCCCAGCCCGACCAGCGCACCGGTGAGTGCGGTGGCCGGGACCAGGACGCGGTGGCGGGAGGTGCCGACGGCCGTGCGGGCCAGGTGCGGCACGGCGATGCCGAGGAACCCGACCGGCCCGCAGAACGCGGTGACGGTGCCCGCGAGCACCGCGGCGACGAGCAGCACGACCAGCCGCACCCGGGTGACGTCGACGCCGGCGGTGCGGGCGTAGTCGTCGCCGAGCAGCAGCCCGTCCAGCGGCTTGGCGAGCAGCAGGACCGCGACCAGCCCGGCCGCGACGATCCCGCCGAACACGCCCAGCTCGCCGCGCGAGACCCCGGAGACCGACCCGAGCCCCCACAGCAGGAACTGCTGGGCCGTGCGCGGGTCGGTCCACACCAGCAGCAGGCTGACCACCGCGGTGACCGCGGACCCGAGCATCACGCCGACCACCAGCAGCGCGGTCACCGAGCGCGCGAGCCGCGACAGCGCCAGGACCAGCCCGAGCACGGCCGCGGCGCCGGCCGCGGCGGCCGCGACCGTGACGAGCCGCCCGCCCGGCGCCCCCGCCGCGCCGAGCCCGCCGGTGGCGAACGCCGCCACCCCGGACGCGGCGCCCGCCGTGCTCACCAGCGCCACGCCCAGCCCGGCCCCGGCGCTGACCCCGAGCACGTAGGGCTCGGCGAGCGGGTTGCGGAACAGCGTCTGGGTGAGCAGGCCCGCGGTGCCCAGTCCCGCCCCGACCAGCAGCGCCGTCACCGCGCGCGGCACCCGCAGGTCGGTGACGAGCAGGTCCAGACGGGCGTCGGGGACGCCGGTGCCCAGCAGCGCGGACACCGTGCGGTCGAGCCCGATCACCACCGACCCGGTGGACACGGCGAGCGCGAACAGCACGAGCACCCCGGCGGCGAGCAGGAGCAGCACGAGCGGGGCCCGCGCGCCCGGGCGCTGCCCGGGCGGGCCGGGCGCGGGCGTCCGGGACCCCGTCGGCGCGGACGCGGCGGGCCTCATCCTGTGGGCACCTGCCGGTAGTAGGTGAACACGTGCCCCGGCAGCACCTGCGGGTGCAGGATCGCGACGAGGTCGGCCAGGATCTCGTCCTGGTGCAGGGCACCGCGCTCGTAGAGGGCGTTGCCGCCCTCCGGGGTCGTCGCGCGGTCGCGGGTCCACAGCCCGCCGGAGCGGACCGCGGCCAGCGCGGTCAGCCGCGGGTCCAGCGCGGCGACGTCGGCGGTCGTCGCGAAGGGTCCGTCGGCCAGCCAGACGGGCGCGTCGCCGTCCTGGGCCAGCACCTGTTCCAGCGAGCGTTCCTGGGTGCCGGTGCCGGGCACGGCGGCGCCGAGCCAGGTGGCGCCGGCGTCGCGGAGCAGGATCCCCGCGGTCGAGCCGGCCGCCGGGACGTTCCACGTGCCCTGGTAGGGCTGGCCGGCCACGGCGGGCACCGGCGCCAGGCCGCGCACCCGGCCGGCCAGGTCGTCGTAGCGGGTGGCGATGCCGGCGAAGATCTCCGCGGCCCGGGCGTCCTGCCCGGTCAGCGCCCCCACGACCTTGATCCACTCGGCCTGGCCGAGCGGGCCGTTCTCCAGGTAGTCCGCCCACCCGACGACCGGGATCCCGGCGGCGGACAGCGCGGGCAGCGCCGCGTCGTCGGTCCCGGCCGACAGCACGACCGGCGGGGCGGCCGCGACGACGGCCTCGGCGTCGAGCGTGCCGTTCGGCGCGAACTCGGTCGCCGCACCGGAGGTGACCCGCCCCCGCACGGCCGGGTCGGTGACGAGCGCGAGCCCGCCGACGCCGGTGATCCGGTCCAGCGCGCCCAGCTCGGTGAGCATCGGCAGCTGGGTGGTGGAGGCGGCGAACACCCCGCTGACCGGGGTCCGCACGACCGGTGCCTGCGCCAGCGCGGCGGGCAGCACCGGGGCCGGGTCTCCGCACCCGACGAGGACGACCGACTGCGGCCGCCCGCCCGGGAACGGCTGCGCGACGGTGAGCACCCGGTAGCCGTCGGCGCCGGTGATCCGGACGTTCGTCGCGTGGCTGAACGCCACGTCCCCGGCCGGGGCCTGCGCCCCCGGGACGCAGCCCTGCACGGACGGACCGGACGGGGCCGGCGGCGCGGCGGCCGGGGCCGAGCATGCGGCGGCGAGGAGCACCGGCAGCGCGAACAGGACGGCGGCGGCGCGCCGCGGGTACCACGTCACCTGAAGAGTCTCACATATGTCGTTCAGGCACCGACGAGGCCCGACAGCGCGTCGAGGAGCCGGTCGACGTCGGCGTCGTCGGTGTAGCAGGCGAGCCCGATCCGCAGGGACCCGGTGTCCCCCAGGCCGAGCCGGCGCGAGCACTCCAGCGCGTAGAACGACGAGGCGGGCGCCGCGATCCGCCGCCCGGCCAGGTACCGGTAGACCTCGGCGGGGTCGCGGCCGTCGACGGTGACCAGCAGCGTCGGCGTGCGCCGCGCCGCGCGGGACCGGACGGTGACCCCGGGCAGGGTGGCGAGGTGGGCCTCGATCCGCTCGCGCAGCGGGAGCTCGTGCGCCTCGACCGCGGCCATCGACGCCTGCAGCCGGGCCCGCCGGTCCCCCGTCGCGGACGGGTCGAGGCCGGCGAGGAACTCGACGGCCGCGGTGGTGCCGGCCAGCAGCTCGTAGGGCAGCGTGCCGAGCTCGAACCGCTCGGGCACCGCGTCGCTCGACGGGGCGAGCTTGGCCGGGTGCAGCGTCTCCAGCAGGTCCGGGTCGGCGGCGAGCACGCCGCAGTGCGGCCCGAGGAACTTGTACGGCGAGCAGGCGTAGAGGTCCGCGCCGAGCGCCGCGACGTCGACCGGGGCGTGCGCGGTCAGGTGCACGCCGTCGACCATGAACAGCGCGCCGGCCGCGTGCACCGCGTCCGCGATCGCGCGCAGGGCGGGACGGGTCCCGACCAGGTTGGACGCCCCGGTGACCGCGACCAGCCGGGTCCGGTCGGACAGCAGCGGTGCCACGTCGTCGAGCTCGGTCGTGTCGGGGTCGAAGTCGAGCCACCGCACGGTCGCCCCGGCCGCGCCGGCGGCGAGCACCCAGGGCCGGATGTTCGCGTCGTGGTCGAGCCGGGTCACGACGATCTCGTCGCCCGGCGACCAGGTCGCGGCCAGCGTGCGGGCGAGGTCGAAGGTCAGCGCGGTCATGCTGCGCCCGAACACGACCCCGCGCGGGTCGGCGCCGAGCAGGTCGGCCATCGCGGCGCGGGCGCCGAGGACGATCGCGTCGGCCGCCCGCTCGCCACTGGTGACCTGCCCGCGGTTGGCCAGCGGCGAGGTCATCGTCGCGGCCACGGCACCGGCGACGGAGTCGGGGACCTGGGACCCGCCGGGCCCGTCGAAGTGGGCGATCCCGGCCCGCAGGGCGGGGAACCGGCTCCGGACGGCGGCGACGTCGTAGCTCATGCCCGCACCCTGTCACGCCGCCGGTGGGGCGGCGCGGGGCCGCGGGCGGGTTGCATCCCGGCCACGAAGCCGTGTCGCACCGCCCGTGTGGGTGACCCCCGGGCCATGATCTCCGGTCATGTCGAGGTCCTGGGAGCACTCGCGCGGCCGGCACACGCCGCGCCGCCGGCGGCGCTCGCTGCACCGGCGGAGCCTGGCGTTGCTGGGTGCGGGGCTGGTCGCGCTCGTGGTGCTCGTCGCCGGGGGGACGGCCGCCGTCGCCGGGGGCCGCATCGGCGACACGCTGGCCCGCAACGTCGCCGGGGCCGTCGACCGCCTCCGCCCGGCACCCGAGGCCCCGCCCGTGCCGCAGGTCCTCACCTCCCTGCCCGCGACGGGTACGGCGCCGGTCGCCCCGCGCGGTCCCGTCCGCACCGCGGTCAGCACCGGCACCCTGCAGGGGGTCGCGCTGACCGGTGACTCCGGCGACGGCCCGGTCACCGTGCCCGGCACGCTCTCCCCCGACGGCCGCACCTGGACCGCGTCCGGCCCGCTGGACTTCGCGACCACCTACCGCTGGTCGGGCAGCTGGGTGCTCGGCCCGCAGGACCGCCGCCCCGTCCCGGCCGCGCCGTTCTCCACGGTCGACCCCGGCGACACCGTCGAGGCCACCATGAACATCCGCGACGGCGGCGAGGTCGGCGTCGGCGCGCCGATCGTGCTCACCTTCGGCGAGGACCTGTCCGACACCGCGAAGGCCGCGGTCGAACGCGCGCTCACGGTCACCGCGTCGAAGAAGGCGGAGGGCGCCTGGGCCTGGCTGCCCGACACCGCCGAGGGCTCGCGGGTGCACTACCGGCCGAAGGCCTACTGGCCGGCGCACACCGAGGTCCGGGTGCAGGGCGCGCTGCGCGGCCTCGACCTCGGCGGGGACACCTGGATGACCGAGGACCTGGACCGGAGCTTCACCGTCGGCCGCAGCCAGGTCGTGCGGGCCGACACCCGCAGCCACGCGATCGTCGTCGTCCGCGACGGACGCGAGGTCGCCCGCTACGACGCCTCCTACGGCCTGGAGTCCGACCCGCGCCGGGTGACCCGCTCCGGCGTGCACGTCGTCATGGCGAAGTCGGAGAAGGTGCTGATGAGCAACCCCGACTACGGCTACGTCGACGAGCCGCAGTTCTGGGCGGTGCGCATCTCCAACAACGGCGAGTTCATCCACGCCAACCCGGCGTCGTCCTGGGCGCAGGGCAGCCGCAACGTCAGCCACGGCTGCGTCAACCTGTCCACCCGCGACGCGAAGGAGTTCTTCGCGAGCGCGACCTTCGGCGACCCGGTCGAGGTGACCGGGAGCTCGCAGCCGCTCACCGCCGCCGACGGCGACCTCTACGACTGGGCGGTCCCCTGGGACGAGTGGCGCTCGCTCAGCGCCCTGCGCTGAGCGGGTCTCACCGGATCCGCCGCTCCTGGCCCGCCCACGCCTCGTCGCGCAGCACGAACTTCTGGATCTTGCCGGTGGAGGTCTTGGGCAGCTCGCCGAAGGTGACCCGCTTCGGCGCCTTGAACCGGGCGAGCCGGGTGCGGACGTGCTCGACGATCTCCTCCTCGGTGGCGGCCTCGCCCTCGCGCAGGGTCACCCAGGCCCCGGGGACCTCGCCCCACCGGTCGTCCGGGACGGCGATCACGGCCACCTCCAGCACGGCCGGATGGTCGGCGATCGCCTGCTCCACCTCGACGCTGGCGATGTTCTCCCCACCGGAGATGATCACGTCCTTCGAGCGGTCGCGGAGCTCGACGTAGCCGTCGGGGTGCATGACGCCGATGTCGCCGGTCCGGAACCAGCCGTCCGGGGCGGCGTCGCGGGTGGCCTGCTCGTCGTCGAGGTAGCCGAGCATGACGTTGTTGCCGCGCAGCGCGATCTGCCCGGTCGTGGTGGCGTCGGGCGGGACGTCGGCGCCGTCGTCGTCGATCACCCGCACGGCGCAGGAGATCATGTTCCCGACGCCCTGGCGGGCCTTCATCCGGGCCTGCTCGTCGCCGTCGAGCTCGTCCCACTCGGGGCGCCAGTCGCAGATCATCGCCGGGCCGAAGGTCTCGGTGAGCCCGTAGAGGTGGGTGACCCGGAACCCCAGCTCGGCCATCCGGCGCAGGATCGCCGGCGACGGCGGAGCTCCCCCGGTCGCGACGGCCACCGGCGTCCGCACCGGCCCGGCCTCCGGCGCGTAGGCGATCATCGACAGCACGGTCGGGGCGCCGTTGAGGTGGGTGACGCCCTGCTCGCGGACCAGCTCCCAGATCCGGGCGGGCTCGACCTTCGGCAGGCAGACGTGGGTGGCGGCGGCCGCGGTGACCGCCCACGGGAAGCACCAGCCGTTGCAGTGGAACATCGGCAGCGTCCACAGGTGCACCGACGACGGCGACAGCCCGGTGTGCCCGGCCATCGCCAGCGCCTGCAGGTAGGCGCCGCGGTGGTGGTACATGACGCCCTTGGGGTTCCCGGTCGTCCCGGACGTGTAGTTGATCGACAGCAGGCCCCGCTCGTCGGCCGGCCGGACGGCGGTGGGCTCGCCGTCGGCCACCAGCCGCTCGTAGTCGGGCCCGACCCGGACCGTGCGCGGTGCGGCGCCGAGCAGCCCGGTGGCCTCGGCGACGAGGTCGTCGAACACGGGGTCGTGGACCAGCACCGACGCCCGCGAGTGCTCCAGGATCCAGGCCACCTCGCGCGCCGAGAGCCGCGTGTTGACCGCGACCAGCGGCACGCCCGACCACGGGACGGCGTGCGCCGCCTCCAGCCCGACGTGGGTGTTGGGCACCAGCACCGCGACCGGACGGCCGTCGTGCAGGCCGCTCAGCGAGCCGGCCAGGCGCCGGCAGCGGTCGCGGAACTCGGTGTAGGTGAACCGGGTGCCGCCGTCGACGATCGCGACCCGGTCGCCGTGCGCGGCCGCGGCGCGGTCGAGGAACGCGGTGGGGGTGAGCGGCTCGAACGACAGGGCCTGCAGGTCCGCCGGCACCCCGGCCGGGTGCGGGGACGGGGCCGGGTCGACGTCGCTGTCGCGGGCGGTCATGGGGGCGAGCGTCCCCGCCGGTGCGCCCGGGCGCAATCGGACGCGGCGCCGCCCGGGGGCGGACAACGCCGCCCGCGCCGGGTTACGTTCGACCCCGGCGGCAGCGGTGCCGCCCGACGCGCGACGAGGGGACGTTCCGACCATGGCATGGGACTTCAGCACCGACCCGGAGTTCGAGGAGAAGCTGAAGTGGATGCGCGGCTTCGTCCGCGACGAGATCATCCCGCTGGAGACGCTCGACCTGGACCGTGCGACCTTCGCCCGGATCACCGCGCCGATGAAGGAGCAGGTCCGCGAGCAGGGACTGTGGGCGGCGCACCTGCCGCCAGAGCTCGGCGGCGGCGGGTTCGGCCAGGTCGCGCTGGGGCTGATGCACGAGATCCTGGGCCGCTGCCGCTACGCGCCGGGCATCTTCGGCAACCAGGCGCCGGACTCGGGCAACGCCGAGCTGCTCGCCATCGGCGGCAGCGCCGAGCAGAAGGAACGCTGGATGCACCCGCTGCTGCGCGGCGAGCTGCGGTCCTGCTTCTCGATGACCGAGCCGGGCGCGGGTGCGGACCCGACGATGCTCGCGACCCGTGCCGTCCGCGACGGCGACGAGTACGTCATCGACGGCCACAAGTGGTTCTCCTCGAACGCGACCGGCTCGGACTTCCTCATCGTCATGGTCGTCACCGACCCCGACGCGCCGCCGTACCAGCGGGCGTCGATGATCGTCGTGCCGACCGACACCCCGGGTGTGGAGGTCGTGCGCGACATCCCGGTGATGGACCACCCCGAGATCGGCGGCGAGATCTACGGCGGGCACGCCGAGGTCGTCTACCGCGGCGTGCGGGTGCCGGTGGAGAACCTCGTCGGCAACCCCGGCGACGGGTTCAAGCTCGCCCAGCAGCGCCTCGGCCCGGGCCGCATCCACCACGCGATGCGCTGGCTCGGCCAGTCCCAGCGGGCGTTCGACATGCTGTGCGAGCGCGCCGTCTCGCGCACCGCGAGCGGCTCCCGCCTGGCCGACAAGCAGATGGTGCAGGACATGATCGCGCAGTCCGCGGCCGACATGGCCGCCGCCCGCCTGCTGACCCTGCACGCGGCCTGGACGATGGACCAGGTCGGCGCGTCCAACGCCCGCGTCGAGATCGGGATGATCAAGTACTGGGGCGCGCGGGTCCTGCACGACGTGATCGACCGGGCCATCCAGGTGCACGGCTCGCTCGGCTTCTCCGGCGACCTGCCGCTCGAGCAGATGTACCGGGCGGCCCGCGCCGCGCGCATCTACGACGGCCCCGACGAGGTGCACAAGGAGTCGGTCGCCCGCCGCATCCTGCGTGGCTACACCCCGGTCGACGTCCCGACCGAGCACGTCCCGACGCGCACCGAGGCGGCGCGGGCGAAGTTCGCGCAGTACCTCGACGCCGCGACCGCGGACGCCTGAGGCCGGCGCGGGTGTCCCCGCCCGGCCACGGGCGGGGGCACCTAGGACGCCGGGGCGTCGACCTCGTCGGCGGGCTCCGCGGCCAGGTCGGCGCGGTAGGCGGCCACCATGGCGTTCATCGCGGACAGGAACCGCGCGGCGGCGGCGAGCTCGTCGTCGTCGAACCCGGCGAGGACCGCGTCCATCCGCGCGCCGAGCGGGCCGAAGAACGCACCGCCGACCTCGGCCGCGTTCTCGGCCTGGCGCAGCGTGACGCGGCGCCGGTCGGCGGACTCGCGGCTGCGCCGCACGTGCCCGGCGCGCTCGAGCCGGTCGACCAGCGCCGTCGTCGCCCCGGTCGAGAGCCCGAGCCGCGACCCCAGCACGCCGGGTGTGAGCGGGGTGCCGGCCGCGTCGGCCTTCATCACCGCGAGCAGCGCGTGCAGGTCGGTCGGGTGCAGGCGGTGGCGGCCCGCGAACTCCTGGCCGAGCAGCTCGGCCTCGCCCGCGTAGTCCTGCAGCAGCGCGACCAGGTCCTCACGTCGCGTCCGGGCGGGCATGACCCCGAGCGTAGTCGCCGCGGCCGCGGCCGGGTGCCGGGACGGCCTCAGCGCCCGGTCCAGCGCGGCGGGCGCTTCTCCAGGAACGCCGCGATCCCCTCCGCCCGGTCCTCGGACCGCTCGATCGCCGCGGACGCGATCTCGGTGGCGTGCCACCCGCGGTCGTCCGGTTCGGACACGACGCGCTCCAGCGCGCGCAGCGACACCGACACCGCCAGCGGCGAGTTCTCGCACACCTGCGCCGCGAGCTCCAGCGCGGCGGCCTCGGCGTCCCCCGGCCCGACGAGCTCGGTCACCAGCCCGAGCGCGTACGCGCGCTCGGCGCCGATCGGGCGGCCGGTGACCAGCATCTGCTTGGCGACGTTGAGCGGCAGCGGCCGCGGCGCCCGGAACAGCGCCCCGCAGTTCGCGACGAGCCCGCGGGCGACCTCGGGGAGCCCGAACCGGGCCGTCGCCGACGCGACGACCATGTCGCAGGCCAGCACGATCTCGAACCCGCCGCCGTAGGCGACGCCCTCGACGGCGGCGATCAGCGGGCGGCGCCGGTCGCGGCGGACCACGCCGTAGTTGCCGCCGCGCGGGGTCGGCCCGCCCGAGCCCGCGGCCAGGTCGGTGCCCGCACAGAACGCGACGGCGTCCCCGGCGAGCACCCCGCACCACAGGTCCGGGTCGTCGTCGAGGGTGTTGAGCGCCTCGTCGAGCCCCGCGGTCATCGCCGCGTCGACCGCGTTGCGTTTCTCCGGGCGCGCCATCCGGATCAGCAGCACGTGCCCGTGCCGCTCGGTCACCACCCGCACGCCCGCCATGCCGTCCGTCACGATCGTGACTGTAGGTGGGAGCGGGCCCGGCGCGTTCGTACTGTGGTGATCGTGTCCCGCAGCAACCGCGTCCGCACCGTGGCCGCCCTGTCCGTCCCGCTCGCCCTGACCGGGGCCGGTGCCGCACTCGCCGTGCACGTGCGCCGCAACATCGGCGCCCCGGCGCGCGAGCTGCGCCGCATCGCCGACGGCTCGCCGCACGCCGTCGACGGCGTGTTCGCCAACACCGAGCCCGGACTGCCCCGGGCGAAGGCGTCGCTGCGGATGATCGCCAACATGCTGGTCGGACGGCGCACCGAGGGCGTCGCGCCCGCCCCGGTGCCCCTCACCGCGCCGGAGCCGCCGGGCCCGGCGGCCGGGCTGGCCGCGACCTGGCTCGGGCACGCCGGCGTGCTGCTGGAGATCGACGGCCGCCGGGTGCTCCTCGACCCGGTCTGGTCGGAGTACGCCTCCCCCGTGCCGTTCCTCGGCCCGCGCCGGATGCACCCGCCGGTGGCGCCCCTGGCCGTGCTCGGCGAGCCGGACGTCGTACTGATCAGCCACGACCACTACGACCACCTCGACCGCCCCACGGTCACCGCGCTCGCCCGCGACACCGCGGCGGTGTTCGTCGGGCCGCTCGGGGTGGGGGCGCACCTGCGGGCGTGGGGCGTGCCCGGGCACCGGGTCGTCGAACGCGACTGGGACGGCGTGGTGACCGTCGCCGGGCTGACCCTGACCTGCCTGGAGACCCGGCACTTCTCCGGGCGCGGGCTGCGCCGCAACACCACGCTGTGGGCGGCGTGGAAGGTCGCCGGGCCGCGGCACTCGGCGTACCTGGGCGGGGACACCGGGCCGAGCCGGGTGCACACCCGCACCGGCGCCGCGCACGGCCCGTTCGACCTCACGGTGCTGCCGATCGGGGCCTACGCCGACCTGTGGCCCGACATCCACGCCGACCCCGAGCAGGCCGTCGCCGCGCACCGCGACCTCGGCGGCCGGGTGATGCTGCCGATCCACTGGGCGACGTTCAACCTCGGCTTCCACCCGTGGGACGAGCCCGCCGAGCGGGCCCGCAAGGCCGCCGCGGACCAGGACGTGGTCCTGGCCCTGCCGCGGCCGGGCCGGCGCATCGACCTCACCGGTGTGACGAGCGCCGACGAGGCCCGCGCCGCGGTTCCCACCGATCCGTGGTGGCCCGCCCCGCGCTGATTCCCGCGGCCCCGGCTGCACCCTTTCCGCCGATTCTCGTCCGCCGGACGTCGTATCCCGCCGACCGATAGCGGCGGTCCCCGACATTGTCCGGGGAGGGGTTCGACAGCTCGTATCGGCATCCTTTACTGTTCTGCTCGCGAAATGATTCCGGCCCGGCCGGGCGATTCTCGCGTCCGGCCGATCCGGCGATTCCCCCGCGGAAGGAACGACGACGTGGCGCAGCAGACGACGATCACCCTGGTCGACGACCTCGACGGTGGAGAGGCCGACGAGCAGGTGGAGTTCTCCGTCGACGGCCGCGCCTACGAGATCGACCTCTCCGCGACGAATGCCGGAAAGCTGCGCGACGCGCTGGCCCCCTACATCTCCGCGGCCCGCCGGGCGAGCGGTCGCCGGTCGGGCACTTCCGCGGCGCCGTCGTCGAACGGTTCGAGCGCGTCGGAACGCGCCGCGAACCGCGCCGTGCGGGAATGGGCCGTCGACCAGGGCATGAAGATCTCCGAGCGCGGGCGTATCCCGTCGTCGGTTCTCGAGGCCTATCAGAACGCGCACTCCTGACCCGTCGCCATCCGGCTCCCCCGGCCGGATGGCAGGATCGGGACCGGACAGACGCGCGTGCCGGGCGACCAGCGGCGGCGCGCCCCGACGGAGAGGCCCCGATGTACCCAGGCACCCACGCCGCCACGACCCCCGACAAGCCGGCCGTGATCATGGGGGGCTCGGGCGAGACCCTCACCTTCGCCGAGCTGGAGGCGGGGTCGGCCCGGCTCGCGAACCACTTCCGCGCGGCCGGGCTGCAGCGGGGCGACGTCGTGGCCCTGGTCTCGGAGAACACCGCCCGGCTCTATGAGGTCTACTGGGCCGCGCAGCGCTCCGGGCTCTACGTCACCGCGGTCAACCACCACCTGTCCGCGCCCGAGGCCGCCTACATCGTGCGGGACTGCGGCGCGAAGGCCCTGGTCGTCTCCGCCGGCGTCGCCGGGCTCGCCGCCGCGATCGAGGACCACGTCGACACCCCGGTCCGGCTGGCGTTCGGCGGCCCGATCCCGGGTGCCTCCCGCTACGCCGACTACGACGAGACGCTCGCCGGGGTCTCCGCCGAGCCGCCGGCCGACCAGCCGCGGGGCGCGGACATGCTCTACTCCTCGGGCACCACCGGCCGTCCGAAGGGGATCAAGCCGACGCTGCCCGACCGCCGGGTCGACGAGCCGGGCGACACCTACCAGGCGCTGTTCGGGCCGATGTACGGCTTCGGCACCGACACCGTCTACCTGAACCCGGCGCCGCTGTACCACGCCGCGCCGCTGCGGTTCACCGCCACGGTGCAGGCACTCGGCGGCACCGTCGTGGTGATGGACCGCTTCGACCCGGAGCAGGCGCTCGCGCTGATCGACCGGTACCGGGTGACCCACTCGCAGTGGGTGCCGACGATGTTCGTGCGGATGCTGAAGCTCCCCGAGCAGGTCCGCTCGTCCTACGACGTGTCCTCGCTGCGCGTCGCCATCCACGCGGCGGCCCCGTGCCCGGTGGACGTCAAGCAGGCGATGATCGACTGGTGGGGCCCGGTGCTGCACGAGTACTACGCCGCGACCGAGGCCAACGGGATCACCTTCATCGACTCCGCGCAGTGGCTGGAGCGGCCGGGCTCGGTCGGCCGGGCGGGGCTGGGCACCATCCGGATCTCCGACGACGAGGGCACCGTCCTCGAGCCGGGACGGATCGGGACCGTCTACTTCGAACGCGACGAGCGCCCGTTCGAGTACCACAACGACCCCGGCAAGACGCTGGCCGCGACCCACCCCGACCACGACACCTGGACGACCACGGGCGACCTGGGCTACCTCGACGAGGACGGCTTCCTGTTCCTCACCGACCGCAAGGCCTTCATGATCATCTCCGGCGGGGTGAACATCTACCCGCAGGAGGTCGAGGACGCCCTCGCCCTGCACCCGAAGGTGCTCGACGTCGCCGTCATCGGGGTGCCCGACGAGGAGATGGGCGAGAAGGTCAAGGCCGTCGTGCAGCCGCCGGAGGGCGTCGAGGCGGGCCCGGAGCTGGAGCGGGAGCTGATCGACTTCGTGCGCGAGCGGATCGCGCACTACAAGGCGCCGTCCTCGGTGGACTTCACCGACTTCCTGCCCCGCACCCCCACCGGCAAGCTGGTCAAGCGGGAGCTGCGCGACCGCTACGTCTGAGCGCGGCTCAGGCGGGGCGGCGGGCGTAGCGGGCGCGGGTCCACGCCGCGGCCACGGCCAGCGGCACCGAGGCGACCAGCGCGGCCGCGAACAGCGGTGCGAAGCGCCCCGCGTCGGCGAGCGGGGCGCCCAGCGCCGTGCCCGCGGAGCTGCCGAGGAACAGCAGCGTCGCGAACAGCGCGACCGCGGTGGCCCGGGCCTGCGGGACGACCTCGGTGGCCCAGGTCTGCAGGGTGGAGTGCAGGAACGCCCACGCCCCGCCGAGGCACAGCCCGGCCGCCGCGACCGTCGCCGGATGCACGGTGAGCAGCGGGAACACCCAGGCCACCACCAGGAAGCCGCCGCCGGTGCCGGCCAGCACGGCCGGGCCGAGGCGGCCGACCAGGCGTCGCACGACGCGGGAGAACAGCACGGCGCCGACGCCGTAGCCGCCCGCCGCGAGCCCGGCCAGCGCCGCGGAGCTGCCGCCGGCCTGCAGCGACGGCGCGAGGTAGGTCAGCACCCCGAGCACGACCGCGCCCTCGACGAAGGCGAGCAGCAGCACCAGGCGGGCCCAGCCGTTCCCGGCGACGGCGCCGAGCGGGCGCAGCACCGCCGCGCGCCACCCCGCCGGGCCGGACCCGCCCGGCCGGCCGGCGGCCGCCCCGGCCGGCTCGGGCAGCGCCCGCAGCGCGAGGAACAGCAGCGCGGCGGCCGCGGCCGTCGCGGCCGGCACCGCGCGCCAGCCGGCCAGGTCGGCGAGCAGGCCGGCCCCCGCCGTCGCGACGGCGGTGCCCAGCGCCGTCGCCGCCAGCAGGTCCGACAGCGGGCGCTGGCGCATCGCGGCCGGCCAGGTGTCGCCGACGTAGACCAGCGCCGCGGGGATCAGCGCCGCGGTGCACGCGCCGGTCACCACGCGCGCCGCGACCAGCACGCCCAGGGTCGGCGCGAGCACCGACGCGACCCCGCCGAGCACCGCCCCGACCAGCGCGGTGCGCATGACCCGGACCCGCCCGATCCGGTCCGACAGCACACCCCAGACGACCTGCATGAGCCCGTAGGCGAGGAAGTAGCCGCCGGCCGCACCGGCGGCCGCGGCCAGCGGCGCCGAGAACGACGCGGCGATCGGCACGAGCAGCGGCGCGATCGCGAAGCGGTCGCAGGTGCTGACCAGCGAGGCCAGCTGCAGCAGCCGCAGGCGGCGGGGGCCGTCGGGGACGACGTCGTCCGGGGTCGCGCTCACCGCCGCCACCCTGCCCGGCACCGGGCGATCTTGCCCCGCCGGGGTGGGCGGGACCACAGTGGGGGTACGGCTCGGCGACGACGGGGAGGCGGCCTGGTGGGCGCGATCACGGGGCACGGGATGACGGCGGCGGACATCGTCGCGCGGCACGCACGGACCACACCGGACGCTCCGGCGCTGGCCGACCCGCGGACGTCGCGGACCTGGGGCGAGGTCGACGACCGGGTGTCGCGGCTCGCGTCGGTGCTGGCCGCGCAGGGGGTGCGGCGCGGCGACCGGGTCGCGGTGCTCGGGCTCAACTCGGTCGAGCTCGTCGAGAGCTACCTGGCGGTGCTGCGGTGCGGCGCGATCTGCGTGCCGCTGAACTTCCGGCTCACCGCGGGCGAGATCGCCTTCCAGCTCGGGGACTGCACACCCTCCGCGGTGCTGTGCGACGACGGCTTCGCCGGCACCGTCGAGCAGGCCCGGGCCGACGCGCCGTCGGTGCGCTCGGTCGTGCGGCTCGGCGAGGGCCTGGACGCGCTGCTCGCCGAGGCCGGGCCCGGCGACTGGGGCGACGACCTCGTCGCCGACGCCGATCCGGCCTACATCATGTACACCTCGGGGACGACGGGGCGTCCGAAGGGTGCGGTGCTCACCCACCGCAACCTGCTGCTGCACGCGTTCCTGTCGATCACGCACATGGGCACCGCCGGCGACGACCGCGTCTCGCTGTCGGGGGCGCCGCTGTTCCACATCGCCGGGCTCGCCGGGATGCTGCCCGCGCTGATCGCGGGCGGCCGGGTGATCATCCCGCCGTCCGGCGGGTTCGACCCGGTCGCGACGGTGGACACCCTGGAGCGCGAGCGGGTGTCGTCGTGCTTCTTCGTGCCCGCGCAGTGGCAGGCGATCTGCGCCGTCCCGGATCTGGCCGCACGCGACCTGTCCGCGCTGCGCCGGATCTCCTGGGGCGCCGCGCCGGCGTCGACGACGCTGCTCCGCACGATGATCGACACGTTCCCGCAGGCCACCGTGGTGACCGCGTTCGGCCAGACCGAGTGCAGCCCGATCACCTGCCTGCTGCGCGGCGAGGACGCCGTGCGCAAGATCGGCTCGGTCGGGACCCCGATGGTGGGGGTCGAGGTGCGGGTCGTCGACCCGGACATGAACGACGTGCCGCGCGGGGAGGTCGGCGAGATCGTCTACCGCGGCCCGACCGTGATGCGCGAGTACTGGGGACGCCCGGACGCCACCGCCGAGGCGTTCCGCGGCGGCTGGTTCCACTCCGGTGACCTGGTGCGGGAGGACCCCGACGGCTTCTACTACGTCGTCGACCGCGCGAAGGACATGATCATCTCCGGCGGCGAGAACGTCTACTGCGCCGAGGTCGAGGACGTCCTCGCCGCGCACCCGGGCGTCGCCGACGTCGCGGTCATCGGGGTGCCCGACCCGCGCTGGGGCGAGACGCCGCTCGCGGTCGTCGTCCCCGCCGACGAGGCCGCGCCGCCCGACCTGGACGCGATCACCGCCTGGTGCGCCGACCGGCTGGCCCGCTACAAGCGCCCGACCCGGCTGTCGCTGGTCGCGGAGCTGCCGCGCAACCCGTCGGGCAAGGTGCTCAAGACCCGGCTGCGCGAGGAGCACGGCGCCGCGAGCGCCGTCGCGGACCCCGCCGTGTGAGCCGGGCGGAAAGTCGTCGCGGCGCCCGGGGGCGGGCGCCTACCGTCGGTGGGGTGGCCGTCGTCGAGTCCGTGAACACCGGGGTGTCCCGCCCGATCCTCGCCAAGACCGGGGTGTCGGGCATCGACAAGCGCCCGGCCGGCGGGCCGGTCCGGATCGCCGTCCCGGGGCCGGCGGGCAGCGGGCTGGCCGGTGACGTCATCTGCGACGCCGAGCACCACGGCGGGCCCGACCAGGCCGTCTACGCCTACGCGCGCGAGGACCTGGACTCCTTCGCCGCGGAGCTCGGGCCGCTGCGCGGCGGGGTGTTCGGCGAGAACCTGACCACCGCCGGGATCGACGTCTCCGGCGCCGAGCTCGGCGAGCACTGGCGGGTCGGCGACGCGCTGCTGCAGGTCACGGTGCCGCGCATCCCCTGCCGCACCTTCGCCGCCTGGCTGGAGCGCGACGGCTGGGTGAAGCGGTTCACCGCCGCCGCGCGGCCGGGCACCTACCTGCGGGTGCTGGCGGGGGGCGAGGTCCGGGCCGGCGACGCCGTGACCGTCGAGCACCGCCCCGGGCACGGCGTCACCGTCGCGGACACGTTCCGGGCGCTGCTCACCCGGCCCGACCGCCTCCCGGACCTGCTCGCCGCCGGGGACGACCTGCTGCCCGAGCTGCGCGCGAGGATCCTGCGCCGCACCACCCCCGCGACCTGACCCCTCCCCCGCCCTCCACCGGGTCGGGTCGCCCGGGACCGCGGCCGGTCGGTCGCCCGCGCGCGGTTCCCGCGTCCGCGCGCAGCTCCCGCTCCCGCGCGCACGTCCCGCGTCCGCGCGCACGTCCCGCTCCCGCGCGCGCCACAGCACGCGCGGGAGCGCCGTCCGCGCGCGAACGCCCGATCACGTCCGGCGGTCAGCGGGCCGGGACGGGCCGGGCGCTGCCGTAGCGCATGCCCATCGCGTCCCGGACGTCGTCGAGGGTCCGCCCGGCCAGCTCGTTCGCCCGGGCGTTGCCGCGGGCCAGCACGTCGTCGACCAGCCCCGGGTCGCGGGCCAGCTCGGCGCGCCGGGCCCGGTGCCCGGCGAGGTGGTCGTTGACGGCGTCGGCGGTGACCCGCTTGAGCGCCGCGGCACCGTCGAGGGTCTCCGCCAGCTCGGCCGGGTCGCGGCCGAGGCACAGCGCGGCGGTGGCCAGCAGTCCGTACACCCCCGGGCGCCCCTGCGGGTCGACGGTGATGCGCCGCTGCGAGTCGGTGCGCGCCCGCCGGACCAGCGCGACGGTCTCGTCGGCGCTCGCGCCGAGCGCGATCGCGTTGCCCCGCGATTTCGACATCTTCTGCCCGTCGAGGCCCGGCAGCTCCGGGGCGTCGGTGAGCATCGGCTCGGGCGGGGTGAACACCGGGCCGTAGCGCTCGGCGAAGCGGCGGGCCAGCACCCGGGTCAGCTCGACGTGGGGCAGCTGGTCCTTCCCGACCGGGACGAGGTCGGCGCGGCAGGACAGGATGTCCGCGGCCTGGTGCACCGGGTAGGTCAGCAGGAGCCCGGACAGCGCCCGCCCGGACGCCGCGTGCTCGGCCTTCACCGTCGGGTTGCGGTGCAGCTCGGCCTCGGTGACCAGGCTCAGGAACGGCAGCATCAGCTGGTTCAGCGCGGGCACCGCGGAGTGGACGAACACCGTCGTCCGGTCCGGGTCGAGCCCGGCCGCGAGCTGGTCGAGGACGGCGCCGCGGACGTGCTCGGCGAGCCGGTCGGCCACGTCCCGGTCGGTGACGACCTGGTAGTCGGCGAGGATCACGAGCACGTCCACCCCGCAGCGTTGCAGCCGGACGCGTTCGGAGATCGTCCCGGCCAGGTGCCCCAGGTGCAGCGGCCCGGTGGGCCGCTCCCCGGTCAGCACCCGGTGCGCCGACGGGTCGGCGGCGACGGCGGCACGCAGCGCGGGCATGCGGGCGACGGTGGCGGCGAAGGAATCCATGACCAGCTCCTGGGGAGACGGGAGCTGCACGAGTGACACCACGGACCTCCGGGCTGCTCGTGCAGCCCGGGGTGAGGACGACGTGCGTCTACGCGGCTGCGGGGAGCAGCCGCCACCAGCCGGAACGGGAGGTACGCACGGGGGCACCCTACACCCGCTCTATCGACAATCGTTATCGTGACCGGTATGGCCGACCGTCGCGTACCCGTCACGATCCTGTCCGGCTTCCTCGGCGCGGGGAAGACGACGCTGCTCGAGCACCTGCTCGCCAACCGCGAGGGCCGGCGGATCGCCGTCGTCGTCAACGACATGAGCGAGGTCAACATCGACGGCGCGCAGGTACGGCTGCAGCGCGGCCGGGAGAAGCTGGTCGAGCTCACCAACGGCTGCATCTGCTGCACGCTGCGCGAGGACCTGCTGACCACGGTCGGCGAGCTCGCGGCCGAGGGCCGCTACGACCACGTCGTCGTCGAGTCCACCGGGATCTCCGAGCCGATGCCGGTCGCGGCGACGTTCGAGTGGACCTTCGAGGACGGCACCGCGCTGTCGGACGTCGCGCGGCTGGACACGATGACCACGCTGGTCGACGCCGCCACCTTCGAGACGCTGCTGACCACCCAGGACTCCCTCGCCGACCGGGACCTGCAGGCCGCCGAGGGCGACGAGCGCACCCTGTCCGACCTGCTCGCCGACCAGGTCGAGTTCGCCGACCTGCTCGTGCTCAACAAGACCGACCTGGTCACCCCGCACGCGCTGAACCGGATCGAGGCGCTGCTGTCGCGGATGAACCCGGGGGCGCGGATCGTGCGCGCCGTGCGCGGGCGGGTGCCGATCGCCGAGCTGCTCGACACCCGCCGCTACGACCCCGCCGCCGCGTCGGCCACCCCCGGCTGGGCGCAGGAGCTCAACGGCAGCCACACCCCGGAGACCGAGGAGTACGGCATCGCGAGCGTCACCTGGCGCGCGGGCCGCCCGTTCCACCCCGCGCGGCTGCTCGACGCGCTCGGGGACTGGCCGGGCCTGCTGCGCAGCAAGGGCTTCTGCTGGCTGGCGACGCGGCCCGACGTCGCCGGGATGTGGTCGCAGGCCGGGCCGAACATGGCCCTGGACCCGGCGGCGCCGTGGTCGTCGTTCGACGGGCCGCGCGGGCAGGAGATCGTCTTCATCGGCCTCGGCCTGACCCGCGACGACGTCACCTCCCGCCTCGACCCCGCCCTGCTCACCGACGACGAGCTCCTCGCCGGCCCGCAGGCGTGGCTCGGCCTGCCCGACCCGCTGCCGGAGTGGGACACCGGCGACCTGCACACCCACGCCGGTTCCGCGGGGTAACGTCGCGCCGCGTGCCCGACCTGACCCCGGACGAGTTCCGCTCCCTCGGCCATCTGTTCGTCGACGCCGTCGCCGACGCCCGCGCGGGCATCGAGCGCCACCCGGTGCGCGACGCCGTCGCGCCGGGGACGGTGCGGGCCCGCTTCGCCCGGGAGGCGGGCGAGGACCCCGAACCGCTCGCGGCGTTCCCGTCGCTGGTCGAGGCCGTCACCGGGGACGCCGACACGCGCTGGCAGCACCCCGGGTTCCACGCGTTCTTCCCCGCCAACGCCTCGCTGACCTCGCTGCTCGGCGAGCTGCTCTCCGGCGGCGCCGGCGCCCAGGGGATGCTGTGGTCGACCTCGCCGGCGTGCACCGAGGTCGAGCAGGCCGTCACCGACCAGCTGGCGCGCGCGCTCGGGCTCGACGAGACCTTCACCCACGACGGCGGGGGCGGCGGCTCCATCCAGGACTCGGCCTCCTCGGCGGCGCTGGTCGCGCTCACCGCGGCGCTGCACCGGGCCGCGCCGGACCCCGCCACCGGCTGGCGCGCCCGCGGCGTCACCGGGGCCGAGCGGGTCTACGTCACCGCCGAGACGCACTCGTCGCTGGCCAAGGCGGTGCGGGTCGCCGGGCTCGGCGCCGGCGGGCTGCGGAGCGTGGCCTGCTCCCCCGGCACCCGCGCGATGGACCCCGCCGCGCTCGCGGCGATGCTGGCCGACGACGTCGCGGCCGGGCTGGTCCCGGTGCTGGTCTGCGCGACGGTCGGGACGACCTCGACCGGTGCGAGCGACCCGGTCGCCGAGGTCGTCGCCGCGGCGGCGCCGCACGGCGCGTGGGTGCACGTCGACGCCGCCTGGGCCGGGGTCGCGGCGCTGTGCCCGGAACACCGCTGGGTGCTCGGCGGCGTGAACCCCGCGCCGGACGCGGGCGGGGTCGACTCGTTCTGCACCGACGCCCACAAGTGGCTGCTCACCGCGTTCGACGCGTCGCTGCTGTGGGTGCGCGACGCGACGGCCCTGCCCGCCGCGCTGTCGATCACCCCGCCCTACCTGCGCGACGCGCACTCCGACTCCGGCGCCGTCGTCGACTTCCGGGACTGGCAGGTGCCGCTGGGCCGCCGGTTCCGGGCGCTGAAGCTGTGGGCCGTGCTGCACGGCCAGGGGCTGTCCGGGCTGCGCGCGCACCTGCGCGGGCACGTCGCGCTGGCCGCCGAGCTCGCCGAGCGGGTCCGTGCGCACGACGGCCTGGAGCTCGCGTGCGACCCGGTGCTGTCGCTGGTCTGCCTGCGCGCGAGCGCCGGGGACGCCGCGACCACCGCCCTGCTGGAGCGCGCCAACGGCGACGGCCGGGTGCTGCTCACCGGCACCGAGGTCGCCGGGCACCCGGTCGTGCGGGTGGCGTTCGGCGGGGTCGCGACCGGCCCCGAGCACCTGGAGATCCTCTGGGACGTCCTCTCGGCGTGACCCCGACGGCGGCCGGTGACGCCGCCCCACGGTTGGCGCCCGATAGGTCCGGTTGCCTACTGTCCATCCGTTCCGGTCGCGAGCGAGAGGGGCGCCACGATGGGTGAGAGCACACCCGGGACCGATCAGGACGGTCCCGCGGTCCGGCTGAACAAGCCGGTCTTCTACGGCTCCGCGGCCGGCGTGCTGCTGGTCGCGGCGTGGGCGGTGCTCGCCCCCGGCTCCGCCGAGGCCGCCATCGGCGCCGCGGTCGGCGTCATCGCGAGCGGCTTCGGCTGGTTCTACGTCCTCGTCGCGACCGTCGTGCTGGCGTTCGTGCTGTTCCTGGCGTGCTCGCGCTACGGCTCGATCAAGCTCGGGCCCGACCACTCCCGGCCGGACTTCTCGAACCTGTCCTGGGCGTCGATGCTGTTCGCGGCCGGGATCGGCACCGACCTGATGTTCTTCTCCGTCGCCGAGCCGGTCACCCAGTTCGTCGCGCCCCCGGTCGGCGAGCCCGGCACGGTCGCCGCCGCCCGCGAGGCGACGGTGTGGACACTGTTCCACTACGGCCTCACCGGCTGGGGCATGTACGCGCTCATGGGCATCGCGCTGGCCTACTTCGCCTACCGGCGCGAGCTGCCGCTGTCGATCCGCTCGGCGCTCTACCCGCTGATCGGCCGGCGTGTCTTCGGCCGGGTCGGGCACGCCGTCGACCTCGCCGCCGTGCTGGGCACGATCTTCGGTGTCGCGACCTCGCTCGGCATCGCGGTGGTGCTGCTCAACGTCGGCCTGAACGTCGTGTTCGGCGTCCCGCAGGGCCTGGCCGCGCAGGTCGGGCTGGTCGTCGTCGCAGTCGTCATCGCGACGGTGTCCGCGGTGTCCGGGGTGGACAAGGGCATCAAGCGGCTCTCCGAGCTCAACGTCGTCGCCACGCTGGTGCTCGCGCTGTTCGTGCTGGTCACCGGGCGGACGGGGTTCCTGCTGAACGCCATGGTCACCAACCTCGGCGACTACCTGTCGAGCTTCCCGACGCTGACGATGGAGACCTTCGCATTCGAGCAGGCCGACCCGGCGGTCGGCGAGTGGCTCAACCTGTGGACGCTGTTCTTCTGGGCCTGGTGGATCGCCTGGGCCTCGTTCGTCGGGCTGTTCCTGGCCCGGATCTCGCGCGGGCGCACCATCCGCCAGTTCGTGGTCGGCACCCTGGTGATCCCGTTCTTCTACATCCTGTTCTGGATCTCGATCTTCGGCAACGCGGCGCTCGACAGCGTCCGCTCCGGCGACACCGAGCTGGCCGAGGCCGCGCTCGAGTCCCCCGAGGAGGGCTTCTACCAGCTGCTCGCGCAGTACCCGTGGTTCCCGTTCCTGGCCGGGCTGGCGACGCTGACCGGGCTGCTGTTCTACGTGACCTCGGCCGACTCGGGCGCGCTGGTGATGGCCAACCTGAGCTCCTACCGCCGGACCGCCCGCGACGACGCGTCCCCCGCCGTGCGGGTGTTCTGGGCGGCCGCGACCGGGCTGCTCACGCTCGGGATGCTGTTCGTCGGCGGCATCACCACCCTGCAGAACGCGACGGTGGTCATGGGTCTGCCGTTCGCGTTCGTCATGGTGCTGGTGATGCTCGGGCTGTGGAAGGCGCTGCGCGTCGAGCGGCACCGCCTGGAGTCGCGCCGGGCGAGCCTGCCCGCGCTGCTGTCCGGGCGCAGCTCCGGTCGCGACCCGGGGCGTTCCCCGGCCGGCGACGACGCGGGCTCCGGCTGGCGCGAGCGGCTGCGCCGCTCGATGGGCCACGCCGACTCCCGCCGCGCGGACCTGTTCCTGTCCGGGACCGCGACCACGGTGCTGTCCGACGTGGCGGCGGAGCTGCGCGGGCAGGGCGTCGCGGCCCGGGTGCGCCGTTGCAGCGACGAGGCCGCCCCCGAGGTGGAGCCGGGCGAGCAGCGCCCGGACGGCATGGCCCCGCTGGAGCTGGTCGCCGACGTGCACCCGTCGATGCCGTTCGTCTACCGGCTGGTCCCGCGGGTCACCGGGCTGCCGCGCTGGTCCCCCGGACCCGACGGCGACGGAGCCGCCGGTCCCGCGACCGGCCCCGAGCGGGACGGGGCGACGGGCGCCGCGGGCGCCCCGGCGGCGGGCGGCTCCCTGCCGGCCGCGGCGGGCGTGGCCACCGACGAGCCGGCCGACTTCACCGACCACCACCGCGTCGAGGTGCACCTGCAGGGCGGCGGGCAGGGCTACACCGTCCTGGGCTACGGCTACGGCCAGCTCGTCGACGACGTCCTGGACCAGTACGAGCAGCACCTGGAGCTGCTGCGCCTGGAGCGCGAAGCCGCCCCCTGAGCCGTCCCGCTCAGGCGGCCCGCGCGACGATCACGGCGTCCTTGTGCGGCAGGGCGATCATGTCCTGCTCGGTGAAGCCGGCGCGGCGGAACGCGCCGCGGGCGGCGTCGTTGCGCGCGTCGGGCTCGGCGAGCACCCGCGGGCAGCCGGCCGCGGTGAGCGCGGACGCGACCGCGTCCAGCAGCGCGCCGCCGGTCCCCCGGCGGTGCGCGGCGCCGACGCACACGTGCACGCCGACGTCGTGCGGTCCGACGGGGTGCGCGCGGGCCAGCGCGTGGCGCGCCGGCCGGTACAGCTCCAGGTAGGCGAGCGGGCCCGCCGCCGGGTCCGACGTCGACTCGACCAGCACCGCGGCGGTGCCCGAGCCGGGCCCGTGCCCGGCGAGCTCGCGGGCCCAGCGCTCGTCGGACCAGGGCTGGCCGAAGAACCGGACGACCTCGGGGCGCCGCATCCAGGACGCCACGGTGCGCAGGTCCGCGCCGTGCGGCCGGGCCCGGCGCAGGACGAAGCCGCCCGCGCGGTCGGGCACCGGCGGGTCGACGGTCACCGGCTCCGGGAGCGGGGCGAGCGGGTTGGGGGTGCGGTGCCAGGACGCGTGGTGCAGGACCGGCCGGCGCCACAGGTGGGCGGCGGTGAGCCAGTGCTGCAGCAGGGCGCGGGCGCGGCCGGCGGGCGCGGCGTCGCGGGCGGTACGCAGCCGCGCCCGCAACGCGTCGAGGCGCCCCGGCTCGTCGGGGCCGCCGGCCGCGACCAGCGGCAGCAGGCCGCGGAGCAGGAGCCGGTCGGTCAGGTCGGCCGTCACGGCGTCCGCCACGGCGGGATCGGGCGCGTGGGTGGCGCCGGGTGCACCGCCCCCGGCCGGGCGCCCGGCGCGGGCGGCGAACTCGTCGTGCAGCGCCGCCGTCAGCTCGGCGGGGTCCGGCGCGGTGTCGAGCGCACCGTCCCCGGTCGCCAGCGCGATCCGGGAGAACCGGTGCGCGCCGACCGGGGACACCTGCTCCACCTCGGCGACGACGCCCATGCCGACCGCGGGCAGCGGCAGCAGCAGCGGCCCCGGCCCGGGGTCGGCGCCGACGTCGAGCAGGGCGTGGCGCAGGATCCGGGCCCGCTGCGCGTCGGGACCCATCAGGTCAGGTACCCGCCCATCCGGGCGAAGTACTCACCGGCGACGTGCTCGACGCCCTCCTCGTCCTTGACCCGTTGCAGGACCAGCCCGTACTGCCCGCCGCGCCAGGCGTCCGGCCCGGCGACGACGACCACCCCGGTCCCCTCCCGGGCGAAGATCCGCCCGGCGGTGCCGCCGCAGCGCTCGCGCGACACGGTCGCCCGCAGCACCCGCAGGCGTCGTCCCTCGTGCAGGCACCACGCGTTCGGGTACGGCCCGGTCTGCGCGCGCACCAGGTTCACCAGGTCCGCCGCCGGCCGCTCCCACGGGATCCGGTTGTCCTCGTCGGCGCGCTTGTGGAAGAACGACGCGTGCGCCGGGTCCTGGGTGAGCCACTCGTGCGGGCCGTGCTCGACCCGGTCGAACGCCTCGACCGCCAGCGGCCCGAACAGCACGACGGTGCGCTCGAACAGGTCCTCGGTGGTGTCGGTGGGCGTCACCGGCACGGTCCGCTGGCAGATGATCGGCCCGCGGTCGAGCTCGGCGTCCATCCAGTGCGCGGTCACCCCGACCTGGCTCTCGCCGTTGATCAGTGCCCAGTTCAGCGGGGAGAACCCGGCGTAGCGCGGCAGCAGCGAGTCGTGGGTGTTCACCGTCCCGCGGGCCGGTGCGGAGAACACCTCGGGCGAGATCCAGGTCCGCCAGTTGCAGGCGATGCCGATCTCGGCGCCCGACTCGCGGATCGCGGCGGCCAGCCCGGCGTCGACGGCCTTCTCCCGGTAGAGGACCGGGATGGCGTGCGCGCGGGCGAGGTCGCCCAGCGACTCGCGGAAGATGACCGGCGACCACTCCCCCTCCTCGGGGTGGCTGACGACGAGCACCACCTCGTGCCGGGACGCCAGCAGGTCGGCGAGCAGACGGGCCCCCCACTTCTGGTAACCGAACAACACGACGCGCACCGGCGGTGGCCTCCTCGGGGAGCGGGCGCTCGGGGGGCGCCGCGGACGGACGGGACGGGCACGGGCGGCGGCGGACGCGCGGGGCGCGCCACACCGTCATGATCGCCCGGCCGTGGTGAGGTTAGCCTCTCTTCATGACCGAGCACAGGGGCACCGGTGACGCAGAGGCGGTCACCGCACGGGAGGTGGTCCGCGGCACGATCCGGTCGTTCCGCGGCCGGGTCGCCGCCGCGACCGTCCTGCTGTGCGGCCACCAGGTGGGCGAGGCACTGGTCCCCGTCCTCGTGGGCGTGGTGATCGACCGCGCGGTCGCGACCGGCGACGCCGGCAGCCTCGTGCTGTGGCTGCTCGTGCTGGCCGCGGACTTCGCGATGCTGTCCTACAGCTACCGGTTCGGCGCCCGCCAGGCCCTGCACGCCGACCTGCACGCCGACGCCGGGCTGCGCACCCGGGTGGCCGCGCGGCTGCTGGACCACCGCGGCGGCGCCGAGGCAGGCCGGCTGCCCGGCTCGATCACCTCGATCGCGGTCGCCGACGCCAAGCGCGTGGCGGTGATGAACTTCTGGATCCCGACGGCGACGGCCGCGGCGGCCGCGCTGGTCGTCGCCGCGGTGGCGCTGCTGCGGATCTCGCTGCCGCTGGGCCTGCTGATCCTGCTCGGCACCCCGCCGCTGCTGTGGCTCATCGGGCGGGTCGGACGGCCCCTGGAGCGGCGCAGCGGCGCCGAGCAGGAGCGCGCGGCGCGGGCCGCGGGCACCGCCGCCGACCTCGTCGCGGGGATCCGGGTCCTCAAGGGGCTGGGCGCCGGACCGGCCGCGGCCGAGCAGTACGCCGCGAGCAGCCGCACCGCGCTGGGCGCGACGCTGCGCGCAACCCGCGCCGAGGCCGGGTTCCTCGGCACCGTGCAGCTCGCCAACGGCCTGTTCCTCGCGGTGATCGCGCTCGTCGGCGGCCTGCTGGCCCTCGACGGGTCGATCACCGTCGGCAACCTGGTCTCCGCGGTCGGGCTGGCGCAGTTCCTCGTCGGCCCGCTGCAGACCCTCGGGCTGGCCGCGGCCCGTGCCGCGCAGGCCCGCGCGTCGGCCGGGCGGATCGCGGAGATCCTCTCCGCGCCGCCCGCCGTCGGACCCGGCTCCGCCGCGGACCAGCGCACCACCCCCGGCGACGGCGGCGGGACCGCGCTCGAGCTCGACGGGCTGCACCACGGCCCGCTCGCGGGCCTGGACCTGCGGGTCCCGGCCGGTCAGCTGCTCGGGGTCGTGGCCGCCGACCCGGCCGCGGCGACCGCGCTCGCGCGCTGCCTGGCCCGCGACGTCGAGCCCGACCGGGGGCGCATCGCGCTCGGCGGCACCGGCGTGGAGACCCTGGCCCCGGCCGGCACCCGGTCGCGGCTGCTGGTCGCCGCGCACGACGCGCACCTGTTCACCGGCACCGTGCACGACAACGTGGTGGCCGCGGCCCCCGGCGCCGACCCGGGGCCCGCGATGGCCGCGGCCCGCGCCGACCAGGCCGCCGAGGCGCTCCCGCAGGGCGCCGACACGCCGGTGACCTCGCGGGGCAGCTCGCTGTCGGGCGGGCAGCGCCAGCGGGTCGCGCTGGCCAGGGCGCTCGCCGCCGACCCCCCGGTGCTGGTGCTGCACGACCCGACCACCGCCGTCGACGCCGTCACCGAGTCCGAGATCGCCGCCCGGCTGCGCGAGCACCGCGCCGGCCGGACGACCCTGCTGCTCACCACCAGCCCCGCGCTGCTCGCCGTGACCGACCGGGTGGTCGTGCTGCGCGGGGGCCGGGTGGCCGCCGACGCGACCCACGCCGCACTGATGACCGAGGACACCGACTACCGCACGGTGGTGACCGGATGAGCACCGAGACCGACACCGACGGGAGCGGCACCCACGGGAGCGGCACCGACGGGACCGCACGACGCCTGCTGCCCGTCGCGAGCGGGCGGCGCACCCGCGCCGTCCTCGGCGAGCTGCTGCGGGGCCGCCGGGGCACCGCGGCCGCCGCGCTGGCCGCGCTCGTCGCCGGGGCCGCGGTCAGCCTGCTGGCCGCGCCGCTGCTGGGCCGCATCGTCGACCTCGCCGCCCGCGGCGGCGCGGACACCGGCGCCGCCGCCCTGACCGGGCCGGTGGCCGCGCTGGCCGGGATCGCCGTCGGCCAGGGGCTGCTCGCGTTCGCCGGCATCGCGCTGATCGCCCGGGTCGGGGAGACGATGCTGGCGCGGCTGCGCGAGCGGTTCGTCTCCCGCGCCCTGCAGCTGCCGCTCGACACCCTGGAGCGGGCCGGGTCCGGCGACCTCACCGCCCGGGTCACCGACGACGTCAAGGTCGTCGGCGAGGCCGTGCGCGAGGCGCTGCCCGAGTTCGCCCGGGCCGCCCTGCTGATCGCCCTCACCCTGGTCGGGCTGGCCGCGCTGGACTGGCGGTTCCTGCTGGGCGCGCTGCTCGCGGTGCCGATCCAGGTGGTCACCGCGCGCTGGTTCCTCGCCCGCTCCGGTCCGCTCTACGCCGAGCAGCGCATCGCCGGCGGCGCCCAGCAGCAGCAGCTGCTCGACACCGCGTCCGGCGTGGCGACGGTGCGGGCGTTCCGGCTCACCGAGGACCACCTCGACCGGGTGCGCGCCCGCGCCGAGGCCGTCGCCGGGATCGGGCGGCGCCTGATCCTGCTGCAGACCCGCTTCTTCGGCCGGCTCAACGCCGGGGAGCTGCTCGGGCTGAGCGGGGTGCTCGTCGCCGGGTTCGTGCTGGTCGGCAACGGCACGACGACGATCGGCACGGCCAGTGCCGCGGCCCTGTACTTCGTCAACCTGTTCACCCCGATCAACATCGTGCTGTTCCAGCTCGACGCCGCGCAGTCGGCCGTCGCGGGACTGCGGCGCATCGTCGGGGTCGCCGAGCTCGACCCGCCGCGCCCGCCCGACGACCCGGCCGAGCCCGCCGACGCCGGCGTCCGGGTCCGCGGGCTGACCCACTCCTACGCCGCGGGCCACCCGGCGCTGTCCGGGGTGGACCTCGACCTCGCGCCGGGCTCGCGGGTCGCGCTGGTCGGCAGCAGCGGGGCGGGCAAGTCCACCCTCGCCAAGCTCGTCGCCGGCATGCACACCCCCGACGCCGGATCGGTCGAGGTCGGCGGGGTGGCGCTGGAGCGCCTGGACCGCAGCACCGGGCGGCCCCCGGTCGTGCTGGTGACCCAGGAGGTGCACGTCTTCGCCGGGCCGCTCGCCGACGACCTGCGCCTGGCCCGCCCCGGCGCCGGCGACGACGAGCTGCGTGCCGCGCTGGCGACGGTGGGCGCCGCGGACTGGGTGGACCGGCTCCCCGACGGGCTCGCCACCGTCGTCGGCGAGACCGGGCACCCGCTGACGGTCGTGCAGTCCCAGCAGCTCGCGCTGGCCCGGCTGGTGCTCGCCGACCCACCGGTGGTGATCCTCGACGAGGCCACCGCCGAGGCGGGCAGCGCGGGTGCCGCCGAGCTGGAGCGGGCCGCGGACGCCGCGCTGGCGGGGCGGACGGCCGTGGTCGTCGCCCACCGGCTCAGCCAGGTCGCCGACGCCGACACCGTCCTGGTGCTGGAGGCCGGACGGACCGCCGAGACCGGGACGCACGCCGAGCTGGTCGCCGCCGGGGGCCGGTTCGCCCGGCTGTGGGAGGCCTGGACGGGGCTGCGGGGAGCACCGGCGCGGCCCTCCGGCAGGTGAGACGACCCTCTACTTGACCATGACGGGAAGTGAGGTGAGCCTCAACTGACTCACACTGCCCGACAGAACAGGATCGCCATGCCCCACGTCCCACCGTCGCGGCGGCTCCGCCCGCTCCTCGCCGCCCTGCTCGGGGTCCTCGTCCTCGCCGGCTGCGGCTCGGCCCCCGCAAGCGGCTCCGGCGACGGGGGCGCCGCGGCCCCGGCGGCGTCCGGCGCCTTCCCGGTCACCGTCGAGCACAAGTACGGGACGACCGAGATCCCCGCCGAGCCGAAGCGGGTCGTCACCCTCGGCTACACCGACCCGGACGCGCTGCTGGCCGTCGGGATCGCGCCGGTGGGCATCGTCGACTGGTTCTCCCAGCCCCCGGCCGGCAACCGGTGGGCCTGGCAGGAGCAGGGCTTCGCGGGCGCGACCCCGGAGGTCGTCGGGGTCCGCGAGGACTACCGGCTGGAGAAGATCGCCGCGCTGGAGCCGGACCTGATCATCGCGTCCTACTCGGGCATGACGAGGGAGCAGTACGACCAGGTCTCGCAGATCGCCCCGACGGTCGCGCAGCCGAAGGGCTTCGAGGACTACACCGCGTCCTGGCAGGTGATGACCCGCCAGATCACGACGGCCGTCGGGCGCGGGCAGCAGGGCGAGGAGCTGATCTCCCGGGTGGAGCGGAAGATCGCCGAGGCGAAGGCCGCGCACCCGCAGTGGGCGGGCCGGACCGCCGTCGCCGTCTCCTACGACACCCCGAACTGGTACGCCTTCGCCGGCGGTGACATCAAGGCCGACCTGCTCGCCCAGCTCGGCTTCCGCGCGCCCGAGGCGATCACCGCCGCGGCGGCCGGGACCAGCGAGGCGCAGCTGAGCCCGGAGCAGGCGAGCCGGTTCGACGTCGACAAGCTGCTGGTGCTCGCCCCGACCGAGGCGGCGAAGGCCGAGATCGAGGCGCGGCCGGAGTTCAGCAGGCTGAACGCCGTCCGGCAGGGCCGCGTGCTGTGGCTGCTCAGCTCCGAGCGGGACCGGCCGGTGCCCGCCGCGCTGAGCTACGGCAGCGTGCTCAGCCTGCCCTACGCCCTCGACGAGGTCGTCCCGCGCCTGGACGCGCTGCCCGCCACGCAGGGCTGACACACCCCGCACGACGAGGGGCCGGTCGCGGTGCGACCGGCCCCCTCGTGCGTGTGCGACTACCCGGTCAGCGCGCGCAGGGCCCGCTCCCAGGTCCGGGCCAGGTCCGCGACGACCGCGTCGTCCAGCACGGCGGCCGGGTGGACCAGGTCGGCGTGCACCCGCGGCCCGCCGGGGCCGTCCACGGTCCGGGCGATGACGCTCAGCGGGAACCGCTGGCGCATGTCGGGCTCGACGGCGATGTCGACGGCGTCGTCCTCCTCGGCGAAGCCCCAGTCGCGCGGGGCGCGCCGGTCGAACCGGCCCAGGTAGTTGACCTCGATCTCGGGCAGCGGCAGCGCCGCGAGACCGGCCGCGGTGTCCGGGTTCAGGTGCCGCAGCAGCCCGAACCCGAGGCCGTGGTCGGGCTCGCCGTCGAGGTCGTCGACGAGGCGGGCCAGTACCGCCGCGGCGGCCGCGGCGTCGTCGGGCAGCCCGGCGGGCACGGTGCCGCCGGACCCGCGCGGGTCGACGACGACCGGGCGGATCGCGGTGAACCACCCGACGGTGCGCGACAGGTCCGGCCGCGCGCGCACGGCCTCCTCCTCGCGGCCGTGCGCCTCCACCGCGAGCGCGACGGTGCCCTCGGCGCTCCCGCCGTGGCGGCGGGCGAGGTCGGCGACCGCGATGCCCAGCCCGGCGGCCAGTACCCGGTCCGGGCCCGCGGCGACGACGGCCGCCGACAGCGCCGCCGGCAGCTCCACCGAGAGCACCCGGTTGGTGCCGTGCCGGTCGCGGTCCGGGTCGAACGGGGTGCGCAGCGGCGGCCCCACCCGCGGCCCGTCCAGCGCCGCCCGCCAGCGCCCGGCCTCCGCGACGCGCTCCGGGCGGAGGGCCTCCTCGGCGAGCATCCCGGCCCAGGCGCGGTAGGACACCGGGACCGGGGCCGGGTCGGGCGCACGGCCCCCGGCCTGGGCGGCGACGGCAGCGGCGAGGTCGTCGAGCAGGATCCGCCAGGACACCCAGTCGACGGCGACGTGCGCCACGACCAGCAGCAGCCGTCCCGGGGCGCCGTCGCCGGCGTCGAACCAGACGGCCTGCAGCAGCGAGCCGGTGTCCGGGTCGAGCCGGGCGCGGGCCGCGTGCGCCTCGGCCGCGACCTGCGCGCGCAGGCCGGCCGCGTCGGCGGCGGCCACGACGCGCAGTGCGGGTGCGGGCACCTCGGCGGGGACCTCCAGCGCGCCCCCGGTGCCGCGCCGGGCGCGCAGCATCCCGTGCGTGGCCCCCAGCGCGGACAGCGCGCGGCGCAGCACCGGCCCGGTCAGCCCGGCCGGGGTGCGCACGAGCACGGACTGGTTGTAGCCGGGCGCGTGCGGGTCGACCTCGCGCAGCCAGTCCAGGATCGGGGTGGTCCCGACCGGGCCGACGCCGTCGTCGTGGGCGTGTGCCCGCTCGACCGGGGTCGCGACGGCGGCCAGCGCCGCCACGCTGCGGTGGCGGAACACCTGGCGCGGGGTGAGCGCCAGCCCGGCCGCGCGCGCCGCCGACACCAGCCGGATCGCGATGATCGAGTCGCCGCCGAGGGCGAAGAAGTCGTCCTCGGCGCCGACCCGCTGCACCGCCAGCAGCTCGCCGACCAGCGCGGCGAGCACCTGCTCGGGTCCCGGGGCGGGTGCGCGGCCCGTGCCGCCGACCGGCTCCGGCTCGGGCAGCGCCCGCCGGTCGATCTTGCCGTTCGGGGTGCGGGGCAGCGGCCCGTCCAGCGCGACGAGGTGCGCGGGCACCATGTGCTCGGGCAGCCGCTCGCGCAGGTGCGCGGCCAGGTCGTCGGGCAGGCCGGTCCTGCCGCCTGCGGGCACGACGTAGCCGTCGAGGCGGGTCACCGCGCCGCGCCGGCGCACCACCACCGCCGCCTGGGCGACGCCGGGGTGGCCGGCGAGCACGGCCTCGATCTCCCCCGGCTCGATCCGGTACCCGCGGATCTTGACCTGGTCGTCGGCGCGGCCGAGGAACTCCAGGACCGGCTCGCGCTCGGGCGAGGGCGCGTCGGGGTCCAGGCGCAGCCGCACGCGGTCACCGGTGCGGTACATCCGCTCCCCCGGCGCGCCGAACGGGCACGCCACGAACCGCTCCGCGGTCAGCGGGGTGCGGCCGAGATAGCCGCGGGCGAGCCCGGCGCCGGCCACGTACAGCTCACCGGGCACCCCCGGCGGGACCGGGACGAGCGCGTCGTCGAGGACGTAGGTGCGCACCCCCGGGTCGGGGCGCCCGATCGGCGCCCGGAACGCCGTGCCCGGGCGGGCGTGCCACAGCGTGGAGTTCACGGTGGCCTCGGTCAGCCCATAGGCGACGTGCAGGTCGAGGTGGTCCGACCACCGGTCGATCAGGTCCGGCGGGACGGCCTCGGTGCCGGCCAGCACCGTCGAGCCCGCCGGCAGCGACACCTCCGCGGGCAGCGCGGTGATCAGCGACGGCGGCAGGATCAGGTGGGTCAGGCGGTGCTCGGCGGCGAAGGCCGTCAGCTCGGCCGGGTCCGCGCCGCGCGCCCGCATCCGCTCCGGGGCGACCACGAGCCGCGCGCCGCCGCACAGCGCCATGCAGAGCTCGAAGACGAGCACGTCGAACCCGGGTGCGGAGAACTGCAGCACCCGGGAGTCCGTGGTGAGCCGCATCCGGTCGGTGGCGAGGTCGAGCAGCTCGCCGATCCCGGCGTGCGTGAGCACCGTCCCCTTCGGACGTCCGGTGGAGCCGGAGGTGTAGATGACGTACGCGGCGCCCGCGGGGTCGGCGGGCGGGTCGGCGGGGGCGGGCCCGTCGGTGACCGGGCCGGGGTCGAGCAGGGTGACGCCCTCGACGCCGGGCAGCCGGTCCGCGGCGTCGCCGCCGGTCACGACGAGCCGGGTGCCGGAGTCGGTCAGCAGGTACCGCAGCCGGTCCGCGGGCAGGTTCAGGTCCAGCGGCAGGAACGCGCCGCCCGCGCGCAGCACGGCGAGCACCGCGACCACCATGTCCGCCGACCGCGGCACGGCGACGCCGACCACGGTCTCCGGGCCGACGCCGTGGGCGCGCAGCGTGCGGGCCAGGGACGCGGTCTCCCGGTCCAGCCCGGCGTAGGTCAGGGTCCGGCCGGTGTCGACGACGGCGACCGCCCCGGGCCGCTCGGCGATCCGCGCGGCCACCATCTCCCACATCGTGCGGGCCGGTGGCACTCCTCCGCCGTCGAGGGCGCGGCGCACCCGCTCGGCCTCGCCGGGCCCGCCGACCTCGATCGTGCGGACCGGGCGGTGCGGGTCGGCGCTCACCGCGCGCAGCACGGTGCGCAGCCGCTCCCCCAGCGCGACCACGGTCCGCCGGTCGAACAGCTCGGTGCGGAACAGCAGGCGCACGCCCAGCCCGCCGCCGGGCCGGTCGGCGAACTCGACGACCAGGTCGAACTGGGCGCGCGCCGGCGGCTGCGGCGCGTCCGCGACCGTGACGCCGGGCAGGACCAGGCCGGACTCGCGGGCGGAGCCGGACCCGGCGCGGTGCACCACCATCACCTGGAACAGCGGGGTGGTGTCCGCGCTGCGGTCCGGGTTGACCGCGCGCACCACGGCCTCGAACGGCACGTCGGCGTGCGCGAACGCCTCCAGGTCGCCCGCCCGGACCCGGTCCAGGACCTCGGCGAAGCCCGGGTCCCCGGACAGGTCGGTGCGCAGCACCAGGGTGTTGACGAAGAACCCGACGAGGTCCTCCAGCGCCTGCTCGCCCCGGCCCGCGACGGGCGCGCCGACCGGGATGTCGGTGCCGGCGCCGAGCCGGTGCAGCAGGACCGCGGTCGCCGCGCGGGCCAGCATGAACGTGCTCGCACCGCCGGCGCGGGCGGTGCGGCGCAGCGCCGCGGCGAGCCCGGGCTCCACCGGCACCTCGACGGCGTCGCCGGCCATCGTCGGCGACGGCGGCTCGGGCCGGTCGACCGGCAGGTCCAGGCGTGCGGGCAGCCCGGCGAGGGTGCGCGTCCAGAACGCCAGCTGCCGGGCGGCGGTCGAGCCGGGGTCGGCCGGGTCGCCGAGCAGCTCGCGCTGCCACAGGGTGTGGTCGGCGTACTGCACGGGCAGCGGGGTGAACCGCGGGGCGCGCCCGGCGACGCGGGCCGCGTAGGCCGCCGACAGGTCCCGCAGGAACGGCCGGTCGGACCACTCGTCGGTCGCCACGTGGTGCAGCACCAGCACGAGCACGTGCTCGCCGGTGTCGTGCTCGGTGAGCAGCAGCCCGCGCACCGGCAGCTCGGTACCCAGGTCGAACGGGCGGCGGATCTCGTGTGCGGTCAGTGCGGCGGTGTCGGCGGCGGCCACGGAGCTCCGCCGCAGCGGCACCCGTGCCTGCTCCACCGGGCGCACCACCTGGACCGGGACGCCGTCGCCGTCGTCGACGAGCAGGGTGCGCAGCGACTCGTGGCGCGCGGCGACGTCGTCCAGCGCCGCGGACAGCGCGTCCGCGTCCAGCGCGCCGGCCAGCCGGAACGTGATCGGGAAGTGGTAGGCGCTCGTCCGGCCGGCGTCGGCGTCGAGGCGGTCGAGCACCCACAGCCGGTGCTGCGCCGACGACGCGGGCAGCGGCTGCGGACGCGGGCGCGGCGCGAGCACGGGGCGGGTGCCGCCGTCCCCGGCGGGCGCGGCGGCGAGCCGCGCGGCCAGCCGCGCCGGGGTCGGTGCCTCGAACAGGTCGCGGATCGCGACCTCGGCGCCGAGCACCGTCCGCAGCCGGGCGACGATCCGGGTCGCGAGCAGCGAGTGCCCGCCGAGGTCGAAGAAGTCGTCCTCGGCCCCGACCCCGTCCAGGCCCAGGACCTCGGCGAACACCGCGCACAGGGTCCGCTCGGCCGCGGTCTGCGGTTCCCGCGACGGCGCGGCGCCGGCCCGGGCGTCGGGGACGGGCAGAGCGCGGGTGTCGAGCTTGCCGTTCGCGGTGAGCGGCAGCTCGTCGAGCAGCACGAACGCCGCGGGCACGAGGTGCTCGGGCAGGCTCGCACGCAGGTCCTCGCGCAGCGCGGGCACCAGCTCCGCGGCGTGCCGGGCCGCGGCCGGGTCGTTCGCCTCCGGCGCACCGGCCGGGGCCGGGCGGTGCAGCCCCACCACGGGCCGCCCGGCGTCGGCGGCGGGGACCAGCACGACGTCGAGGACGCCGGGCTCCGGTGCCGGGGTCGGCTCGGCGTGCAGCCCGTGCCGGGCGGCGAGTGCGCGCAGCGCGTCGGGCTCGGGCCCGTCGGCCGGCCCGCCGCGCTCGGTGGCCAGCCGCACGTCCGGGACGCCGGTGACCCGCAGGGCCCCGCCGGCGCCCGCGGCGAGCAGGCGCACCAGGTCGTCCCACCCGGTCCAGGCGTGCTCGCGGTGCGGGTCGGCGCGGTGCACCCGCGCCCCGGGCAGGTGCAGCTCGACGTCGTAGCGGTGGCGGGTCAGCTCGTTGTGCGCGTCGCCGCGCTTGAGCCGGACCGCGACGTCGGCGCCCAGGCGGGCGGCGACGCGGTCGAAGAACGCCGGGGCGAGCAGCAGCTCCTTCTCCAGCGCCAGGGACCGCTCGGCGGCGGCCCCGACGGCGTCCGGGCCGGCATCGGCGCCGAGGCGGGTCCGGGCGATCGCGGTGTGGAAGGCGCGCAGCGTGTCCGGCCGCCGGACGTCGCCGACGACGATCCGCCCGCCGGGGGCGAGCAGCGCGGCGGCGCCGAGCAGCACCCGCTCCAGGTAACCGGCGTCGGGGAAGTACTGCACCACCGAGTTGAGCAGGACGGTGTCGTAGTGCCCGGCGGGCAGCCCGGACAGGTCGTCGGCGGGGCGGGCGTCGAGCTCGACACCGGCGTAGCGCGGGTCGCCGGCCAGCGCCGCACGCAGCGCGAGCACCACCGGCTCGGCCAGGTCGGTGCCGCGGTACTGCTCGCAGTCCGGTGCCAGCGGGCCGAGCAGCAGCCCGGTGCCCACCCCGATCTCCAGCACCCGGCGCGGGTGCAGCGCGCGGACGGTGTCGAGGGTCGCGGCGCGCCACTGCGACATCTCGGCGAACGGGATCGGCTCACCGGTGTAGGAGGAGTCCCAGCCGGCGTAGTCCTCGTCTGTCACCGCGACCGGGATCCGGGAGTACTCCTCGGAGTAGATCGAGCGCCACTCGTCGACCGCACCGGCGGCGGTCGCGGCGCGGGCGCGCGCGTCGGGCGCGGCGGGGACGACGTAGCCGACCAGCCGCAGGGCGCCGCCGTCCGGGCCGGGGACGGGGACGACCGCCGAGCGCGACACCAGCGGGTGCCGGTCGAGGCGGGCGGTCACCTCGCCCGGCTCGACGCGGTGCCCGCGGATCTTGACCTGGTCGTCGGTGCGGCCCAGGAAGTCGAGCACGCCGCCGGTGCCGGGCCGGCGCCGCACGAGGTCACCGGTGCGGTACATGCGCCCGCCCGGGGTCCACGGGTCGGCGACGAAGCGCTCGGCGGTCAGCGCGAACCGGTCCAGGTAGCCGCGGGCCAGGCCGTCGCCGGCGATGTAGAGCTCGCCGGGGACGCCGTCGGGCACCGGGCGCAGCCACCCGTCGAGCACGTGCGCGACGGTGTTGGTGATCGGCCGCCCCACCGCGGGGACGGTGGAGTCGGTGGTGCCGGCGCCGAGGGTGTTGATCGTGTACTCGGTGGGGCCGTAGAGGTTGTAGCCGAGCACGCCGTCGGCGTCGCGCAGGGCCGCCCAGACCGCGTCGGACACGGCCTCGCCGCCGAGCAGCACCAGCGGCATCGGGCGCCGGGCGAGCAGCCCGGTCTCCAGCAGCGCCGCGGCGTAGGTCGGGGTCACGTTGACGACGTCGACGTCGTGGGCGTCGCAGTAGGCCACCAGCCGCTGCGCGTCGCGGCGCAGCTCGGAGTCCGCGACGTGCACCTCGTGGCCCTCGACCAGCCAGAGCAGCTCCTCCCAGCTCATGTCGAACGCGAAGGACACGGTGTGCGCCACGCGCAGCCGGGCACCGGGCCCGCGGCGGGCGCGGACGTCGGCGACGACCGGGTCGAAGATCTCGCGACGGTGGTTGAGCTGCATGTTGGTCAGCCCGCGGTAGGGGGTGACGACACCCTTGGGCCGGCCGGTGGAGCCGGAGGTGTAGATGACGTAGGCGGGCAGGTCCAGGCGTGCGGGGTTGCCGCGGGCGAAGGCGCCGAGCTCGTCGTCGGGGACCGGGCCAGGGTCGAGCGCGGCGCGCCCGGCCGCGACCCGGGGGTCGTCGAGCCGCAGCGTGGGCACACCCGCGGGCGCCACCGACGGCGCGACGGCCGTCGTGGTGAGCACGACGACCGGGCGGGCGTCGCGCAGGGTCTCGCACAGGCGTTCCGCGGGGTGGTCGAGCTCCAGCGGCAGGTACGCGGCCCCGGTGCGCAGCACCGCGAACAGCGCGACGACGCTCTCGGCCGAGCGGGGCAGCGCGAGCGCGACGACGGTCTCCGGTCCCGCGCCGTGGGCGAGCAGGAGCCGCGCGGTGCGGTTGACCGCCGCGTCGAGCTCGGCGTAGGTGAGCCGGACGTCCCCGGCGACGACGGCGAGGTCCCCGCCCGCGACGGCGGCCCGCTGTGCGAGCAGGTCGGCGACGGTGTCGGTGCCCAGCTCGACGCGGCGCCCGGCGCGGTGCGCGGCCACCTCGGCGTGCTCGTCGGCGGTGCGGACGTCCAGCCGGGCCAGCGGGGTCGCGGGCTCGTCGAGCAGGGCGTGCAGGATGCGCTCGACCCGTCCCGCCCAGCGGGCCGCGGCGGCCTCGCCGACGGTGTGGGACAGCGTGAGCCGGAACCGCTCCCCCGGGGTCACGGCCAGGGTCAGCGGGTAGTGGGTGGCGTCGGCGCCGTGCAGGGCGGTGATGCCGTGCCGGGCGCCGAGCTCCGCGACCCGCTCCGCGCCGCCCTCCGGGCGGTAGACGAACAGGGTGTCGAACAGGGTGCGGTGCCCGGACAGCTGCTGGATCTCCCCGAGCCCGACGGTCTCGTGCTCGGTCAGGGCGAGGCGGTCGGCCTGCACCCGGGCGAGCAGCTGCGCCCCGGTCTCCCCCGGCCGCGGCGTGACCCGGGCGGGGACGGTGTTGAGGAACAGCCCGACGACGTTCTCCACGTCCGGGACGGCGGCCGGGCGCCCCGCGACCGAGGTGCCGAACACGACGTCGTCGCGCCCGGTGCCGGCGGCCAGGGCCAGCGCCCAGACCGTCGAGAGCACGGTGTTGGGGGTGACCTGCACGGAGCGGGCGAGCGCGCGCAGCCGCGCCGAGGTGGCCGCGTCGAGGTCGAGGTGGGTCTCGGCGACGGTGCGCGGGCCGCCGGCGGGGCCGGGCGCGACCAGGGTGGGCTCGTCGAGCCCGGCGAGCGCGTCGCGCCAGGCGGCGCGGCCGGGGCCCGGGTCGCGGGCGGCGAGCAGCGCGAGCAGGTCCTCGTAGCCGCCGCCGGGGGCGGGCGGCGGGGACCCGGCGTAGGTGTCGAACAGGCCCTCGAGGAACAGCCACGCCGACCAGCCGTCCCAGATCAGCAGGTGGCGGTGGACGAGGAGCCGGTCGCGCCCGTCGCCGCGCAGCACCGTGATCCGGAACAGCGGCGGCGCGGTCAGGTCGAACGGCGCGGTGCGGTCGGCCGCGGTGAGCCGGTCGCGCTCGGCCGCGGACGCGGTGTGCACCAGCCGCACCGGCACCGCGGTCCGCTCGGCGGCGAGCACGAACTGCACCGGGCCGTCGAGCCCGTCGGCGGTGAACCCGGCACGCAGGGTCGGGTGCAGCCGCAGCATCGTGGCGACCGCGTCGCGCAGCCGGTCGACGTCGATCTCGTGGTCGAGCTCGACGGTCTCCTGCACGGTGTAGACGTCGGCCCCGCCGTCGAGGCCCGCGTGGAAGTACAGGCCCTCCTGCAGCGGCGACAGCGGCCAGACGCGCTCCACGCCGTCGCCGGCGACCTCGCGGACCCGGGCCGCGACGGCCGGGTCGGGCTCGGGCAGCGGCGGGACCGGGGCGGTCGCGGCACCGGCCCGCGCGGCGACGGCGGCCGGGGTGCGCCCGGCGAGCACGTCGCCCGGGCCGACCTCCAGCCCGGCCCGGCGGGCCCGCGACGACACCGCGATCGAGGTGATGGAGTCCCCGCCGAGGGTGAGGAAGTCGTCGTCGGGTCCGACCTGCTCACGGCCCAGGACCTGCGCGAACGCGGCGCAGAGCACCCGCTCGGCCTCGGTGCCGGCCGCACGGGCGGAGCCGCTCGGCGCGGTGCGGGGCGCGGGCAGCGCGGCCCGGTCGAGCTTGCCGTTGGGGGTGACCGGCAGGTCGTCGAGCACGACGACCGCGGACGGCACCAGTGCCTCGGGCAGGGTCGCGGTGAGCGCGTCGCGCAGCGCGGCGCCGTCGAGGACGGAGCCGTCGGCCGCGGCGCCGGGCGCGGTGCCGCCGGGGGCGGGCACGGCGTAGCCGACCAGCGCCGGGGACGGGCCGTCCCGGCGCACGACGACGACCGCGCGGCCGACGCCGTCGAGCGCACCGAGGGCGACCTCGACCTCGCCGAGCTCGATGCGCTGCCCGCGGATCTTCACCTGGCCGTCGGAACGGCCGAGGTAGACCAGCTCGCCGCCGGTGCGGCGCACGACGTCACCGGTGCGGTAGAGCCGCTCCCCCGGCGCACCGAACGGGTCGGCGACGAAGCGGTCCGCGGTGAGCCCGGGCCGGGCGTGGTAGCCGCGGGCGAGCTGGACCCCGCCGAGGTACAGCTCGCCGGGGACGCCGTCGGGGACCGGGCGCAGGCAGGCGTCGAGCACGTGGGTGCGGGTGTTGGCGACCGGGACGCCGATCGGCACGACCGGGCCCGCGCCGGGCTGCACGGTGTGCGCGGTGACGTCGACGGCGGCCTCGGTCGGGCCGTAGAGGTTGTGCAGCGCCACCCCGGTCAGGGCGTGCCAGTCCGCCACCGCGGACGCGGGCAGCGCCTCGCCGGAGCAGAACACCCGGCGCAGCCCGGCCGCCCAGGACGGGTCGGCCGTGACCCGCTCGTCGGCGAGGAAGGCCTCCAGCATCGAGGGCACGAAGTGCAGGGTGGTGACCCGCTCGTCGCGCACGAGGCGGGCCAGGTGGCCGGGGTCGCGGTGCCCGCCGGGCGCGGCGAGCACGACCGCGGCCCCCACCGAGGGAGCCCAGAAGAACTCCCACACCGAGACGTCGAACCCGGCCGGGGTCTTCTGCAGCACCCGGTCGTCGGCGGCCAGCGGGTGGGCGGACTGCATCCAGTCGAGCCGGTTGCCGATGGCGCGGTGGTCGACGACCACGCCCTTCGGGCGCCCGGTCGAGCCGGAGGTGTAGATCAGGTACGCGGCGTCGGCGGGGTCCGGGTACGGCAGCGCGGCGGGCACCGGCCCGTCGGCGAGTGCGGCGACGGCGAGCCGGGTCACCCCGGGCAGCTCGGGCAGCTCCGTTCCCGCGCCGGTGCCGCTGCCGGTGCCGCTGCCGGTGCCGGTGCCGGTGCCGGTGCCGGTGCCGACGAGCACGGTGTCGACGCCGGCGTCGGCGGCGGTGTCGGCGATCCGCTCGGCCGGGTGCTCCGGGTCGAGCGGCAGGTACGCCGCGCCCGCCCGGACCACGCCGAGCAGCGCGACCATCAGCTCCGTGGAGCGCGGCACCGCGACCCCCACGACGGTGCCCGGCCCGGCGCCGCGCCCGCGCAGCGCACCGGCCACGGCCGCGGAGCGGCGGTCCAGCTCGGCCGCGGTCAGGGTCCCGTCCGGTGCGACGACGGCCGTGGCGCCGGGGTCGCGCGCCAGCCCCTCCGCGACCCGCTGGGCCAGTGTGCGGGTGTCGAGCGGGCGCACCGGGCCGTGCACCCCGGTCTCCGGCGCGGCGCGCAGCGGCAGCGACGCCGCGGTCCGCCCCGGCTCGTCGACCAGCGCGGACAGCGTCCGCCCGAACACCTCCAGCAGCAGCGCCGCCGCGTCGTCGCCGACGCGGGCCGTGTCGTGCTTGAGGGTCACACCGGTCTCGCGGCCGGTGCGCACGATCAGCGCCAGGGGGTAGTGCACGGCGTCGCGGACCTCGACGGCCGTGACCAGGCCCGGGCGGGCACCGGCGTAGTTCTCCACGACGACGATCGAGTCGAACAGCTCGCCGCGGCCGCGCTGCAGCTCGGCCAGGCGGACCTGCGGGTGGTCGAGCACCGCGGTGCGGCCGTCCTGCATCCGGTGCAGCGCCGCGGACAGCGGCTCGCCCGGCGCCCAGCGCAGCCGGACCGGGACGGTGTTGACGAACAGCCCGACGGCCCCGTCGATGCCGTCGACGGCGGCGTCGCGGCCGGACACGGTGCTGCCGACGAGCACGTCGCGGCTGCCGGTGAGCGCGCCGGCGGTCAGCGCCCACGCGGTGTGCAGCACCGTCGAGACGGTGACGCCACGGGCCCGGGCGGCCCGCTCCAGCGCGGTGGTCGCGGCGGCGTCGAGGGTCAGGGTGCGCTGCGCGTGCGGGGGCCGGGGGCGGTGCTCCGGCGTGCCGGGCGCGGGCGGGGCCGCCGGGGCGGGCAGCGCGTCGAGGAGCCGGACCGGCTCGGCGCCGGCCAGCTCGGCGTCCCAGACGGCGTGGGCGGCGCCGGCGTCGAGCGCGTCGAGGTGGGCGAACCAGGCGCGCAGCCGCTCCTCGGCCCGGCGGGCCCGCAGGTCGGGGCCGTCGGCGCCGTCGGGGCCGGGAACGGCACCGGCGGTGCGGGCGGCGTAGCCGGCCCCCAGCCCGTCGACGAGCAGGGCGACCGACCAGCCGTCGAGCACGGCGTGCTGGAAGGTGAGCGCGAGCCGGCTGCGGCCGGGCTCGCGCAGCAGGGCCGCCCGCAGCAGCGGCGGGCGCGCGAGGTCGAACGGGCGGGCGCGTTCGGCGTCGAGCAGGGCGGTGGCCTGCGCCGGGCCGGTGGGGGCGTGCTCGGACCAGGGCAGCACGACGTGCGCGGCGACGGCCTGCACGACCCGCCCGTCGGCGCGCTGGGCGAATCCGGCGCGCAGCTGCGGGTGCTCGGCGAGCTGGTCGGCCAGCGCGCCGCGCAGCGCCGCGGCGTCGACGTCGGCGGGCAGGTCGAGGACCTCCTGCACGACGTAGGAGGTGTCGGCCGGGTCGAGTGCGGCGTGGAAGAAGAAGCCCTCCTGCAGCGGGGACACCGGCCCGGTGAGGGTGACGCCGTCGAGGTGGGCCAGTGCGGCGCGGGCGGTGTCGTCGAGCGCCGTCGCGCTCGCGGCGCCGGACGGGCCGGCGGCCGCGCGCGCGGTCGCGAGCGGGGCCAGCTCCTCGACGGTGCGGTGGGTGAACACCTGCCGGGGGGTGACGAGCAGCCCGTGCTCGCGGGCCAGCACGACCAGGCGGATCGAGCTGACCGAGTCGCCGCCGAGGGTGAAGAAGTCGTCGTCGACGCCGATGCCGGGGACCCCGAGGACCTCCGACACCAGCCGGCAGAGCAGCTCCTCGCGCGGGGTGGAGGGCCGGGTGCCGCGCACCTGCGCGGACAGGTCCGGGGCGGGCAGCGCGGCCCGGTCGGTCTTGCCGTTGGCCAGCACCGGGATCGACGGCAGCGCCACGACGGCCGGGATCATCCACTCCGGCAGCCGGTCGCGCAGGTGCTCGCGCAGGGCGCCGAGCAGGGCGTCGACGTCGCGGAAGGGGGCCGGGCGGTGCACGGCGGGCCCGTCGGCCGCGGCGCCGGGCCGGTAGGCCGCTGCGGCGGCGACGCCGGGGCGGGTGAACAGCAGCTCGACGGTCCCGGCCGGCCCCCAGGTGCCGGCGGCCCGGTACCCGAGGGACTCCCCCAGCGCCAGCAGCGGCTCGGGGTCGGCGCCCGCCTCGGGCGCGGGGTCCCCGTCGATGCGGGCCCGGACGGCGCGGTCGTCGGCCGAGCGCAGGTCGGGGACGCCGGTGACGCGCAGCGCGTCCGGGCCCGCGCCGAGCGCGCCGCGCACCGCGTCGGTGAGCGCGCCGGCGTCGCGCCCGGCGCCCTCCCAGCTCAGCGCGACCGCCCCGGGGTCCGCGGCGGGGGCCGCGCCCGGGCGCAGGACGACGTCGTAGCGGTAGCGCGACAGCTCGTCGTGCGCACGGGCCCGCTTGATCCGCACGTCGGCGGCGAACCCGTCGAGCGTGGTGAAGAACTCCGGGCCGCACAGCAGCTCGCCCTCCCAGGCGACGGCGCCGTCGAGGGCGCGGCGCAGCGCGGCGGGCTCCGCGCCGGCGGCGCGGGCCGCGGTGACGCCGGCCCGGAAGGTCCGCAGCAGCCCGGCGTGCCGGACGTCGCCGACGAACACCGCGCCGCCGGGCGCGAGCAGCGCGGCGGCGCGGCGCAGGACGTCGGTCAGGTACTCCGGGCCCGGGAAGTACTGCGCCACGGAGTTGATCACGATGGTGTCGAACGGCCCGCTCAGGCCGTCGAGCTCGTGCGCCGCGGCCGAGGCCAGCTCGACCCGGCCGGCGAGCTCCGGGCGGGTCGCGACCCACCGCGACAGCGCCGCGACGGCCTCGGCGGACACGTCGGTGCCGACGTAGCGGGGGCAGCCGGGGGCCAGCTCGGACAGCAGCAGGCCGTTGCCGACGCCCAGCTCCAGGACCCGGCCGGGGCCCAGCTCCCGGATCCGGGCGACGGTGGCGTCGCGCCAGGCCCGCATGTCCTCGCGCGGGACGGGGGTGCCGTCGTAGGTCGAGTTCCAGCCGGCGAAGCCGCCCTCGTAGCCGGTGGGGTCGCCGTCCTCGGCCGAGGTCGCGGCGTAGAGCAGCTCGTGCACCTCGCGCCAGTCCGCGACGCGCTCGTCCGCGTCGCCCGGGGCGGTCGTGGTGGCCGGCACCACCCAGGCGGCCAGGCGCCTCTCGCCCGGCGCCGTCTCGTGCACCCCGACCACGGCCTCGGCGACGTGCGGGTGCGCGCGCAGCACCGACTCGACCTCGCCGGGCTCGATCCGGTAGCCGCGGACCTTGAGCTGGTCGTCGACGCGGCCGAGGAACTCCAGCTCGCCGCGGTCGTCGACCCGCACGAGGTCGCCGGTGCGGTAGAGGCGCCCGCCGGGCGGGCCGAACGGGTCGGCCACGAAGCGCTCGGCGGTCAGGCCCGGCCGGTTCAGGTAGCCGCGGGCCAGGCCGGGCCCGCCGAGGTAGAGCTCGCCCTGCTCGCCGTCGGCGACGGGGGCGAGGTCGGGGCCCAGCACGTGGGCGTCGGTCATCGGGTCGGCGATTCCGATCGGCACGACGGGACCGGTGCGGGCCGGGTCGCACAGCCCCAGCGTGGAGTTGACGGTGACCTCGGTCGGGCCGTACGCGTTGAACATCCGCCGGCCGCGGCCCCACCGCGCCACCAGCTCCGGGGAGACCCGTTCGGTGCCCGCGAGCAGCGTTGCCGGGGGCAGTGTGACGTCCGGGCCGAGCGCGGCGAGCAGCGCCGGCGGCAGCACCATGACCGTGACGGCGTGCTCGTGGGCGTACCCGGCCAGCTCGGGCACCGGCAGCCGCAGCTCCGAGGGCACCACCACCAGGCAGCCCCCCGACAGCAGCGCCATGCACAGCTCCCAGAACGCCACGTCGAAGCCGGTGGAGGCGAACCCGAGGATCCGGTCGGACGCGCCAACGCCGAGCCGCTCGGTCTGGGTCGCGACGAGCTGCGCGACGCCGCTGTGGGTCAGCACGACCCCCTTGGGCCGGCCCGTCGAACCGGAGGTGTGGATGACGTAGGCGACGCCGTGCACGTCCAGGTCCGGCACGGGCGCGACCGGCGCGGCGGCGACCGCGGCCCGGTCCGCGGCGTCGTCGAGCAGGACGGTGGGCACGCCGTCGGGCAGCGGGAGCTGCGCCGCGACCGCGCGGCCGGACAGCACGACCGCGGGCCGCGCGTCCTGCAGCACCAGCGCCGTGCGCGCCGCCGGCTGGTCGGGGTCGACCGGCAGGTACGCCGCGCCCGCACGCAGGATCGCCACCTGCGCGACGACCAGGTCCACGCCGCGCTCGACCGCCAGCGCGACCAGCCGCTCCGGCCCGGCACCGCGGGCGCGCAGCACCGACGCGAGACGCCCGGCGCGCTCGTCGAGCTCGGCGTAGGTGAGCTGCTCGTCGCGGCAGCGCACGGCGACGGCGTCCGGTGCCGCGGCGACCTGCCGGGCGAACAGCGCCGGCCAGGTGGCGGGCGTGCCGTGCGGCACCCGGCCGGGACGCGGGTCGGAGGGGGTCGGCAGCGTGCGGGTCACGGGAGGGGGCTCCTGGAGGTGCGGGTCGGCGTCGGGGCGCGGGCGGCGGTCGGGTCAGCCCGCGGCGCGGGCGCGCAGGCTGCGCGGGCGCAGGTCGGTCCAGTGCGTCTCGACGTGCTCGAGGCACTCCGCCCGCGCGGCCGGCCCGTGCTCGACCGTCCAGCCGGCCGGGACCTCGGCGAAGCTCGGCCACAGCGAGTACTGGCCCTCGTCGTTGACCAGCGCGTAGAAGGTGCCGTCGGCGTCGTCGAAGGGGTTGGTGGACATGGCTCTCCCTGGGTGCGTGGGTGCGGTGGGGACGGGCGGGCTCAGACCGCGGCCGGCGCGGGCGCGCTCGGCACCGGCGCGCCGGTCAGCGAGGCGACGATCTCGCCGGAGCGCACGGCGATGTTGGACAGCAGGGTCGAGGTGATGCCGTGCGTGTGCTCGGTCGGGCCCTGCAGGTAGAAGCCGGCCCGCACGGGCGTGCCGTCGGCGAGCGCGGTCGTGGCGAGCCGGTAGTCGCGGTGCACGTCGAGGCGGCCGCGGGCGTCGCGGGTGCAGGCGTCGCCGAGGCCGCCGGCGAGCAGCCACAGCGGGTCCGCCGCCCGGTAGCCGGTCGCGTAGACGACCGCGTCGGCGGTGATGACCTCGCGCGAGCCGTCGATCAGCGACTCGACCGCGAGCTCCACCCGGTCGCCGACGTCGACGACGTCGGCCACCCGGGACACGTTGCGGAACCGCAGCCGCTCGGTGCCGGCCACCCGCTCGTGGTAGTGCGTGCGGTAGAGGCCCTCGATCAGCTCGGGGTCGACGACGGAGTAGTTCGTGTTCGCGTGGTAGCCGAGGATCCGGTCCTTGACCTCGTCGGGGGCGGTGTAGAAGTCGTCGACCGCGGCCGGGTCGAAGATCCGGTTGGCGAAGGAGGTGTCGTCGGCCGGGCTGTAGCCGTAGCGGGCGAACACCGCGTGCACCTCGGCGGAGGGGAACGTCCGGTGCAGGTGCTCGACGGTCTCCGCGGCGCTCTGCCCGGCCCCGACCACGGCGAAGCGCGCGGGCTCGGTGCCGGCCAGCTCGCGGGTGCGGAACAGCAGGTCGCGGTTGTGCCAGATCCGCCCGCCGGTGCTGATGCCGCGGGGCAGGACCGGGGTCATGCCGCAGGCCAGGACGACGTTGCGGGCACGCAGCCGCTCGACCCGCCCGCCGGTCCGCACGACGACGTCGACCAGCTCCACGCCGTCGTCGCCGCGGACCGGGGTGATCTCGGTGACCTCGCACCCGTAGTCGACGGTGACGGGCGAGCCGCCGGACGCGCTGATCTCCCCCACCCGCGCGGCGGCCCACTCCAGGTAGTCGTGGAACTCGCGCCGGGTCGGGAACGCCGACCCGTAGTTGATGAAGTCGGCGAGCCGGTCGCGGTCGTGCAGGTAGGACAGGAAGGAGAACCCGCTCGTCGGGTTCCGCAGCGTGACCAGGTCCTTCAGGTAGGAGACCTGCATCGTGGCGTCCTCGAGGAGCATCCCCCGGTGCCACCCGAAGCGCTCCTGCCGCTCGACGAAGCGGGCGCGCAGCCGCTGCTCGGCCGGTACGGCGGCGTCGTGCTCCAGCAGGGCGATCGCGATGCCGAGGTTCGACGGCCCGAACCCGACCCCCACGACGTCGAGAACCTCCGGGGAGGGGTGGGGGTGCGCGTTCGCGGGAGTCGCCATCACGGTCCTTTCGTTGCTTGGGCACGCCTCAGATAAGGCGAGGCTAACTGCACCATGCACGGCGGCGTCCCGCCTAGGGGGTGATCGTCGGACCCGGACGGATCAGCCCCGTCGACGCAGGTCACGCCGGTGACGTGAGCCATGTGTCACCCGAACGGGGGAAGGGTCAGCCGGCCGGTCGGACCACCTCGCGGCGGTATCGCGTTCCGGCGGTGGTCGTCGTCAGAAGTGGCGAGGGAGCCCCGGGCGGGGCGGGGAGCCGCGACCGGGCGCACCGGGGACCGGTCGCCGGGACACGCGCCGGCCCACGCCCCCGGGCGGCGGACGCGCAGGAGCGGAGGGCGGCGGAGCGGGCCGCCGGGGGAGGGAGGAGGGCCGCGGGGGCGGCGGGAAGAGCGGTACGGTCGCGTGCGGGACACCGACACCGCGGGGCGCCCGGCCCCGCGGCACCGTCGCGTGTCACCAGTCCCAGTTGCGCACGGCGATCTCCCCTCGACCGATGTGCCCGTACCCGTCGACGACGGCACCGCTGCGCTTCGTGAGCGCACCGCACAGCGTCGTGCCGCACGATCGAGTGATGGTCGCCGCCAGGGTAAGCGACGATCGACGCTGAGTCACCACTTAACGCAAGTTTGAGGCGTTCGGCGTATCTCCCGCACCGTTCGGCGCGGATTCCGGCCGACAGCACGATCACTGCGGAGGGTTGACTTACCCGCCGGTAATCTTCGCCCCGACTTCCGACGCGGGCGAGAACAGGCAGGCGACGTGACCCCTGGCCAGGTGACCCCGCGCCCGGTGCGGCGCCGTCACCCGGCGCCGGGCTCCCGGGCGCTGCGCGGCCTTCCGCTGCGACCGCTGCTGCTGGTCCTCGCCGTGGAACTCCTCGCCGCGGCCGCGGTCGTGGCCGGGGTGCTCCTCGTGCCCGCACCGTCGCGCTCGGAGTGGCTGCTCGCCGGCCTGCTGGGCCTGGTCGCCGTGGCCCACACCGAGCTGTCGGTCAACGCCGAGCGCATCCGGCGTCGGATCGCCGAGACGCGCTACGTCAACATGACCTCGGTCTGGACCTTCTCCGCCGCGCTGCTGCTGCCCCCCGGACTCGCGACCGCGGTCGTCGGCGTCGTCTACCTGCACCTCTACCTGCGGGTCTCGCGGCCCAGCGGGACGCCGCCGCACCGGCAGGTGTTCAGCGCGGCGACGGTCCTGCTGGCGGTGCACGCCGTCGCGGCGCTGCGGCTGCCCGGCGGTGCCGCACCCGGCAGCTTCGGCGACCCCCAGGACGCGGCGACCGTGCTCGTCGCCCTGGGCGTGTACACCGCGGTGAACACGCTGCTGGTGGTGTCGGTGCTGCGGCTGACCTCCCCCGGCTCGCGGTTCCTCGCCATCCTGCGCGGCGGCGACGTCGGGCTCGAGCTCGCGACGCTGTCCATCGGCGGTCTGGTCGCGGTGGTGCTGGCCGACACCTCCCCCTGGTACGCGCTGCTCGCGGTGCTGCCGCTGATGGTGGTGGAGCAGACGACGCTGGTCCGCCAGCTCGAGGCCCGGGTCGACACCGACGCCAAGACCGGGCTGCTGAACCCGGCGGCCTGGCAGTGGCGCACCCGGCGGCTGCTCGAACGCGGTGCGCGCGCCCACCGCGCCGTCGCCGTGCTGATCCTCGACCTGGACCACTTCAAGTCGGTCAACGACCGGCACGGCCACCTCGCCGGTGACGACGTGCTGCAGGCCGTCGCCGACGTGCTCACGGCCGAGGTCCGCGACGACGACCTGGCCGGCCGGTTCGGCGGCGAGGAGTTCGTCGTCGCGGTCGGCGGGCTGCGGCCCGACGCCGCGCTCGGCCGGGCCCGCGAGGTCGCCGAGCGCATCCGGCACAGCGTGCGGGAGCTGACCGTGCAGACCGCGAGCGCCGGGCCGGTCGACGGGCTGTCGGTGTCGATCGGGGTCGCCGCCTCGCCGGAGCACGGCACGGACCTGAACCGGCTGCTCGCCGCCGCCGACGCCGCGCTCTACGAGGCCAAGCACGACGGCCGCGACCGGGTGCGGGTCCGCCGCCCCGACCCGCCCGCGGCGCCGGGCGTGGCCACACCGCCCGTCGGGCTGAGCTACGGCACCTGAGCCCGGCGGGCTCAGAGGCCGAGCAGCAGCCGGGCGAGGTCCTTCCACTGCGCCAGCATCGGGTCGCTGCCCGGGTCACGCGGGTCGAACGTGTAGGTCAGCGACGTGCCGCGCATCGAGGTGAGGAGAAGGTCGCGCAGCTGGCGGAACCGCGGCCGCGACGCCAGCTCCTCGCCGAACATGCGCGCCATCGACGCGCGGATCGCCGCACCGAGCCGCTTCTCCTCCGGGCGCAGCGCCTCGGCGATCTCGCTGTTGGACCGGGCCGCGGTCCACAGCTCGACGGCCGCCCAGAAGTGCGGCTCGGAGAAGCTCTCCCAGAGCAGCTCGATGACCAGGTCGGCCCGCTCCGCGCGGCCGACCGGCGTGGCCCGGAGCACCCGGTTGATCCGCTCCTCGGTGTCGGCGACGCGCTTGACCGCGAGGTGCTGCGCCGCGGCGACCAGCAGCCGGTCACGGCTCGGGAAGTGGTGCAGCAGCCGTCCCCGTGACACGTCGGCCGCGGACTGGATGGTCAGCGTGGTGGACCCGGAGTAGCCGCCGTCGATCAGGCAGGCGACGGCGGCGTCCAGGATCCGGGCGCGGCTGTCCTCGGACCGCTGCGCCCGGGTCCTGGTCACCGGCGCGTTCTCGGTGCTCATGAACGCAGGATCGGCTCAGAGTCCGAGACCCCGGCCGATCACCTCCTTCATGATCTCGGTGGTGCCGCCGTAGATCCGGGTGATCCGCGCGTCGGCGTAGGCCTTGGAGACCGGGTACTCGCTCATGTAGCCGTAGCCGCCGTGCAGCTGCAGGCAGCGGTCGGCGACCCGGCCCTGCAGCTCGGTGCACCAGTACTTCGCCTTCGAGGCGTCGACGGCGGTGAGCTCGCCCGCGTTCAGGGCGCGCACGCAGTCGTCGACGTAGTGCTCGGCGAGGTCGACCTCGGTGTCCATCTCGGCGAGGGCGAACTTGGAGTTCTGGAACGAGCCGACCGGCGACCCGAAGGCCTTGCGCTCCTTGACGTAGTCCAGCGTCCCGTTCAGGGTCGCCCGCGCCGCGGCCACCCCGGCGACCGCGATGGACAGCCGCTCCTGCGGCAGCTTCTCGACGAGCTGGACGAACCCCCGGCCCTCCTCGCCGCCGAGCAGGTTCTCCACCGGCACCTTCACGTCGGTGAAGGACAGCTCGGCGGTGTCCTGGGCGTGCATGCCCAGCTTGTCGAGGTTGCGGCCCCGCTCGAAGCCCTCCATCCCGCGCTCGAGCACGAGCAGGCTCATGCCCTTGTGCTTCTGCGACGGGTCGGTCTTCACCGCGACGACGACGAGGTCGGCGTTGATCCCGTTGGTGATGAAGGTCTTCGCGCCGTTGACGACGTAGTGGTCGCCGTCGCGGATCGCGGTCGTGGACATCGACGCCAGGTCCGAGCCGATCCCCGGCTCGGTCATGGCGATCGCGAGGATCTTCTCCCCCGCCGTGACACCCGGCAGCCACCGCTGCTTCTGCTCGTCGGTGGTGTAGGTGAGCAGGTAGGGCAGCACGATGTCGTTGTGCAGGGTGAGACCCAGCCCGGAGCCGGCCGCGCCGACGCGCAGCAGCTCCTCGCTGATCACGGCGTTGAAACGGAAGTCCCTGACCCCGCCGCCGCCGTACTCCTCGGGCGCGTCGATGCCCAGGAAGCCGTTGGCGCCCGCCGTCGTGAACAGCTCACGGGCGACGGCGCCGTCGCGCTCCCACTGCGCCTCGTGCGGGACGATCTCCTTCTCGACGAAGGCGCGGAACGCCTCCCGGAAGTCCTCGTGGTCGGACTCGTAGAGCGTGCGCTTCACGGCGCCGCCCTCCCCTCGGTGGTGGTGGTCTAGCGCGGCTGCATCCGGATCGCGCCGTCGAGGCGGATCGTCTCGCCGTTGAGCATCGGGTTCTCGACGATGTGGGCGGCGAGACGCCCGTACTCCGACGGGATCCCGAGCCGCGACGGGTGCGGGACCTGCGTGCCCAGCGAGGTCTTGACGTCCTCGGGCAGGCCGGCCAGCAGCGGGGTCTCGAACAGGCCCGGGGCGATGGTGCAGACCCGGATGCCGAGGTCGGCCAGGTCGCGGGCGATCGGCAGGGTCATGCCGACGATGCCGCCCTTGGACGCGGAGTACGCGGCCTGCCCGATCTGCCCCTCGAACGCGGCGACGGAGGCGGTGTTGATGATGACGCCGCGGTCGCCGTCGACCGGCTCGGACTTCGCGATCCGCTCGGCCGCGAGCCGGATCACGTTGAACGTGCCGATCAGGTTGACGTTGATGACCTTGATGAACCCGTCCAGCGGGAACGGGCCCTTCTTGCCGTAGGTCTTGATGCCGTTGCCGATGCCGGCGCAGTTGACCGCGACGCGGACCGTGCCGAGCTCCTCGGCGGCGTCGAGGGCGGCGGTGACCTGCTCGGAGTTGGTGACGTCGGCGGCGACGAAGCGCACGTTCTCGCCCAGCTTGTCGGCGACGGCCTCGCCCTGCGACGACGGCAGGTCGATGATCAGCACCTTCGCGCCGAGCTCGAGGAAGCGCTCGGTGGTGGCCAGGCCGAGGCCGGACGCACCGCCGGTGACGACGGCGACGGAACCGGAGATGTCCATGGGGTGTGTCGTTCCTTCCGTGGGGGGAGCCGGGACTTACAGGAGCTCGAGGATGGTGGCGTTGGCCTGCCCGCCGCCCTCGCACATGGTCTGCAGGCCGTAGCGGATGCCGTTGTCGCGCATGTGGTGCACCAGGGTCGTCATGATCCGGGCACCGGAGCCGCCCAGCGGGTGGCCCAGCGCGATCGCACCGCCGTCGGGGTTGAGCCGCTCGGCGACAGCGGCGTCGTCGCCGGCGATGTCGGCGAGCCAGGCCAGCGGGACGGGCGCGAACGCCTCGTTGACCTCGAAGGCGCCGATGTCGTCGAGCGAGAGGCCCGAGCGCTTCAGCGCCTTCTCGGTGGCCGGGATCGGCGCGGTCAGCATGATGACCGGGTCGGCGCCGGCGAGCACCGCGGTGTGCACGCGGGCGATCGGGGTCAGGCCGAGCTCGCGGGCCTTCTCACTGGTGGTCATCAGCAGCGCGGCCGAGCCGTCGGAGATCTGCGAGGAGTTGCCGGCGTGGATGACGCCGCCCTGGTCGGCGTCCTTGAACACCGTCTTGAGCTGGGCGAGGCCCTCCAGCGTGCCGCCGCGGCGCACGCCCTCGTCGGCGGTGACGCCGGCCAGCGGCGCGATCTGCCCGTCGAACCGGCCGTCGTCCTGGGCGGCGGCGGCGCGCTCGTGCGACTGCAGGGCGAACTCGTCGAGGCGCTGCCGGGAGAAGCCCCACTTCTCGGCGATCATCTCGGCGCCGACGCCCTGGTTCGGCGCGACGCCGTAGCGCTCGGCGAAGTCGCTGCCCAGCGGGTCCTGGTCCTGGCGCGAGGAGCCCATCGGGACCCGGGTCATGGACTCGACGCCGCCGGCGACGGCCACGTCGTAGTGCCCGGCGATCAGACCGGCCGCGGCGAAGTGCACGGACTGCTGGCTCGACCCGCACTGGCGGTCGACGGTCACACCGGTGACCGTCTCGGGGAACCCGGCGGCCAGGGCGGCGTTGCGGCCGATGTCGAAGGTCTGCTCGCCGCTCTGGGACACGCAGCCCCAGATCACGTCCTCGATCTGCGACGGGTCGACACCGGACCGCTCGACCAGGCTGCGCAGCACGTGGGCCGACAGGTCGGTGGGGTGGACGCCGGCGAGGCCGCCCTTGCGCTTGCCGACCGGGCTGCGCACGGCCTCGACGATGACTGCGTCTCGCACGTCCTTCGCTCCTTCGCGATGGCGGGGTCGGCGCCTGCGGTGGCGCCGTCAACGGTGCGACGGTAACAGAAAACAGTCAGCGTTGACTGCCACGGGGCTGTGCGACCCGGGTCACGCCCGCGGCGCCGCCCGGACACCGGGCGCGACCGGGCCGAGCCGTCCCAGTGCGACGACCCCCCACCCGAGCAGCAGGAACCCCCCGGCCAGCCGGGCGACGTTGGACGCGAGGCCGGCCGCACCGACCGCGTCCGGGTCGAGGAACCAGTACGGCGCCCGGCGCCCCGCGGAGTTGAGCACCGCCAGCGCGAGCCCCAGGTAGGCGGCCGGGAACAGCAGCCACAGCGGCGGGTGCCACCAGCGCAGCCGCTCCCGCTCCGGGCGCACGAGCACCCAGTCGGCCAGCGCCAGCAGCGGCACGACCACGTGCAGCAGCACGTTCGGCGTCGTGAAGCCCGCGGAGCGCCCGGTCAGGAACAGCAGCCAGACCGAGCCGGCCGCGAGCAGGTACACCACCACCGCGCCGCGCAGGGCGGGGCGCGCACCGGCGCCCCGCGTCGGCCCGGCCAGCAGGGTCCACGCGTAGAACACCGCGGCGAGCAGGTTGACCTGGTAGGTGAAGGTCGTCAGCCGCCAGGCCACCCCGCTGCGCGAGGTCAGCTCGACGACGAGGAGCGCCGTCAGCACGCAGGCGACGACGGCCCCGCGCAGGACGACGGCCGGCAGGGCGTGACGGGGCGCGGAGTGGTGCACGAGCCGGTCAACGCGCCGGGGCGCCCACCGGGTTCCCGCGCGCGCCGACGGTGATCCCGGTCATGTCGCGGCGCGGCACATCGTTTGCGTGATGCAACCTGATCATGAGCAATGCTCACAGATCCTGGGAGGTCCCGTGTCCGCAGCACAGCCCGGCAACGTCCCGTCCGGCGGCAACAGCGTCGCCGGCGGGTGGGACGTCACCCGCAGCGTCGGTGCGACCGCCCTCGCCGTCGCGGCCGCGCGGGCCGCCGAGGCCGAGCGCCCCGGCCCGCTGGTCGTCGACCCGTTCGCCCGCGCGCTCGTCGACGCCGCCGGACCGGACGTGCCGCTGCCCCGCGGGGCCGACGCCGGCGACGACTGGGGCGCCCTGGTGGACATGATGGCGATCCGCACCCGGGTGCTGGACGCGGCGCTGCTCGCGGCGGCCGCGGACGGCGTCCGGCAGGTGGTGGTGCCCGCGACCGGTCTCGACGCGCGGTCGCACCGGCTCCCCTGGCCGGGCGGCACGACCCTGTACGGGATCGACCAGCCCGGGGTGCTGCGCCACACCGCGGGCGTGCTCGGCACGGCGCGGGCGCGGGCGCGGCGGGTCGACGTGCCGTGCGACCTGCGCGACGACTGGCCCGCGGCGCTGCGGGCGGCCGGGTTCGACCCGGCCCGCCCGACCGCGTGGCTGGTGGAGGGCCTGCTGCCCTACCTGCCGCCCGACGCCGAGGCCGGGCTGCTCGCCCGGATCGACGCGCTGTCGGCACCGGGCAGCCGGGTCGCGCTCGAGGCGGTCGACCTCGCCGTCGCCGACGAGTACCTGCGCTCCGACGCGGTCCGGGAGATGGTGGCCGCGACGGGCTGCGACCTCGGCGCGCTGTGGGACACCCGGCGCAGGCCCCCCGCGACGACGGTGCTGCGCGCGGCCGGGTGGGACGCCCGGGAGCGCACCCTGGGCGCGCTCGGCGCGGAGCTGGGCCGCGACCCGTCCGGCCCGCTCGGCGGGCTCGTCGCGCACGCGGTGATCGTCGAGGCCGCCCGCTGAGGGACCGCGCCGGGCCGGCGGCCTGCGCGGTCCCCCGGCCCGGTCAGACCGCGGCGGTGCGCCCGGCGCCGGCCGGGTCCTGCACCGGGGTGGCCTGTGCGTCCGCGTCCGCGTCCCGGACCGGTGCGCCGCCGTCGCGGGCCAGGATCCCCTCCTGCGCGGCCACGACGGTCGGGACGGTGATCTGCCCGGCCACGTTGGTCGCGGTGCGCATCATGTCCAGGATCGGGTCGATGCCGATCACGACCGCGATCCCGGCCGCGATGACCGCGGGCGGCATGCCGACCGCGGCCAGGGTCAGCGTCAGCATGGTGAACCAGCCGGTGGTGCCCGCGGTGGCGAGCGCGCCGAACACCGCGACGGCCACGATCACCAGGTACTGCCAGGCGGCGAGCTCGATCCCCGAGAGGTGCGCGATGAAGATCGTCGCCAGGGCCGGGTAGACCGCGGCGCAGCCGTCCATCTTGGTCGTGGTCGCCAGCGGCACGGCGAAGCCGGCGTAGTTGCGGTCGACGCCCAGGTCGATCGCGGCCTGGCGGGACAGCGGCAGCGAGGCCCCCGAGGACCGGGACACGAACGCGAACTGCAGCACCGGCCAGGTCACGCCGAAGAACCGGCGCGGCCCGATGCCCGCGACGACCTTGAGCAGCAGCGGGTAGACGCCGAACAGCACGATCGCGCAGCCGAGGTAGACGGTGCCGATCAGCCCGGCCAGCGAGCCGACGACGCCGCTGCCGTAGGTGGCGAAGGCGTTGCCGATCAGGCCGAGCACACCGACCGGGGCGAGCACGACGACCCAGCCGATGATCGTCAGGACGATGTCGAACGCGGAGCGGGAGAACGCGACGAACGGCTCGGCCCGCTCCCCCAGCGCGTACGCGGCCGCACCGATGAGCAGCGCGGCGACGACGACCTGCAGCACGTCGCCACCGGCGAACGCGGCGATCGGGTTGTCCGGCACCAGGTTGGTGAGCAGCGCCTGCCACGAGCCCGCCGTCTTCTCCCCGACGGCCGCGACGTCGTCCGGGTCGGGGGTGATCGTGACCCCCGCACCGGGGCGGGCGACGAGGCCGATCACGATGCCGATGACGACGGCGACCAGCGAGGTGCCGGCGAACCAGGCGACCGTGCGCCCGCCGAGCCGGGCCGCGGTGCGGCCGCCGCCGAGGTCGCGCAGGCTGACGATGCCGACCACGATCGCGAGGAACACGAGCGGGACGACGGTGAACTGCAGCAGCCCGGTGAACAGGGTGCCGACGGTGTCGAGGGTGGTGGCCAGCCACTCCTGGCCGGTGACCCGGGCGGTCAGCCCGAGCAGGGCGCCGAGGACGAGCCCGGCGACGGTGAGCAGCGCGAACACGCGCGGGCGGCGCCAGGCACGGGCGGCGCGGACGACGAAGGACACGGGATTCCCCCTGGTGGAGCGGTACGGGTGCGGACGGCGGTCACGCCCGACAGCCCGTCGTCCCGCGCCGGCCGTGGTCGATCACCCGCCGGCGCACCAGTCCCGTCCCACTCCCACGCACAGCAGGTCCCAACACCGCGGCCGCACCGGCTCTTCCCCGGCCCGGCCGCGGCGCGGGTGATCCGCGCCATGCCCGCCCGGTCACCGCCGCGGCGCGGGGGCGGCCGGCGCCGGCTCCTCGGTGCCGACGGTCGCGAGGTCGACACCGCGCGTCTCGGGCAGCAGGTAGACCGTCAGCCCGGACACGAGCAGCAGCACGATCGCGTAGCCGAGGAACAGGCCCGGGCGGCCGATCCCGGCGAACAGCGTCTGCAGGTAGGGCGCCGTCCCGCCGAACAGCGCGACGGCCAGCGAGTACGGCACCCCGAGCCCCGCGGCCCGGATGCCGGTCGGGAACATCTCGGCGTAGAGCGCCGGGCCGACCGCGCAGCCCGCGCCGATCAGCGCCAGCGCGACCGTCATCGCGACGAACAGCGACGGCCCGTCGTGGATCATCGCGTCCAGCGGGAACAGCAGCACGATCAGCACCGCGCCGGGCACGAGCAGGGTGCGGCGGCGCCCGAACCGGTCCGAGGCCGCCCCCCACAGCGGCAGCAGCACCATGAAGATCGCGAGCGCGCCGGCACCCGCCCACAGCGACGCCGCCGGGTCCACCCCGCGCGCGGTGATCGCGTACGCGGGCGCGGCGACCGACCAGACGTAGTAGACGACGGTCAGCCCGCTGGTCAGGAACACCACCCGGGCCAGCGCCTTCGGACGGGCCACGACCTGGCGCCACAGCGACGGCCCGGGCGCGGCGGTGCGTTCGGTCTCGTCGGCGACGTAGGTGTCGGACTCGCGCATCCGCAGCCGCATGACCAGGGCGTAGAGCCCGAAGACGCCCCCGACGACGAACGGCACCCGCCACCCGACGGACGCCATCTGCTCGCGGGTCAGGGTGCTCGACAGGACCGCGCCCAGCACGGTGCCGACCAGGATGCCCGCGGTGCCGGAGAAGTAGATCAGGCTCGACCACAGCCCGCGCCGCGGCGGCGGGGCCATCTCGGCGAGGTAGGTCTGCGCGGCCGGGAGCTCGCCACCGTGGGCGAGGCCCTGCGCGAGCCGGGCGAGGAGCAGCACGGCCGGGGCGGCGATGCCGATGGTCTCGTAGGTCGGGACCAGCCCGATCACGAGGCTGCCGACCGCGGCCGTCGCGACGCACAGCGCCATCGACAGCTTCCGGCCCCGGCGGTCGGCGACCCAGCCGAACACGAACCCGCCGAACGGGCGGGCGACGAACCCCACGGCGAACACGGCGAGGGTCTTGAGCAGGGCGGTGCCGGTGTCGTCGCCGGCGAAGAACTGCGGCGCGAAGAACGCCGAGAACGTCGCGTAGACGTTCCAGTCGAACCACTCCATGGCGTTGCCGGCACCGATCCCGAGGATCGTGCGACGGCGCTCGGTGCGCTCGGTGCTCATGCCGCCACCCCCGCGAGCCGGGTGGTGGCCAGGGCGGCGTAGAGGGCGGCGGCGTCGCCGAGGACGGCGTCGTCGAACCGGGCCAGCGGCGAGTGGTTCATGGGCGCGGAGTCCGGGTCGGTGCCGGGCGGGCAGGCGCCCATCCCGAGGAACGCCCCGGGGACGGCGGCGAGCACCCGGGAGAAGTCCTCCGAGCCGCTCACCGGGTCGGCGGCGAGCCGGAAGCGCTCCTCGCCGAGCAGCTCGGCACACACCCCGGCGGCGAAGCCGGCCTCGTCGGGGTCGTTGACGGTGCGCGGGTACTCGTCGGTCCAGCTCACCTCCGCACGCACCCCGTGGGCCGCGGCGACGCCGTCGCACACCTCGCGCACGACCTGCGGCAGCAGCGCCGCGTGGGCGTCGGAGAAGCTGCGCACGGTCGCCTCGAACCGCGCGGTGTCGGGGATGACGTTGCGCCGGGTGCCCGCCTGCACGACGCCGACGGTGAGCACGACCGGGTCGAACATGTCGAAGCGGCGGGTCACCATCGTCTGCAGGGCGGTGATCATCTCCGCGGCCGCGGCGATCGGGTCGCGCGCGGTGTGCGGGTTGGAGCCGTGCCCGCCTGCGCCGTGCACGACGACGTCGAGGGCGTGCGAGGCGGACAGGAACACCCCGGGCCGGGTGGTGACCAGCCCGGCGGGCATCCGGTTGGCGAACACGTGCAGGCCGTAGGCGTGGTCGGCGCGCCGGCCCGCGGCGGACAGGACCCCCTCGGCGATCATGTGGCCGGCGCCGTCGAAGCCCTCCTCACCGGGCTGGAACATGAACACGACGTCGCCGGCGAGCCGGTCGCGGTGCGCGCACAGCAGCCGGGCGGCCCCGGCGAGCGCGGCGGTGTGCAGGTCGTGGCCGCAGGCGTGCATGGTGCCGGTGGCCGCGGCGAAGCTCTCGCCGGAGCTCTCGGCGACGGGCAGCCCGTCCATGTCGCCGCGGAGCAGGACGACCGGGCCGTCGCCGCCGTCGCCGCCCGCGCCGCCGCGCAGCACCGCGGTGACCGAGGTGGTGCTCGTGCCCTCGGTGATCTCGAGCGGCAGTCCCTGCAGCGCGGCGAGCACCCGGTCGCGGGTGCGGGGCAGCGTCAGGCCGACCTCCGGTTCGCGGTGCAGCTCCCGGCGCAGCCGCACCAGGTCCGGCTGCAGCGACCGGGCGTCGTCACGAAGATCCACGGCAGTCCCCTCGTCTCCTCGCGGCGGGCCACGCCGCCCGCCCGCGGTCGTCGCCGAGTCTGGGGAGCCGGGCGTTACGACACGTAACATCGAACGATCCGATCCGGATCGGAGGCGTCGTGGACGGAATCGACCGGTCACCGCTGTCGGAGGACGACTTCGCGCTCGTCCACGCCCTGCAGCTGCACCCGCGGGCGAGCTGGTCGGGGCTGGCCCCGGTGCTCGGCGCGGCACCCGCGACCCTGGCCCGGCGCTGGGCGCGGCTGCACGGCTCCGGGCACGCCTGGATCAGCACCTATCCGGTGGTGCGCGAGGACGCCATGCAGGTCGCGCTGGTGGAGGTCGACTGCGCCCCCGGCCGGCTCGACGCGGTGGCCGCCACGCTGGACTCCGAGCCGTCGGTGATGACCATCGAGTACGCCGCCCGCGGCCGGGACCTGCTGCTGACCGTGAACGCGGCGTCGTTCGCGGCGCTGTCCGGGCTGGTCCTGGACCGGATCGGGCGGATCGAGGGGGTCGCGTCGGCCCGCACCCACCTGGCGTCGCGGGTGCACCGGGAGGGCAGCGGGTGGCGTCTGGACGCCCTCGACGCCCGTCAGGTCGCGGCCGTGCGGGCGCTGCGCCGCGCGGACACCGGCCCGCCCGGGCCGCCGGTCGACCTGCGCGGCCCGGTCTACCGGCCGCTGGTGCAGGAGCTGGGCGCCGACGGCCGGGCGAGCGCGGCCGTGCTCGCGCAGCGGGCCGGGCGGCCGGCCTCGACGGTGCGCCGCCAGCTGGCGGCGCTGGTGCGGTCGCGCTCGCTGGTGTTCCGCTGCGAGATCGCACAGCTGCTGACCCGGTGGCCGATCTGCGTGACCTGGTGGATCGGGCTCCCGACGGCCGGGGTCGAGGACGCGGTGCGCCGCGTCCGGACCGACCCGCGGGTGCGCCTGTGCCTGTCGCTGACCGGACCGGAGAACCTGCTGATCACGGCGTGGACGCACTCGCTCGGCGAGCTCGTCGGGATGCAGTCGGCGCTGGAGCGCGACCTGCCCGACGCCCGGATCGCCGACACCTCGGTCATCCTGCGCACGCGCAAGCGGATGGGCTGGCTGCTTCATCCCGACGGGCGCTGCACCGGGCGCGGGGTGCCGGTGTTCGGCGGGTGAGGCGCCCGCTCAGCCGCCGACGGCGAGCGCGGGCGCGAACACCGCGCTGGAGCTGCGGCCGGTGCGCACGAGCTCGGCCACGAGCTCACCGACCGCGGGCGCGTACTTGAAGCCCTGCCCGGAGAAGCCGCCCAGCATCACCACCCGCGGCGACCACGACCCGAGCGCGACGACGCCGCGGCGCGCCGCGGTGTAGCCCTCCACGTAGGACTCGGTGCGCACCGGGCGCGTCGACATCCCGGTGAAGCGGCGCGCGACCGGACCGGCCCAGGTGCGGGCGTAGCCGGCGTCGACGACGGGGTGGTGGTCGGCCGGTGAGTGGACGCGCGGCTGCGGCTGCTGGTGGTTGATCTTGACGGTGGCACCGTCGACGGCCGGGAAGAACGTGTGGACCGGCGCGCCGGTGTGCAGCCCCGGCGGGAAGTGCGCGGCGTCGAAGCGCCGCGGGTCGCGCACCGGGAACCAGGTCAGCACGACGCGGCGCTGCTCGACGTCGAGCACCCCCGGCATCAGGACGGCGGCGTGCCCGGTCGCGAGGACGACGGCGTCGGCGACCGTCTCGCCCTCCAGGGTGTGCAGCACGACGCGGCCGCGGCGGCGTCCGATCCCGAGCACGGTGGTGTCCTCGCGCACCGCCGCCCCGGCCCGCCGGGCCCGGTCGACCAGCGCGCGGGTCGCCGGTCCGGCCGTGATCAGGCCGCCGGCCGGGTCCAGGACGGCGACCTCGCCGTCGCGCAGGCGGTGCCCCGGCCAGCGCTCGGCGGCCGCGGCCGGGTCGAGCACGCTCGTGCGGCCGCGCAGCGCCACCGCCCGCACCCGCGGGTCGTCGGCCGGGCCGACGGTGAGCGCACCGCAGGCGGTGAACGCCGCGCCGGGCAGCCCGGTCCACAGCTCACGGCTGCGGTCGAGCAGGCGGACGTGCTCGGGCCCGGCGCCGACGGCGGTCCGGAAGATCCGGGTCTCGCCGCCGGAGCCGCCGTCGGGGTGCCCGACCCGCCCGGACTCCAGCCCGACGCAGGAGACACCGGCGCGGGCCAGCGCGAGCAGCGACGAGGCGCCGAGCACGCCCAGCCCGACGACGGCGCACTCCACCGCTCGCGTCGTCACGGGTGGTGCGGCCGTGTCCGGGCGTCCGCGGGCAACGGGACGCGGGCGGGGTCGCGCGGCAGCCGTCCCGGCCAGACCAGGCACAGCAGCGGTGGGGCGCCCACGGCACGCAGCGCGGCGACCGCGGTGACGACCTCGTCCGCGCCGGTCCCCGCGGTCTCGACGGCGAGCACGGCCGGACCGGCGTCGCGCAGCAGCTGCAGGTCGGTGTGCGAGAGCCGCGGGACCCGCAGGGCCCGCACGTGCGGTCCCTCCGGGGCGGGCGTGCGGGGCGCACCGGGCGTCAGGTCCCGGTAGCCGCGCTCGTCCCCGACCAGCGCGGCCGCCTTGACCAGCTCGGACGCGACGTCGCAGGCGGGCTCGCGGGTCAGCTGCACGACGGTGACCCGCTCGGCGCCGCGCAGCAGGTCGCGGTAGGCGCCGGCCAGGCGCGGGACCGCGTCCGGGGCGGAGCCGGGCGCGAGCACCGGCACGTCGAGCCGGCCACGGAGCCGGTCGTCGGGGTGCGCCTCGGGCAGCAGGCCCCGGGCGCGGCGCACCGCGGGGACGCCGAGCCCGGCCAGCAGCAGCGCGGCGAGCGCTCCGGCACCGGCGGCGCCGGCGGTCCACCAGGCCGTCGGGACCTCCGGTGCGGCGACCGGGTCCGGCCCGTCGACGACGACGGTCACCTGCCCCGTCCGGTCGGCCAGCGCGCGGCCGAACTGGTCGGCGACCGGGTCGGTGCCGGTGGCCCCGGCGGCCTGGGCGTCGGCGGCACGCCGGTCGAGCTCGGCGCGCAGCGGCGCGGTGCCCGCGGTCGTGACGGCGGAGTCGAGCGCCCCGATCCGCTCGCGCAGCGCGGTGACGGCGTCCCCGGCCAGCGCGGTCGCGGTCCCGGCGTCGGTGCCGGTGGCGCGCACGGCGAGCACGCCGGGCTCCGGCGCGGTGACGACGAGCCGCCCGGCCAGGTCGGCCGCGGTGCTGCCGGTGAGCTCGGCGACGCGGTCGGTGAAGGCGGCACTGCCCGCGGCCGCGAGCGCCCGCGCGGTGGCGGGCCCGGGGTCGGCGGTGCCGACCGAGCCCACCTGCACCGAGGTCGTCGCGACGGTGGGCGGCGGGAACAGCACCGCGAGTCCGGCGGCGCCGGCCGCGGCGAGCAGCACGACCCCGGCGACGGGGCCGCGGCGGCGACGCAGCGACGCCCCGATCTCCCGCAGCGGGCCGTTGCGGTCGGCCGCGGCGGGCCGGCCCGCGACGGGTGGCACCGGGGCCTGCGGCGGCGCACTGCCGTCCCGATGCTCCGGCACGGCAGGCGGCCGCGACGGGGTGGGCGGCGGCACCGACGGCGGCACCGGCGGCGGCACCGACGGCACGACCGGAGCCGCCGGGCGCAGGGCCCGGGCGGGTGGCGCACCGCCGTTCGTCCGCCCGTTCACCGGCGGGGCCTGCGGCGTCGCCGCCGGGGGGCCGCCCGCCGGCGGCGCGGGTGGCGCCGTCGCGGCGGACGGGACGGGACGGTGGGCGGGGCCCGGCGGTGCCCACGCCGGGTCCGGCTCGGAGGTGCGCGGACGGTCCCCGCCGGTCGCGCCCCCCACCGTCGAGGTGCGGACCGTCGCGGACTCCGGTCCGGTGCCCGTGGCCGGCAGGGTCGCGTCGACCCCGCCCTGCTCGACCGCGCCGTGCTCGGCCTCGCGCGGCTCGGCGGTGCGTGCCGCGGCGCCGGGCACCTGCAGCCCGGCCCGGCGGGGCCGGTCCCCGACGGTCGCCGGGGCCGCAGGCGGCGCGGGTGGCGTGGGACCCGCGGGCAGCGCGGTCGTCGCGGGTTCCGCGCCGGCGCAGTCTCCGCTCTCGCGCCGGAACGGCGTGGGGCGGGGCCGGTCGGCGTCCCCGCCGGGCGCGCCGTCCCGGCGCGGCACGACCAGCGGCGCGCGGGGCGTCCTCGTGCGGGCCATCAGTACGTCCCCGCGACCAGGGCCGGCCCGTCGGCGACGCCGGTCTCCGGGCGCGGCCGCGGCACCCCGGCGGCCGCGTCGGCCCCGAAGTGCTCCGCCAGCCACGACGGCCGGTAGACCGTGTCGAGGTAGCGCTCCCCCATGTCCGGGGCGAGCGCGACGGCGGTGGTGCCGGCGTCGCCGTGGCGGCGCAGCCAGTCCGCCGCCCCCGCGACGACCGTGCCGGTCGACCCGCCGAACAGGAACCCGCGGCGGGCGAGCCGGTGGCAGGCGTCGAGGGTGTCGGGCTCGGAGACGTGCACGACGTCGTCCACGAAGGACTCGTCGAGCAGCGCCGGGCGCACGCTGGTGCCCAGACCCGGGATGAGCCGCGGCGTGGGCCGGTCGCCGAAGGTGACCGACCCGGCGGAGTCGACCGCGACCACGCGGACCCGGCGGGGCCGGGACCGGAAGTAGCGGGCGCAGCCCATCAGCGTCCCCGTGGTGCCGGCGCCGACGAACACGACGTCGAGGTCGGGGAACGCGGCCTCGATCTGCGGGCCGGTGCTCACCAGGTGCGAGCCCCAGTTCTCCGGGTTGGCGTACTGGTTGAGCCACACGTAGCGCTCGTCGGCGTCGACCAGCGAGCGGACCAGCGCGATGCGGGTGGCGAGGAACCCGCCCGCGGCGTCGGGGGTGTCGACGACGCGCACGTCGGCGCCCAGTGCCTCCATCAGCCGGTGCGTGGCGGGGTTGCACCGCGGATCGGTGATGCAGACGAAGCGGTAGCCGCGGCTGGCCGCGATCATCGCCAGGGCGACGCCGAGGTTGCCCGAGGACGACTCGACCAGGATCGAGCCGGGCCGCAGCAGCCCGACCCGCTCGGCGTCGGTGACCATGCCCAGCGCGGCCTTCAGCTTGACCGAACCGGCGAAGTTGAAGCCCTCGCACTTGAGGTAGAGCGACCGGCCGAGGATGCCGGTGAGGTCCACGTACAGGTCGTCGGTGTTGAACTGCTCGGGTGCGGAGATGACGGTCATCGTCGATCCTCCTGTACCGGTGGTGGTGAGCTAGCCGTGCCGGCTCAGCTCGTGGAAGAAGTCGTCGACGGTGTGCAGTTCGCCTGCGCGGGCGACCTCGGCGTGGACGAAGCGGCCCACGGCGAGGTCGAGGACCCCGAGCCCGAACGGGGAGAACACGACCGTGCGGTCGGCGGGGACCGCGAGGGTCCCGTCGAGCACCTGGTCCAGCGTCCCGTCGACGAAGTCGCGGTTGCCGGTGGCCTGCTCGGCCAGGTGCGGGGAGGTGTCGGCCTTGAGGCAGTGCTCGACGTCGTCGAGGACGTTGAACGAGCTCAGGACGACTTCGGCGGACAGGTCGCGCAGCGACACGTTCAGGACAAGGGGGTGGTGGTCGAACCAGGCCGGGTCGTGCACGTGCGGCGTGCCCGCGACCGTCGCGAAGATCACCAGGTCGCTGCCGCGGATCAGGGACTCGGCCGAGTCGTGGATGCGGACCTCGCCCGGGGCGGTGCGCTGCACGTGCCCGCGGAAGCCCTCGGCGGACTCGGCGGACAGGTCGACGATCCCGACCTCGTCGAAGCTCCAGCCGGTGCCGACGAGGAACTGGTGGATGTAGCGCGCGATCAGCCCGGTGCCGACGAACCCGACCCGGCGCGGGCGCGCCCGGTCGGCCGACAGTCGGTCGGCCGCCGACGCCGCCGACGCCGCGGTGCGCGTCGCGGAGATGATCGAGCTCTCCAGGCAGGCGTAGGGGTAGCCGGTCACCTGGTCGTTGAGGATCAGCACCGCCGAGGCCCGGGGGACGCCGCGGGCGACGTTCTCCGGGAAGCTCGAGATCCACTTGATGCCGTCGACGCCGGCCTGATCACCCGAGCCGCCCAGCGAGGCGGGCAGCGCGATGATCCGCGAGCTCGGACGGTCCGGGAAGCGTAGGAAGTACGACGGCGGGTTGACCGTCGCACCGGCGCCGTGCACCCGGTAGGTGTCCTCGACCAGCTCGACGATCTCCTTCTCCCGCCCGGCCAGCGCCCGCGCCACCTGGGCGCCGGGCACCACGGAGAAGCCGGGGACGGTCACGGGGTCCATCAGGCCACCTCGAAGGACGGGACGGCGACGCCGTCGGTCATGGCGACGACCACGTGCCGGTCGCCGGTGTAGGGGTCGCGGCCGTGGGCGAACCGCAGGTTGTCCACCACGAGCAGGTCGCCGTCGGCCCACGGGACACGCAGGGCGTGCCGGTCGTGCGCGGCGTTGATCTCGTCGACGACCGCCTCGGGGACCGGGCTGCCGTCGCCGAAGCGGGTGGAGAACGGCAGCCCGGCCGGGCCGTGCATCTCCAGCAGGAACTCGCGGACCTCGGGGTCCATCGCGTACTCGGACAGGAAGGCGATCTGGTTGAACCAGACCCGCCGTCCGGTCACCGGGTGCGCGAGCACGCCGTGGCGGCGCTGGCGGGTGCGCAGGCCGCCGTCGGGGGTCCACGCGGTGTCGATGGCGTTGGCCCGGCAGTAGCGCTCGACGGCGTCGCGGTCGGCGGTGCCGAACGCCTGCTCCCAGGACGCGCCGATGTCGTCGCCGTAGGAGCGGGTGAGGACCCACCCCTCACGCTCGACGCGGTCGACCAGCCCCGGGGGCAGGTCCGCGGCGACCCGGGCGGTGTCGACCAGCGTGGTCGCGCCGCCGGTCTGCGGGGCGCGCAGGCAGGCGAACAGCAGCGTCGCCGGGGTCTGAAGGACGTAGGACAGCTCGTGGTGTGCGCACATCACCTGCTTGGACGGCCACGGCGTCGCCGAGTAGACCCCGTCGGACAGCAGGTCGCGTGGCGCGAAGGCCTCCCGCTCGACGTAGCTGCCGGTCCCCAGCCGGGCAGCCACGCCGGAGACGTCGGCGACGGTGCGCAGGCCGAGCCCGCGCACCAGCACCACCCCGTGCTCGTCGAGCAGGTCGCGCAGGTCGTCGCCGTGGCGGTCGCACCAGCCGGCGGCGTCGCCGCCCGGTCCGGCGTCGAGCAGCGGCGGTCGTCCGGGATGCAGGCGCACCCCCAGCAGTGATCCGGTCATCGTGTTCCCCCTGGTGTGGTGGTCAGTGCGGGTCGGCCGGGAGCAGCCCGGCGAGGTCGGACAGGACGGGATGGTCGAGCACCTGGCGGACCGTGACGGCCCGCTCGAGTGCGATGACGAGCTTCACCGCGGACAGCGAGCTGCCCCCCAGGTCGGCGAAGTCGTCGGACGGGCCGACCGCCCCGGCGGGCAGGTCGAGGACCCGTGTCACGGCGTCGACGACGCGGCGCTGTGCGGCGGTGAGCTCGCCCGCGTCCGCCCCGGACGGCGCCGGGGCCGCTGCGGCCCCGGCGGCGCTCGCGCGGGCGGCGAGGGCCTTGCGGTCGATCTTGCCGTTGGCGGTGACGGGCAGCGGGTCGAGCCGGTGCACCGCCGGCGGCACCATGTAGCCGGGCAGGCTGCGGGCGAGCTCCGCGCGCACGCCCGCGGCGTCCGGGCCGTCGCCGGCGTGGAAGGCGGCCAGCTGCGGACCGCCGGGGGTCTGCGCGACGACGACGCAGGCGTCGCGCACGCCGGGCACCCGCAGCAGCGCGTTCTCGATCTCGCCGATCTCGATGCGGAACCCGCGCAGCTTGACCTGGTTGTCGCGCCGCCCGAGGAACTCCAGCTGCCCGTCCGGGCGCCAGCGGCCGTGGTCGCCGCTGCGGTAGAGCCGCTGTCCGGGCCGGTGCGGGTCGCGGCCGAACGCGGCCGCCGTGCGGTCGGGGTCGTTGACGTAGCCGCGGCCCACGCACACCCCGGAGAACACGATCTCCCCCGGCGCGCCGAGCGGGACGGGCTGCAGGTCGGGGTCGACGACGTAGACCTTCACGCCGGGCACGGGCGCACCGAGCGGGACGCGGCCGTCGGCGGGCGCGGAGCGCAGCACGGCGTGGTTGGTGTCGTCGGAGGTCTCGGTGAGGCCGTAGGCGTTGACCAGCGGCACCCCGGGCAGCACCCGGAACCAGCGCTGCACCAGCTCCGGCTTGAGCGCCTCCCCGGTCGCGGAGACCATCCGCAGGTCGGGCAGGTCGGTCGGGTGCTCCTCCAGGTAGGTGAGCACCACCTCGAGGTAGCTGGGCACCAGCTGGGCCACGCCGACCCGGTGCTCGGCCAGCGCGGCGACGAAGCGCCGGACGTCGAGCAGCACGTCCTGCTCGACCAGCAGCGTGCGCCCGCCCGCGAGCGGCCCGGCGACGAGCTGCCACAGCGAGATGTCGAAGCACTGCGGCGCCGTCTGGGCGACGACGCAGCCGGGCGCCAGCTCCAGGTCCTCGATCTTGGCGAGCAGGTGGTTGAGCATCCCGGCGTGCTCGCACATCGCGCCCTTGGGCTCGCCGGTCGAGCCGGAGGTGAAGTACAGGTAGGCCAGGCCGTCGCCCGGCACCTCGACGGCCGGTGCGGGTGCGGGCGCGGCGGCGACGGCCTCGGCGACGGTGAGCACGGTCGTCGCGGCCCCGGCCTCGTCCAGGTGGTCGCGGGTGGTGTCGGTGGTGAGCGCGACCCGGCAGCCCGCGCGGCCCAGGGTGCGGGCGATCCGCTCGGCCGGGAAGTGCGGCTCCACCGGCAGGTAGGCACCGCCGGCGCGGAGCACGGCGAGCACCGCGACCATCCAGTCGAGATCGCGGTCGCACACGACGGCCACGACCTCCTCGGGGGCCAGGCCGCCGTCGAGCAGGGTGCGGGCGACCCGCCCGGCCCGGTCCTCCAGCTCGTGGCGGGTCAGGGTCCGCCCCGCGTGCTCGGCCACGACCTCGTCCGGTGCGACGACGGCCCGGTCGGCGAGCAGCTCGTGCACGCGGCGGTCGGGCAGGTCGCGGGCGCGGCCGGCGAGGTCGCCGAGCTGTGCGGCGCGCTCCTGCGCCCCGACCAGCGCGGACGGGCGGACGGGGGCGTCGGGGTCGGCGGCGGCCAGGCGCAGTGCGGTGACGTGGTAGCCGGCGATCCGCGCGGCGGCGGCCCCGTCGAGCCGGTCGAGGCGGTGGGTCAGGCGCAGCGTCGACCCGGCCGCGGACAGGTGCAGGGCGGGCCCGGCCGGGGCGTCCGCGCCGCGCGCGCCGGTGCGCGCCACGGCGCCGGGGCCGATCTCCTCGCCGCGCAGGTCGGCGCCCGGGTCGAGCACCGTCCCGAAGGAGGGCACGGCCGTCCCGAGCTCGCGGGCCAGGGCGTGCAGGTCGGGGGCGGGGTGGGCGCGCAGCGCGGCCAGTGCGTCGGCGGCGGCGCCGACCAGCGCGGACCAGGTGCGTGCGGTGTCGAGCCCGACCGGCAGCGGCGGGCCACCGGCCCCGGCCGGGACCCCGGCGGTGACCTCGGCGTCGCCGGACAGCGCGGCCAGGACGGCGGCGTGCGCGGCGAGCAGGACGGCGCCCGGCTCGGTGCCGGTCACCGCGGCGAGGGCGGTCACGGCGTCGCGCGGGAGCGGCTCGCGGTGCACGGCGGTACCGGGGCGCGGGGAGGTCGTCCAGGCCGGGGCCGGGGTGGCGCCACCGCTGCGCAGCACCGCCGCCCAGTGGTCGCGGGCGGTGCCGGGGACGGACGTGGTCGTGGCGGCGGCGAGCGTGCCGGTCATCGTGCGGTCTCTCCGTTCAGCAGCGGGGTCGGGACGGGGGCGGGCCGCTCCGCGGCGCGGGCCGGGTTGCCCTCCCAGAAGGCCCCGGCCGGGACCTCCTCGCCCTTCATGAGGAACGCGTCGCAGCCGACGCGGGCGGCGTCGCCGAGCACGGCGCCGTAGTGGACGAAGGCGCCGACGTCGAGGCAGGCGCCCGAGCCGACGGTGATGTGCCCGGACTTGAAGGTGCCGTCCTCCTGGGAGTGGCACTGCAGGGTCGACCCGGCGTTGAGGACGACGTCGTCGCCGATCCGGACCAGGGTGCGGTCGGTCATCCCGCACCCGTCGTCGAACACGCGCCGGCCGATGTCCACGCCGAGGGCGCGGGTGACCACGTTCTTGAACGGGGTGCCGGCGAGCATCCGGTCCCAGCCCTGCACGACGAGCTTCCAGTAGCGCTCGTGCCACCAGAAGTACGGGTCGTAGACCGAGCAGAACCGCGGCCGCAGCCGGCGCCGCCCGGCGACCGACAGCCGCTCGACCGCGATCGAGTACACCATCGTGAACAGCAGCGACACCAGCAGCTGCACGCCGAGCGCGACCGGGCCCAGCGGCACCAGCAGCTCGGCCACCACCAGCGTCAGCAGGGTGATCCCGAACAGCGACCCCCACCGGACCAGCAGTGCCAGCGCGATGGTGTGGCGGTTGTAGCGGTTCTTCGCGCGCAGCCGGTCGTGCAGGTCGAGCCCGGTGTGCAGGTGGCCGAAGGTCGCGTCGCGGGCGACCGTGCGGGGGATCTCGAACGGCGGCGACCCCAGCAGCCCGACGCCGGTGCGGACCGGCCCGTCGGTGGGGACGTGCGTCTTGGTCGCGATCAGGCAGTCGTCGCCGGCCCGGGACCCCGCCGGGTAGGCGATCCGGTTGCCGAAGAACGAATTCGCCCCGATCCGTGTCCGGTTCACGACGAATGCGGTGTCCGAGTAGTCGACATTGATGATGGACAGCCCGTCGGCGACCATCGTCCCGGTTCCGATGGAACTGGCGAACGGGGTCTCCTGCTTCACCGCGGTCCCGAAGTTCGTCCCCGTCTGCGGCGTCCGGCGCAGATCGTGGCCGATCATTCTCAGATAGTCCACGATGTAGGAGCTGTCCCCGGCCAGATAGGTGAAGAACTTGATGTTGGTGATCCGGAACACGGTGCGCTGCAACGTGTACCGGAAACCGTAGAGCGGGTACGGGCGCCCCTCGACGAGCCCGCGCGACAGCACGCGCGCGACCACCGCGGCACCCAGCAGGCCGACGGCGAGCCCGGCGACGAGCAGCCCGGCCGCGGTGACGGCGGCGTCGACCCACAGCTGCGGGGAGGTGATGTCGGCGACGTCGGGACCGAGCACGCTGGCCAGCGTCGGGACGCGGACGAGCATCGCGTCGGCCACCCCGTAGCCCAGCGGCAGCCACACCAGCAGCAGCCAGCCGAGCTGCCCGAGCGCGTAGCCCGCGCGCCGCAGCCGCCCGCACGGCGCCGACACCCCGGCGCCCGGGTCCCCGCCGCCGGGCCGGGCCGGGGTGCCCCACCAGGTCGCACCGGCCGGGACGGTCTGGCCGGCGTGCAGGGAGGAGGAGTGGGCCAGCCGTGCGCCGTCGCCGATCGTGGCGCCGATGTCGATGACGGTGGCCTCGCCGACCACGACGCGCTCGCCGATGCTCACCCGGCCGGTCCGGATCAGGCCCGGCTCGGCCCGGTAGCCGGTGATGACCGAGTCCTTGCGCAGCACGGTGTGCGCGCCGACGGTCAGCAGGTCCGGGCAGGCCGGGACGATGCGCGACAGCATCACCACACCGGGCCCGATCCGGGCCCCCAGCAGGCGCAGGTACAGCGGCAGCAGCGGCGACCCGGCCGCCACCAGCAGCAGCGGGTTGGTCCGGACCAGCGTCCTGGCCAGCCAGAACCGGAAGTAGGCGGCGCTCCAGAGCGGGATCTCGCGTTCGGTCCAGCGCCCGACGAGCAGCCACTTGGCCGCGATCGGCAGCACCGCGAACACCGTGAAGGCCAGCGTCACCGCGGCCAGCGAGCGCAGGTAGACCGCGACCAGCCCGCTCCCCTGGGCGATCCAGAGGTAGGCGTAGCCGAGCACGGTGCCGTAGGCCAGGACGAAGGTGACGAAGGTGAGCAGCTGGGCGGCCCCGCACAGCACGTAGGCCCGGGTGGACGCGGGCGGCACCGGCTCGACCGTCACCGGCGGCGCGGACGGCGGCACGGGCGCCCCGGCCAGCGCGACGGCGAGGGCGGCCGCGGTGGGGTGGGCGTAGACGTCGGTCATCGCGACGTCGGGCAGGTCCTCGCGGCGGCGGACCCGGGCGCAGAACCGGGTCATCGTCATGGAGTCCGCACCCAGGTCGGCGAACACGTCGGCGTCGCCGGGGACCTCGGCGTCGAGCAGGTCGGCGAGGATCGCCCGGTAGCCCTCGCGCACCGCCGCGACGCCGCGCCCGGCCCCGGCCGGGGCGGGGGCCAGCGCCGCGGCCAGTCCGGCGACGGTGGGGTGGGCGTAGACGTCGGTCATCGCGACGTGCGGCAGGTCGGGACGCTGCCGGACCCGCGCGCAGAACCGGGCGAGCAGCATGGAGTCCGCGCCGGCGTCGACGAAGAAGTGGTCCTCCGGCCCGATCGGCGCATCGAGCAGGTCCGTGAGGATCGCCTCGAAAGCGGCGGACACGGCCGGGACGGAACCGCTCGCCGCACGCGATTCGTGTTCGTGCACAGGGCGAGTGGTCACCACCCCGTCATTCGACTGCATCGTCATCCCCCGGCCGTTCCAACCTGTCTCCGTCGGAATCGTCGATCATTTCTGCCGCGTTACACACCGATTTTTCTCCGACAGGTGTCGCCGTTTCCACGACGATTTCACCGACATCACGGCATGATCCGTACCGCGGCGTCGAGGGCGCCCCGGTCGCGGGGACGCGACCTGCCGCACGTCCCGATGCTGTGTTTTCGGTACTCGTCGCCGGGCAGTTCGACGTGAGACCGAATGTGACGCACGTCACTCGACGCGCCGCGGTCGTGTGACGGGTTGCGGCCCACCGGGAACGGCCGCGGCGGGCGACCCGGGGTGATTCACTCGTCCGATGACACCGGCCCCGGCGCGTGCGCCCCGCGACCCGGACGACCGGGGCGGAGCATGGAACGCCGACCCGGACCGACGCACAGGAGGACGCGTGACCGCCCTGCCCCGCCGCAGCGTGCTGCTCGGCACCCTCGGCGCCGCCGTCGCCGGGCTCGTGCCGGCGACGGCCGACCCGGTGCGCTGGTTCCCCGGAGCGCTGCGCCAGGCCACCACGCCGGACCCGTTCACCCTCGGCGTCGCCTCGGGCGACCCCACCCCCGACGGCATGGTGCTCTGGACCCGGCTCGCCCCCGAGCCCGACGCCGAGGACGGGCTCGCCGGGATGCCGGACCGGGCCGTCGAGGTCGAGTGGGAGGTCGCCGAGGACGAGGGGTTCACCCGCGTCGTGCGGCGCGGCACCGAGACCGCGACCCGCGAGCTGGCGCACAGCGTGCACGCCGAGCCGGTCGGCCTGGCCCCGGGCCGCGAGTACTTCTACCGCTTCCGCGCCGACGGCCACCTGTCCCCCGCCGCCCGCACCCGCACCGCCCCGGCCGCGGGCGCCGCGGCGGCGTCGCTGACGGTCGCGACCGCGTCCTGCGCGCGCTTCGGGGCCGGGCACTTCACCGCGTACCGGGCGATGGCCGCCGACGCGCCCGACCTCGTCGTGTTCCTCGGCGACTACTTCTACGAGTCCGACAGCCGCCGGGTCCGCGACCCCGGCCCCGGCGAGCCGACCGACCTCACCGGCTACCGGCGCACCCACGCCCACCAGCGCTCCGACGCCGACCTGCGGGCCGCGCACGCCGCCGCGCCGTGGGTCGTGGTGTGGGACGACCACGAGGTCGTCAACGACTGGAAGGGCGCCGGGCCGGACCGGCGCCGGGCCGCCGCCCGCGCCTACTACGAGCACATGCCGCTGCGTGCCGCCTCGGTGCCGCGCGGGCCGCAGATGCAGCTGTTCCGCCGGGTGCGGTGGGGCTCGCTCGCCACCCTGCACGTGCTCGACACCCGCCAGTACCGGATGCGCGGCTCGATGCTCGGCGCCGAGCAGGAGCGGTGGCTGCTCGGCGGTCTGAAGGACTCGCAGGCCGGCTGGGACGTGCTCGCCCAGCAGGTCTACTTCGCGCCGCGGCGCGGCGGGAAGTCCGGCACCTGGGGCGAGTTCACCGGCTCGCGCGAGCGGGTCGTCCGCGGCTGGACCGAGGCGGGCGTGCGCAACGCCGTCGTCCTCACCGGCGACGAGCACGTCCACCACGCCAACGAGATCCCCGGCGCGGACGACCGCATCGCCGGCACCGAGCTCGTCACCACCTCGGTCACCTCCGGCGGCGACGGCGACGGCGGCTCCCCCGGCGGCGGCAGCTCGGTGTGGTCGATGGACCGCCGCGGCTACGTGCTCGCCACGTTCACCCCGGCCCAGCTGCGCGCGGACTTCCGCACGGTGGCGAAGGTCAGCGAGCCGGACGCGGCGGTGCGCACCGCCGCGTCCTTCGTGGTGCCCGACCGCGAGCCCGGGCTCAACAAGGTCTGAGGCGGGCCTACCCGGTCGCCACCCGCGGCGGGGCGGTGTCCTCGGCGAGGGTGTCCAGGACCGCCGCGGCGATCCGCTCCCGGTAGGTCTCGGCGGACCCGAGCAGGGCGGCGTCGGCCACGGCGCGCTTGTAGTACAGGTGCGCGACGTGCTCCCAGGTGAAGCCGATGCCACCGTGCAGCTGCACCGTGTCGGCGGCGACCCGGTACGCCGTCTGCGAGCAGGTGGCCTGCGCGACCGCGACGGCCAGGTCGGCGTCGTCGACGCGCGGGTCGTCGATCGCCCAGGCCGCGTGCAGGGCCGCGCTGCGCGCCTGCTCGACGGCCACGAGCATGTCCGCGCACCGGTGCTTGACCGCCTGGAAGGAGCCGATGGGCCTGCCGAACTGCAGCCGCTCCTTCGCGTAGGCCACCGTCAGGTCCAGCAGCCGCTGCGCGACCCCGACCTGCTCGGCGGCCAGCAGCGCCCCGCCGACGCGCCAGGCGTGGCGCAGGGCCCGGTCGGCGTCCTCGCCGGTGGCGAGCACCGTGCCGCACGCCCCGTCGAGCCGGACCCGGGCGACCGGGCGGGTGAGGTCGAGCGAGCCGCAGCGCTGCACCGTCACGCCCTCGGCGTCGGCGGCGACGGCGGCGAGCACCGGCCCGTCCGGTCCCGCCGCGGCCACGAGCAGCACGTCCGCGGAGCCCGCGTCCGGCACCGGCCCGGCGGCCCCGGTGAGCCGGTCGCCGTCGGCGGTGACCCCGGCGGCCGACGCGCCGTCGTAGGGGGCGGTCAGGCGCGCGACGAGCGCCGCGGTGCGGGTGCCGTCGGCCAGCGCGGCGAGCAGCGCGTCGCGCTCCGCCCCGCCCGGCGCGGCGACCAGCGCCGGGACCGCGAGCCCGACGGTGCCCAGCAGCGGCCCGGTCACCAGCGCCGCGCCGAGCTCCTCGGCCGCGACGGCCTGGTCCACGCAGGTGCCGCCGGCGCCGCCGAGGTCCTCGGGCACGGCGAGCGACAGCGCGCCCAGCTCGGAGCCGAGCCGGGCCCACAGCGCCCGGTCGAACCCGTCGGGGGTGTCGACGAGGCGGCGCAGCGTCGCCTCGTCGTGCTGGCGCTCGGCGAAGCGGCGCAGCGCGTCGCGCAGTGCCCGCTGCTCCTCGGTGACGTCGAACTCGACCGGCTCAGCCACGGGGGACCTCCTTCCAGGGGCGGTCGGAGTCCGACCGCGGCTCGCCGGGCAGGCCCAGCACCCGCTCGCCGAGGATGTTGCGCATGACCTCCGAGGTGCCGCCCTCGATGGTGTTGGCCCGCGAGCGCAGGAACCGCTGCTGCACCGTGGAGTTCGGGTCCGTGTGCACCCGGGAGCGGTCCATCGTCCAGTCGTCGTAGAGCAGGGCGTCCGGGCCGAGCAGCTCCATGCAGAACTCGTACACGTCCTGGTTCAGCTCGGCCCCGACCAGCTTGGACACCGACCCCTCCGGCCCGGGCTGCCCGGCGCTCGCGGTGCGCCGCGCGCGGGCCAGGGTCAGCCGGTGGGTCTCCGCGCGGGTCCACAGCGCGGCGAGCCGGTCGCGCAGCACCGGGGTGTGCCGGTCGGGGTGCGCGGCCCACAGGCCCAGCGCCTCGCCGATCACCCCGCTGCCGCGGCGGCCGGTGACCCCGCCGATCGCGGTGCGCTCGTTCATCAGCGTGGTGATCGCGACCTTCCAGCCGGCACCGACCTCGCCGAGCCGGTGGGCGTCGAGGACGCGGGCGTCGTGCAGGTGGACCTCGTTGAACTCGGCCTGCCCGGTCATCTGCCGCAGCGGGCGGACGTCGACGCCGGGCTGGTCCATGTCGATCACGAAGTAGGTGAGGCCGCGGTGCTTGGGCCGCTCCGGGTCGGTGCGCGCGACGAGCATCCCCCACCGCGCGACGTGGGCCAGCGTCGTCCACACCTTCTGGCCGTTGACGACCCACTCGTCGCCGTCGCGGACCGCGGAGGTCGCGAGCCCCGCGACGTCGGAGCCGGCGCCGGGCTCGCTGAACAGCTGGCACCAGATCTCCTCGCCGGTGACCATCGGCCGCAGCCAGGCCGCGACCTGCTCGCGGTCGGCGCCGTACTCGACGACCGTCGGCGCGCCCATGCCGTAGCCGATCGGGTTCACCGCGAACATCCGCGGCCCGCCCGCGTCGGTGACCAGCTGGTCGACCACCGCCTGCAGCCCCCGCGACAGGCCCAGCCCGCCGAGTCCCTCGGGGTGGTGCACCCAGGCGAGGCCGGCGTCGTAGAGCGCGCCGAACAGCTCCTCGCGCGGGACCGACCGCGGGTCGTGGGCGTCGAGGACCGCCCGGGCGGCCTCGGCCACGCGGGCCGCGTCGGACGCGGGGCGGGTGGTGGTGGGCGAGCTCATCGCACCTCCGTGTGGGCGGCCGGGACCGCATCGTCACCGTCGCTGCCGAACCTAGCCGTCATCAGTTTCGGGGACCACGGTTAACACCGGCTGGACCGGACGCGACATCCCGTTCGTCCGAGCGACGGCATCCACCGCCTCGGCCCGACCCGTCAGGAGGAGCAACGATGCCCGCCACCACCCACCGTCCCGCCGCCCCCGTCCTGGCCGGGACCACGCTGCCGGGCTGGGCACTGCTGCTCATCACCGCCGGGCTGGCCGCGGCCGTCGTCGTGATCATGGTGCTGTCCTACAGCGGGCTGGTCTGACCCATACTCGGGGGTGATGCCCCCACTGCCCGACCTGCCCGACCTGCCCGTCGGCGCCGTCCTCGCCGACCTGCGACGGGCGCTGGACGAGCGCGGCGCGGCCGTGCTCGTCGCCCCGCCCGGGACGGGCAAGACCACGCTGGTGCCGCTGTCGCTGGCCGGGCTCGACGGCACGGGGCCCGCGCCCGCGGGGACGGTGCTGGTCGCCGAGCCGCGCCGGGTCGCCGCCCGCGCCGCCGCGGCGCGGATGTCGGCGCTGCTGGGCACCGAGGTCGGCGGGCCGGTCGGCTACCGGGTCCGCGGCGACGCCCGCACCGGGCCCACGACCCGGGTCGAGGTCGTCACCTCCGGGCTGCTGCTGCGCCGGCTGGCCGCCGACCCGGAGCTGGCCGGGGTGTCGGCGGTGGTGCTCGACGAGGTGCACGAGCGCCACCTCGACGCCGACCTGCTGCTCACCCTGCTCCTCGACGCGCGCGACGGGCTGCGCCCGGACCTGCGGCTGCTCGCCACCTCCGCCACGCTCGACGCCACCCGGCCCGCCGCCCTGCTCGGCGACGGCGGCGGCCCCGCGCCGGTGCTGGAGGTGGCCGCGCGCAGCTTCGACGTCGCCCTCACCCACGTCGCACCGGCCCGGGCCGGGCGCGGGGGCACCGAGCGGATCGAGGCCACCGTCGCCCGCACCTGCGTGCGGGCGCTGGAGCACGGCAGCGTGCTGGCGTTCCTGCCGGGGGTGGCCGAGATCGGGCGCACCGCCGCCGCGCTGCGCGCGCTCGGGACCGACGCCGACGTGCTCCCGCTGCACGGCCGGCTGCCCGCCGCCGAGCAGGACGCGGCCCTGCGCGACGGCCCGCACCGCCGGATCGTGCTCGCCACCGCCGTCGCCGAGTCGAGCCTGACGGTGCCGGGGGTGCGGGCGGTCGTCGACTCCGGGCTGGTGCGGGTGCCGCACACCGACCACCGGCGCGGCCTGTCCGGTCTGGTCACCCGCCGGGTCTCGCGGGCGGTCGCCACCCAGCGCGCCGGGCGCGCGGGCCGCGAGGCGCCCGGGACCGCGTACCGGTGCTGGCCCGAGGGCGAGGTCCTCGCCGACGCGCCGGACCCGGAGATCCGCACGGCCGACCTCACCGCGCTCGCGCTCGACCTGGCCGTCTGGGGCACCCCGGACGGCACCGGCCTGCGCTGGTGGGACGCGCCGCCCCCCGGCCCGCTCGCCGCCGGTCGCGCGGTGCTGACCGCGCTCGGCGCGCTCGGCGGCGACGGCGCGGTCACCGGCCGGGGGCGGCGCATCGCCGGTCTCGGGCTGCACCCGCGGCTCGCCCGCGCCCTGCTCGACGGCGTCGCCGCCGGTGGCGACCCGCGCACCGTCGCCGGGATCGTCGCGGTGCTCGACGACGACACCCTCGCCGGGCCGGCCGACGACCTGGCCGCCGCCCTCGCCCGGCTGCGCTCCGGGGACGCCCCGGGCGCCGGGCGGTGGCGCGGGGAGCGCGACCGGCTCGCCGGGGCGCTGCGCCGCGCGGGGGCCGGCCCGGGCCGCGGTCCCGCCGTCGACGGGCCGGACCTGGTCGCGCTGGTGTGCGGGCTGGCCCATCCCGAGCGGGTCGCGCGGCGCCGCGACGCCGCCGCCGGGGTGTACCTGATGGCGGGCGGGACGGCGGTGGAGGTGCCGCCCGGCCCGCTGCGCGACGCCGAGTGGCTGGCCGTCGCCGTCGCGGACCGGCGGCCGGGGCAGACCCACGGCCGGGTGCGGCTCGCCGTCGCCACCGACCGGGCGACGGCCGAGCGGGCGGCGGCGCCCTCGCGGGTGACCGGCTCGGAGGTCGTGTGGGCCGACGGCGACGTCCGCGCCCGCACCGTGGACCGGCTGGGCGCGATCGTGCTGGCCGGGACGCCGGACCGCTCCCCCGACCCCGGCGCGGTCCGCGACGCGCTCGTCGCCGGGCTGCGTGCGGAGGGCACCGGGCTGCTGCGCTGGTCGGCGGGCGCGTCGTCGCTGCGCACCCGGCTCGCCTTCCTGCACCGAGTGCTGGGCGAGCCGTGGCCGGACGTGTCCGAACCGGCCCTGCTCGACTCCGCGGCCGACCCCGCGGGCTGGCTCGCCGGTCCGCTGGCGACCGCGCGGCGGCGGGCGGACCTGGCCCGCGTCGACGCCGGGCAGGCGCTGCGCGCGCACGTCGCCGCGCACGTCGGCGGGCTCGTCGGGCGGATCGAGGAGCTCGCGCCGGAACGGCTCGCCGTGCCCACCGGCTCGCGGATCGCGCTGGACTACTCCGGCGACGCCCCGGCGCTGCCGGTGAAGGTGCAGGAGGTCTTCGGCTGGACCGGCTCACCGACCGTGGCCGGGGGCCGGGTGCCGGTGGTGCTGCACCTGCTCTCCCCCGCCGGGCGCCCGACCGCGGTCACCGCGGACCTGGACTCGTTCTGGGACACCGGCTACCCGCAGGTCCGCGCCGAGCTGCGCGGCCGCTACCCCCGCCACGCCTGGCCGGAGGACCCGCGCACCGCCACCCCGGGGCGCGGCACCGGCCGGCGGCGCTGACCGACGGGCCCCGGACGCGCCGCGGCGGGCGGTGCGAAGGTGGGGGCGTGACCGACCTCCCCACCCCCGACGACGTCCGGGCCGCCGCCGCGGTCCTCGACGGCCACGCCCACCGCACCCCCGTCCTGACCTCCCGGCTCACCGACGCCGAGGTCGGCGCGCGGGTCCTGGTGAAGGCCGAGAACCTGCAGCGCACCGGCAGCTTCAAGTTCCGCGGCGCGTTCCACACCCTGTCCCGACTGACGCCGCAGCAGCGCCGGGCGGGGGTCGTCGCGTTCTCCTCCGGCAACCACGCCCAGGCCGTCGCGCTGGCCGCGCAGCTGCTCGACGTGCCGGCGACGATCGTCATGCCGCACGACGCGCCGGCGTCCAAGCTGGCCGCGACCCGCGGCTACGGCGCCCGCGTCGTCGGCTACGACCGGTTCACCGAGGACCGGGCGGCACTGGCCGCCGGGCTCGCCGACCGCGACGGCCTCACGCTGGTCCCGCCGTTCGACCACCCGCACGTCATCGCCGGGCAGGGCACCGCGGTGCTGGAGCTGCTGACCGACCACGGCCCGCTCGACGCGCTGTTCGTGTGCCTCGGCGGCGGCGGGCTGCTGTCCGGGTCGCTGCTCGCGGCGCAGGCCCTGTCCCCCGGCGCCGCGGTGTACGGGGTGGAGCCCGATGCCGGCGACGACGTGCTGCGCTCGCTGCGTGCCGGGCACCCGGTGACGATCGAGCAGCCCCGCACCCTGGCCGACGGGGCCGCCACGACCCGCGTCGGCGACCGGACGTTCGCGGTGATCGCCGAGCACGTCACCGACGTGCTCACCGTCCCCGACGCGGCGCTGGTCGAGGCGATGGCGCTGTTCGCGTCCCGCTACAAGATCCTCGTCGAGCCGACCGGGGCGCTGGCCTTCGCCGGGATGCGCGCCGCCGTCGCCGCCGACCCGGGCCGGTGGGCGGGCGCGCGGATCGGGGTCGTCGTCTCCGGCGGCAACGTCGACCTGGACCGGTTCGCCGCGCTGGTCACCGGCTGACCCGCAGGCCCGCCCGCGATCGGGCGGTCAGCGCCGGTCGTGCTGCAGCGCGTCCTCGGCGAGCACCGCCTCGGACGGCAGCCCCGGCACCTCGCGCACGGCCTGCTCGGCGTCGGCGCGCTCGTGCGAGGGTCCGGGCTGCGCGGCCTCGGCGTCGGCCGCCTCGAGCTCGCGGTGGATGGTCGAGAGCAGCACCGCCCCGGCCAGCACGACGACCGCCGCGATCAGGAACGGCACCGAGGCGCCGACGGCGCCGGCCATGAGGCCCGCCGCGAACGGCGCGAGGCCGCCGCCGATGAACCGCACGAAGCCGTAGGTGGCCGACGCCGTCGGGCGCGGCACCGGCGAGATCGACATGACCGCCGTCGTGACCAGGGTGTTGTTCAGCCCGACCACGATGCCCGAGAGGATCACCGCGACGATCACGACCGCCGGGACGGTGTCGAACAGGCCGATCGCGGCGAGCAGCACGGCGATCCCGACGAGCGCGCCGTAGAGCGTGCGGGCGGTGCCGAAGCGGTCCTTGAGCCACGGGGCGCCGAACACCGCGAAGGCGGCGACGAGCAGGCCCCAGCCGAAGAAGACCGCGCCGAGCGAGATCGGGTCGAGGCCGCCCATGAGGAACGGCGCGTAGCCGAGCAGGGTGAAGAAGCCCCAGTTGTAGAGCAGGCCGACGCCGCTGGTCGTGGCCAGCGCGCGGTGGCGCAGCGCGGTCAGCGGCTCGGACAGCCGGGCCCTGCGTTCCGGCACCGGCGTCGGCTCCAGCAGCACCACGGTCGCGACCAGGGCGATCAGCATGAGCACCGAGACGCCGAAGAACGGGCCGCGCCAGGACACGCTGCCCAGCAGCCCGCCGAGCAGCGGACCGGTGGCGATCCCGACGCCCAGCGCGGTCTCGTACAGCACGATCGCGCCGGCGAACCCGCCCGAGGCGGAGCCGACGATGACCGCCAGCGAGGTGGCGATGAACAGGGCGTTGCCCAGGCCCCAGCCTGCGCGGAAGCCGACGATGCCCCAGATCCCCGGCGAGGCCCCGGCCAGCGCCGCGAACAGCACGATCAGCACCAGCCCGGCGATCAGCGTCCGCTTCGCGCCGATCCGCGAGGACACCCAGCCGGTCACCAGCATCGCGATCGCGGTGACGACCAGGTAGCTGGTGAACAGCAGCTCGACCTCGGCGTGGGTCGCGCCCAGCTGACCGGACAGCGACGGCAGGATCGGGTCGACCAGCCCGATGCCCATGAACGAGATGACGCAGGCGAAGGCGACCGCCCAGACCGCCTTCGGCTGACGGAACGGGCTCGGCGCGGGCGCCGCACCGGCTGTTCGGGACATGTCATCACCCTTCCCCCGGGAACGGACCCCGGCGAGATCGCGGACGTATCGGACCTGTCGAACATTGCATCACGCAACGTAGGTAATGAGCAATGCGAACGACCGTGACGGTCGCCATCCCCCGCTACGGTCGGCGCCCCGACGCCGTGAGGAGCCCCCGTGCCGCAGATCGCCACCGACGCCGAGCGGCTCGCACGCCAGGCCGCGTTCCTCGGCGCGCTCGCCGCGATCGGCGCCCTGGTCCTGGCCGTGCTGGGCTGGGCCGGCGGCGCGGTCGCGACCTGGATGGGCGTCGCCGCCCGTCGCCGCGGCGCGGGCCGGACGGCGGTCGTCGCGATCGTGCTGGGCGTGCTCGGGCTGGTCGCCGGCGTCGCGAACGCCCTGCTGGGCGCCTACCTGCTGCGCTGAGCGATCCGCAGCACCGGCTTGCCGGGCGCCCGGTCGGGCGACTCGAGGTGCTCGTGCGCCGCGACGACGGCGGCGATGCCGTCGTCGAGGTCGAAGACCCGCTCCACCAGCGGGGCCAGCGTGCCCCCGCCGAGCCCGGCCCGGGCGAACGCCTCGGCCCGCGCCAGCACGGCCGGGTCCCCGGTCACCTCGCGGACGTGGAAGCGGCGCAGCCAGACCGGCGCGTACCCGGCCGACGGCAGCGGCGTCGGCTCGCCGGACAGCCCGCCGTGCACGATCACCGCGGCGCCGGGCGCGCAGGCGCGGACCAGACGCTCGACGCCGGGGCCGCCGTCGGCGTCGAGGACGAGGTCGGCCCCGCCGCCCAGGGCCTCGCGCAGCTGCGCCGGCCCGGGGGCCCCGGTGAGGACCGCGGCGGCCCCGGCCGAGCGCAGCGCGGCCGCGTGCCGGTCGTCGACGACGACGGCGACCGCGTGCACCCCCAGGTGGCGCGCCACCTGCAGGGCCGCGGCACCGATGCTGTTCGCCGCCGAGGTGACGACCAGCCGGTCGCCCTCGCGCAGCCGTACGGCGTGGCGGGTCATGCCCCACACCGTGAGCAGCGGCATCCACAGCGCGGCGGCCCCGGCGTCGTCGAGGCCGGGCGGGCGGGCCAGCAGGGACCGGGCCGCGACGACGGCGCGCTCGGCGTAGACGGGATGCTCGTTCTGCGAGGACGCGGGGATCACGCAGACCTCGTCGCCGGGGGCCCAGCCCGTGACCCCCGGCCCGGTGGACAGCACCGTCGCCGAGCACTCGCTGCCCAGCCCGGCCGGCAGGACGGGCCGGTCCAGGTAGGTCCCGCGCCGGAAGTTCACCTCGGACCGGTTGAGCCCGACGGCGTGCACCTGCACCTGGACCTCGCCGGGCCCGGGGTCGCGCAGGGGCACCCGCTCCAGGCGCAGCACCTCCGGACCGCCGGTCTCGTGGAAGCGGACCGCACGCACCGAAGGGGTCGTCACGCTTCCCAGGCTAGGGCCGGTACGGCACGATCAAGAACGTTGCGGTGCGGAACGGAGGACGGGTGGCACGTCGCTACGGCGGCCGGGGCGGCACCCCGGTCGGGCTCGAACGCATCACGTTCTTCAGCGACGGGGTGTTCGCGATCGCGATCACGCTGCTGGTCCTGCCGCTGACCGACACCGAGTTCGGCGAGGGACCCGTCGGGCCGCAGCTGCTGGAGCTGCTGCCCCGGATGCTCACCTTCCTGCTGAGCTTCGCGGTCATCGGCCGGTACTGGACGGTCCACCACCGGCTGTTCGACCGCCTCGCCCGCGCCGACGGCCGGCTGATGACGCTCAACCTGGCCTACCTGTTCGGCATCGCGTTCCTGCCGTTCCCGACCTCGGTGCTGGGCCGCCACGGCGACGACGCGGCCGCGGTGCTGCTCTACGCCGGCACGCTGATCCTGGTCGGGACGATGTCCGCGGCGATGTGGGCCTACGCCTCGCGCGACGGGCGGCTCACCCGTCCCGACGTCACCGCCGCGGACGCGCACGCCACGCTCGTCAACGGCCTCGCGCCGGTCGTGTCGTTCGTGCCGTCGCTGGCGATCGCCCCGTTCGCGCCGACGACGGCGATGCTGTCCTGGCTGCTCATCGTGCCGGTGTCGGCGCTGGCCGAGCGGCTGGTCCACCAGGACCGACCGGGGCCCGGCCCCGGCGGGCCCGCGGTCAGACCTCGTTGCTGATCTCGACGAGGTTGCCGTCGGGGTCGCGCAGGTAGACGCTGCGCAGCGGCCCGCGGGCCCCGGTCCGCCCGACCGGCCCCTGCTCGACGGCCACCCCGGCCTCGGCGAGCTCGCGCTGCACCTGCTCCAGCGGGTCGAGGGTGATCAGGCAGACGTCCGCGCTGCCGGGCGTGGGCCGGCGGGCCTTCGGCTCGAACTCCTGCCCCGCCCGGTGCAGGTTGATCTTGCTGGGACCGAAGACGAGCGCGCGCCGGCCGCCCCCGAACTCGACGGCCTCCATGCCGAGGACCCCGGTGTAGAAGGCGACGGTGGCGTCGAGGTCGGCGACGGTCAGCACGAGGTGGTCGAGATGGTCGATGCGCACGCCCCGGATCGTGGCACCGGGCGAGCGGACGTGCCGTGTGGGTGACGCGCGCACCGCACCGTGACCGGACCGCCGTCGCCGGTCCGCGACCGACACCCACACGGACCATTCCGGCGGGTCGCTGCCGACGAACGCGCGTTCGGAGTTCACCCTTGTACCTGGCCGTGCCGAGGGGCCGCGGACGAGGAGAGGGAGCACGTGAGCGACGACCTGACCACCGGCGAGGACACCACCAGCGCCGTCACCGGGGCCCCGGACGGACCGGGCACCGCGGCCGGCGAGGACGCGCCCCGGCGCAGGCGGGGCCGTCCGAAGGGGTCCACCGCCCGCACCACCCGGGTCGTGACCATGACGCTGACCGTCAGCGGGTCCGCCGACGGTGACTGGCAGGCCGAGCTGAAGCAGGGCACCACCTGGGTCGCGCGCGGGCTGCCGGTGACCGCCTCGGCGGTGTCCGCGGCGGCCGCCGCCCTGCACGCGGACCTGGCGAAGCCGGTCGACGAGCTCATCGAGGGCGCCCGCGCCGCGAAGGCCGCCCGGGTGGCCGAGCTGGAGGCGGAGCTGGAGCAGGCCCGCAAGGACCTCGCCGAGCTGGGTCAGTAGGCCCGGCCGGTCCCGGGCTCAGCCGAGCAGCGGCCCGAGGGTCGCGGCGTGCTCGCGCAGCAGCGTCACCAGCTCGGGGTCGGGATCCTCGACCCGGGCCGCCGGCCCGGCCAGCGCGAGCCCCGCGACCAGGGCGCCGTCCGCGGGCGAGCGGACCGGGACGGCGAGGCAGCCGCGGTCGGGGCGCAGCTGGCCGCTCTGGTGGGCCAGCCCGTCGCGGCGGACGACGTCGAGGACGGCGTCGAGCGCGTCCGGGTCGGTGACGGTGCGGTCGGTGACCGGGCGCAGGTCGCGCACCAGCGCCCGCCAGTCCGGCTGCTCGGCCAGCAGCAGCCGGCCCAGCGCGGAGGCCTGCGGCAGCCGGGCGAGCAGGTCGGCGTCGCTGGGCGGGTGGTCCGGGTCGGGGTCGAGCACCTGCAGCCGGGCGCCGTCGAACAGCGCCAGGTGCACGCCCCAGCGGACCCGCCCGCGCAGCCGGTCGACGACGTGGCGGGCGGCGGTGGGCAGGCGGGGCACCGTCACCGGGGAGAGCCGGGCGGCACGGCGCCCGAGCGCGAACCCCCGCAGGTCCGGGAGCCGGACCAGGTACTCCTCCCCCACCAGCAGGTTCAGCACCCGGTAGGTCGTCGCCGGCGGCAGGCGCAGCGCCGTGGAGATCTCCTTCGCGGTGACGCCCGGGCCGGCCGCCACCACCTCCTCCAGCACGGCGAGCGCGGTGCGCACGGCCCGCGGCTGGCGGCCGCTGATCGGCGCCGGGGCCCCGGTCACGCGTTCCGCCCCCACACGTCGGAGACGACGGTCTCGTCGTACACGCCGAGGCCCTGCAGGCGCCCGCGGCGGCGCAGCAGCACGAACCACGCGAGGCCGGCGAGCAGCGCCACCGCCGGGACCACCCCGGTCGCCGGGACGGCGACGACGAACGCGACCAGCGCGGCCAGCAGCGCGGGGACCGCGACCGCCGCCGTCACCACGGCCGCGGGGGTGAGCTCGCCGATGCGGCGCAGGAACACCGGCGCGGCCAGGCACACCAGCGCGTAGGTGACCAGGAAGCCGACGGTGGCCGCGCCGAGCAGCGCGACCAGCACCGCCTCGACCGGCACCCCGAGCGCGACCGGGACGGCGACCGCCGCCGTCGCGACCGGCACGCCGAGGGCCACCGCCACGTGCGGGGTGCGCCAGCGCGGGTGCACGCGGCCCAGCGGGCGCGGCACGACCCGGTCGCGGGCCAGCGAGAACAGCACCCGCGACAGCGCGGTGGCCGTCGCGAGGGCGCAGGCCAGGAACGACAGGACCAGCGCGGCGTCGAGCAGCGGCGGGATCCACCACCAGCCGCGCGCGACGGCGAGCACCTGCACCGGCTGGGTCTGCCCGGCCAGCCCGCCCGGCACGGCGGCGAACCCGGCGACCTGCACGGCGGCCGCGACGACGTAGAGCACGCCGGTCACCGCCGCGGTGGCGACGACCGCGCGCGGCACCGTGCGGAACGGGCGCCGGGCCTCGGCGCCCAGCGACGTGGCGACCTCGAAGCCGATGAACGCGGCCAGCGCCGGCAGCACCCCGGCGGCGAGCCCGCCCGCCCCGCCGGGCGCCGCGCCGCCCGCCGCGCCGGGTGTCCCGGGGCCGGGCAGCGGCCCGCCGGCGATCAGGACCGCGAACACCCCGACGAGCACCGCGATCGCGACCGCCTCGACCAGCAGCACGACCCGGGCCGCGGGACGGACCCCGCGCACCACCAGCGCCGTCACCACGGCGCCGACGGCCACCGCGGCCGCGGTGCGCGCGGGGGGACCGGACAGCCACGGCTGCCACAGCGCCCCCAGGAACGCGACCGCACCGGCGATCGCCGCCGCGCACAGCAGCAGGTAGCCGGCGACCCCGGCCACGCCGGCGGCGAACGCCGGCCCGGATCCCAGGCCCTGCGCGGTCAGTGTGTAGAGCCCGCCCGGGGCGGCCATCCGGCGGGTGAAGCGGGCGATCGAGGCCGCGACGAGCAGCGCCAGCACGGTCGCGACGACGAAGGACCACACCGTCGCCGGACCCGCCGTCGCCGCGACGATCACCGGCGTCGCCGCCATCGCCGCCGACGGTGCGGACCCGGCGATCGACTGGGCCACGACGTCGGCGAAGCCCAGCCTGCGCCGGACCAGGCCGTGCACGGGTGACCGGTCACGCAGCACGGCGTCCCCTCCCATCGGCTCGACGGCGATCCTCCCCTGCGGACACTAGCTCGCGATGTCGGCGCCGTGACCAGCCACGACGCGTCGAACGAGAAAAACGGGCGGCCCGTTCCCGCCGCACGGGAACACCACCCGCGGTGATTCGCACCACACGGGATCGGACGTTGCCCGGGCCGGCGCGGCGCGGCGACGGTGCCCTCTCCCGCACCCACCGGACCGACGCCAGGAGCTGCCGTGAGCGCACGACCGCACCACCCGCCCTCGTCACCGCCGCCGGCGCCCGGGCGCCTGCGCGGCTCGCTCGGCGCCGGCTCGATCGTGTTCATGGTCGTCGCCGCGGCCGCGCCGCTGACCGTCGTCGCCGGGACCGTCCCGCTGGGACTGGCCGCGGGCAACGGCGCGGCGTTCCCGATGACGTTCGTGCTGTGCGCGGCGGTCCTGCTGCTGTTCGCGGTCGGCTTCTGCGCGATGTCGCGCCACGTGCCCGAGGCCGGCGCGTTCTACGCCTACGTGGCCCGCGGGCTCGGCGCCGCGCCCGGGCTCGGGTCGGCCTTCCTCGCCCTGGTCACCTACACCGCGGTGCAGGCGGCCGTGTACGGCTACCTCGGCGCGACCGTCGACGCGCTCGTGCAGCACTACGGCGGGCCGTCGCTGCCCTGGTACCTCTACGCGGCGGCCGCGCTGCTCGTCGCCGGGGTGCTGGGCTACCGCCACATCGAGCTGTCCGGGCGGGTCCTCGGGGCGCTGCTGGTGGCCGAGGTCGCGATCGTGCTGGTGTTCGACGCCGTCGTCGCCGTGACCGGCGGGCTCGGGCCGGGCCGCTCGACGGCGCTGTTCGTGCCGTCGCAGTTCCTGTCCGGCTCGCTCGGTATCGCGATCATGTTCGCGATCGCCTCGTTCATCGGGTTCGAGGCCACCGCGGTGTTCCGCGACGAGGCCCGCGACCCCGAGCGCACCGTCCCCCGCGCCACCTACCTGGCGCTGGTGCTCATCGGCGCGTTCTACACGCTCTCGGCGTGGGCCGTGGTCTCCGCGTGGGGCGACGCCGACGCCGTCGCCCGCGCGTCCACCGACCCCGGCACCATGATCGTCACCACGATCACCGCGGTGCTCGGCCCCGTCGGCGGGGACCTCGCCCAGATCCTGCTGGTCACCAGCCTGTTCGCGGCGCTGCTGTCGTTCCACAACGTGCTGGCCCGCTACCTGTTCGCGCTCGGCAACGCGGGGACGATGCCCGCCGCGCTGGGCCGCAGCCACGCCCGGCACGCCTCGCCGCACGCGGCGTCGCTGGCCCAGTCGTGCACCGCGCTGGCGCTGATCGTGGTGTTCGCCGTGACCGGGATGGACCCGGTGACCCAGGTGTTCGCCTGGATGGCGGGCACCGCCACCCTCGGTGTGCTGGCACTGATGGCGCTGACCTGCGCGGCGGTGCTCGTGTTCTTCCGCCGCACGCGCGCCGACACCCGGATCTGGCACACCGTCGCCGCGCCCGTGCTGGGCCTGGCCGGCCTGATCGCCTGCCTCGGGCTGACCGTCGCGAACTTCCCGACCCTGATCGGTGGCTCGGCCGCGCTGGCCGGCGTCATCGGCGGGGTGCTCGTGGTCGCGTTCGTCGCGGGCATGGTGTTCACCCGCGTCGGCGCGGCACACTCCGGCACATCCCGTCCGCCCGTGACCGGGACCACACGTCCCGCGGGAACCGACCTCCAGGAGGATCTCCGATGACCGCCGTCGACGCGCCGCGCACCACCACGGCCGCCCACCCGCTGGCCCCCACGACCGAGGCCGAGGTCGTCGCCGTCCGCGAGGTCCTCGACGCCGCCGGGCTGCTGGACGAGCACGTCCGCTACGCGTTCTTCGCGCCCGAGGAGCCGCCGAAGGACGAGGTCCTCGCGCACGACGCGGGCGCCGCCACCGACCGCCGCTTCCGCGTGGTGCTGCTCGACCTGGGCAGCGGGCGCTCGCACGACGCCGTCGTCTCCGCGACCCGGCGCGAGCTCGACTCCGTGCGCGAGCTGCAGCCCGAGCACGACGGGCAGCCGCCGATCATCGACGCGGAGTTCGAGTTCATCGAGGACGTCCTCAACGCCTCGCCGGACTGGCTGGCCGCGCTGGCGGCGCGCGACCTCGACCCCGCGTCGGTGCGTGCGGTGCCGCTGTCCGCGGGCGTCTACGACTACCCCGAGGAGAAGGGCCGCCGCATCGCCCGCGCCTTCGGGTTCCGGCAGGACCACGAGGCCGACCACGCCTGGGCGCACCCCGTCGACGGGCTCGTCGCCTACATCGACCTCACCGCCCGCACGGTCGACCGCGTGATCGACACCGGGGTGGTCCCGGTGCCGGCGACCAGCGGGAACTTCGACGACCCGCAGGTACAGGGCCCGCCGCTGGAGGGCCTGAAGCCGATCGAGATCACCCAGCCCGAGGGCCGCTCGTTCACCGTCGAGGACGGCCGGGTCCGCTGGGGGCGCTGGGACCTGCGCGTCGGCTTCAACGAGCGCGAGGGCCTCACCCTGCACCAGATCGCCTTCGACGGGCGCCCGATCTGCTACCGGGCCTCGGTGGCCGAGATGGTCGTGCCCTACGCCGACCCGGCACCGGTGCGCTTCTGGCAGAACTACTTCGACTGCGGCGAGTACATGTTCGCCCGCTACGCCGACTCGCTGCAGCTGGGCTGCGACTGCCTCGGCGACATCCACTACCTCGACGCCACCATCGCCGACGACTTCGGCAACCCGCGCACCATCAGCAACGCGATCTGCATGCACGAGGAGGACCACGGCGTCCTCTGGAAGCACACCGACATCTTCACCGGCAGCCGCGAGGTCCGCCGCCAGCGCCGCCTGGTGATCTCGTTCTTCACCCCGATCGGCAACTACGACTACGGCTTCTACTGGTACCTCTACCTCGACGGCACCATCGAGCTGGAGTGCAAGGCCACCGGCATCGTGTTCACCTCCGGCACGCCCGGCGAGTACGCCACCGAGATCGCGCCCGGCCTCGGGGCGCCGTTCCACCAGCACCTGTTCTCCGCGCGGCTGGACATGACCGTCGACGGCACCGCCAACGCCGTCGAGGAGGTCGAGGCCGTCCGGGTCCCGATGGGCGGGGCCAACCCCTACGGCAACGCGTTCGGCCGCTCGGCCACCCGCCTGACCCGCGAGTCCGACGCGCAGCGCGACGCCTCCCCCGGCACCGGCCGGGTGTGGCACGTGGTGAACACCGAGCGGACCAACGCGCTCGGGCAGCCCGTCGGCTACGTCCTGCACCCCAACGGGCAGCCGACCCTGCTGGCCGACCCGCAGTCGTCGATCCACGCGCGGGCGACGTTCGCGTCCCGGGCGCTGTGGGTGACCCGCTACGACCCGGCCGAGCGGTACTCCGCCGGCGACTTCGTCAACCAGAACCCGGGCGGCGCCGGGCTGCCGTCCTGGGTGCGCGCGGACCGCGACATCGACGGCCAGGACGTCGTGCTGTGGCACACCTTCGGGCTGACCCACTTCCCGCGCCCGGAGGACTGGCCGGTCATGCCGGTGGACTACACCGGCTTCACCCTGAAGCCGGCGGGGTTCTTCGACCGCAACCCCGCCCTGGACGTGCCGCCGACGGCGTCGACGCACTGCCACTGACCGGTGCCGACCGGACCGGTCCGGCCCCACGCGCCGTCGCCCGTCCGGGCACGGGGCGTGGGGCCGCCGGGCCGCGCGCCCGTACCGCGCGTGCCCGGCGGCGGTGTGGCCCCGGTGACCACGCCCGGCCGAGCGGGACGGCGGCTGGCTAGGGTTGCCCCGACCGTCCCACCCCGCACCCTGGAGGAGCCGTGGCTCTCGCCGCCGGTGACCAGATCCCCGACGTCACCCTGATGACCCCGACCGACGAGGGCCCGAAGCCCGTGCAGAGCGCCTCGGTGCTGGGCAGCGGCACCGTCGTCCTGTTCGGTGTGCCCGGCGCCTTCACCCCGGCCTGCTCCGACACCCACCTGCCCGGCTACGTCCTGCGCCAGGAGGAGCTGAAGGCCAAGGGCGTCGACACCGTCGCCTGCACCTCGACCAACGACGCGTTCGTCCTCGGCGCCTGGGCCGAGTCCCGCGGCGCCGGCGACGCCGTGCTGATGCTCGCCGACGGCAACGCCGAGTTCGCCACGGCCGCCGGCCTCGACATGGACGGCTCGAAGTTCGGCCTCGGGACCCGCTCGCAGCGCTACGCCGCGATCATCCGCGACGGCGTCGTCGCCTGGGTGGCCGTCGAGCCGGTCCCCTCGACCGTCGAGGTCTCCGGCGTCGAGCAGGTCCTCGCCCAGCTCTGAGTCCCGACCGGCACGCGGGCCTACACTGGCCCGCGTGCCGAAGGTCCTGGGCTCGCTCGCCACGCACCGGGAACAGGTGCGCACGCGGGTCTTCGACGCCCTGCGCGCCCAGCTCTACGACCGCGGCTTCGACGCGGTGACCCTGTCCGGCGTGGCCGCCGCCGCGGGCGTGGGGCGCAGCGCGCTCTACAACCACTTCCCCGACCGGCAGGCCCTGCTGGTCGCCTTCGTCGAGCACGAGGCCGAGCGCTACGTCGCCGGGCTCGACGCCGCGACCGCCGGCGCGTCCGGTGCCCGGGAGAAGCTCGCCGTCTTCGCCCGGATGCAGCTGCGCCGCCTCGCCGAGTTCCACCTGCCGCCCGGGCAGGCCCTCGCCGGGGCGCTGGACCCCGCCGCGTACCGGCGGATCGCGGCACACGCCGACCCCATCGGCGACCGGCTCGTCGCGATCCTGCGCGAGGGCGCGCGGGCGGGCTCGATGGTCGACGACGACCCGGCCGTGCTGGCCGCGGTCGTCACCGCGGCGCTGTCGAGCCGCCGCGTCGTCGACGTCGCCCCCGACCGGCTCGACGCCGCCGTCGAGACCGCCGTCGCCGCCGTGCTGCGCGCGGTCTCGACGGTTGCGCACGACTGAGGCTAGCCTTACCCGCGGCGGGGCCCTAGCATCGTGATCTGACACGGTGTCAGATCACGAGGAGGGCCGATGGGCTCCGCGACCCCCGTCACCGGCACGCTGTCCGCCGACCTGCGCCAGGCCGTCCAGGCCGTCCACGAGCGCGCACACGGCTCGTCCTACATGGCCGCCCTGACCGACGGCGCGCTCCCGCTGCCCGCCTACACCCTGCTCGCCGAGCAGTACGTCGCGATCTACACCGCGCTCGAGGCCACCGGCGACGCGCTGGCCGCCGACCCCCTCGCCGGGCCGTTCGTCATCGACGAGCTGCGCCGGGTCCCCGCCCTGCACGCCGACCTCGACGCGCTGGGCGGCGGCGTCCCCCGGATCCTGCCCGCGACCGCGGCCTACGCGGAGCGCCTGCGCGGCTGCGCCGCCGACCCCGCCCGCTGGATCGCCCACCACTACACCCGCTACCTGGGCGACCTCGCCGGCGGCCAGGTCATCGGGAGGATGCTGCAGCGCACCTACGGCCTCGACGGCCCCGGGCGGCTGTTCTACGACTTCTCCGCGCTGGGCAGCCCGTCGCGGTTCCGCACCCGCTACCGCGCGCTGCTCGACACCGCCCCGCTGACCGCGCCGCAGCGCGAGCGGCTGCTGGCCGAGGCGGTGCTCGCGTTCGAGCTGAACATCGCGGTGTTCGAGGAGATGGCCGAGGAGGTCGGCACCGCCCCCAGGATCGCCTCCTAGACTGGGGCCGACCCGACCGGCCGATCCCAGGAGCGCACCCTCGATGTCCAGCCCCGGCATCGACCCGGACGAGCTCGCCGTCGCCCTGCGGGTGCTGGCCGCCGTCGACGGGCTGCCGCCCGAGCACCCCGACGCCGTCGCCGTCCGCCGGGCCACCGCCCGGATCTGGAAGTCGGTGCGGCTGCGCCGCCGGGCGGAGAAGCGGCAGGCGGAGAAGGCGTCCGACGCCGCGGTGACCGCGGCGACCGCGACCGGCGCGACCGGGCGCATCGACGACGAGACGGCCGGGATCCCGCTGGTCTCCTCCGCCCCCGGCGCGAGCGCGGGGACGCTGCACCGTGCCCGCGGCTGCTACGTCTGCAAGACCCGCTACACCACGGTCGACGCCTTCTACCACCAGCTCTGCCCGGACTGCGCCGCCGAGCACCACGCGCACCGCGGCGCCCGCACCGACCTCACCGGGCGCCGCGCCCTGCTCACCGGCGGCCGCGCGAAGATCGGGATGTACATCGCGCTGCGGCTGCTGCGCGACGGCGCGCACCTCACGGTCACCACCCGCTTCCCGCGCGACGCGGCCCGCCGCTTCGCCGCCCTCGACGACGCCGCCGACTGGCTGCACCGGCTCCGCGTCGTCGGGGTCGACCTGCGCGACCCCACCCAGGTCGTCGCGCTCGCCGACGAGGTCGCCGCCGCGGGCCCGCTGGACGTGCTGGTCAACAACGCCGCCCAGACCGTCCGCCGCTCCCCCGGCTCCTACGCCGCGCTGGAGGCGGCCGAGGCCGAGGCGCTGCCCCCCGGGGACCTGCCCGAGATCGTCGAGTTCTGCACCGCCGCGCGCGAGCACCCGGCCGTGCTGTCGCTGCCCGGCGGGCGGGAGCTGGCGGCGCTGGCGACCACCGCCCCCGCGGCGCCCGGCCGCGCCACCGGCGGGGCGCTCGTCGACGCCGGCGGGCTGCTGCCCGACACCGCCGCGGTCAACAGCTGGGTCGACCACGTCCAGCACGTCGACCCGCTCGAGCTCCTCGAGGTGCAGCTCTGCAACCAGACCGCACCGTTCGTGCTGGTCTCGCGGCTGCGGGCGGCGATGGCCGCGTCGCCGTCGCGCAACAAGTACGTCGTGAACGTCTCGGCGATGGAGGGGGTGTTCGGCCGCGGCTACAAGGCGCCGGGGCACCCGCACACCAACATGGCCAAGGCCGCGCTGAACATGCTCACCCGCACCAGCGCCGGGGAGATGTTCGCGACCGACCGCATCCTCATGACCTCGGTGGACACCGGCTGGATCACCGACGAGCGACCGCACCCGACGAAGCTGCGCCTGGCCGACGAGGGCTTCCACGCGCCGCTGGACCTGTCCGACGGCGCCGCCCGCGTCTACCACCCGATCGTCGCCGGGGAGTCCGGGCAGGACCTGCACGGGGTGTTCCTCAAGGACTACCGCGTGTCCTCCTGGTAGTGGGGCCGCCCCGATCCTGTCGGGGGGCGCCGCTACCGTGCGGTCCGTGCTCGAGATCCACCGCGCCGAACGCGCCGACACCCTCGTCGAGGCCCTCGCCGGGGTGCTCGCGGACGGGGCGGGCGACCCGTTCGCGCCCGAGATCGTCGCGGTGCCCGAACGGGGCGTCGAGCGCTGGCTGGCCCAGCGGCTCTCGCACCGGCTCGGCGCGGGCGGCGGCACCGGCGGCGTCTGCGCGAACGTCCGGTTCCCCGCCCCGGCGGCGCTGCTGGGCGGGGTCGTCGCGCACGTGACCGGTACCGACGCCGCGACCGACCCGTGGGCGCCCGGGCGCTCGGTGTGGCCGGTGCTGGAGCTGGTCGACGAGGCGGTCGCCTCGGGCGAGGACCGGTTCGCCGCGCTCGCCGCGCACCTGGAGCGCGGCGGGCAGGGCCGCCGCTACGCGCTGGCCCGCACCCTGGCCGGGCTGTTCGCCACCTACGCCACCCACCGGCCCGGCCTGCTGGAGCGCTGGCACGCCGGGCACGACGACGTGCCCCCCGACCTGACCTGGCAGCCGGAGCTGTGGCGGCGGCTGCGCGCCGCGCTCGGGGTCCCGGGGCCCGCGGAACGCCTCGCCGGGGCCGTGGCGGCGCTGCGGGCCGGCGCCGACCCGGGGCACGAGGTCGGCGCGCGCCTGTCGCTGTTCGGCCCGACCCGGCTGGCCGCCGAGCACCTCGCCGTGCTGGAGGCGCTGGCCGCGCACCGCGCGGTGCACCTGTGGCTGCCCCACCCCTCGCCCGCGATGTGGTCCGCGGTGCGGGAGGGCCGCACCGCGGCGCCACCGGCCCGGGCCGCCGACACCAGCGCCGGGGCCGTGCGGCACCCGCTGCTGCGCTCGCTGGGCCGCGACACCCGCGAGCTCGCCCTGCGGCTGCCCGCCGCGGGGCCCGGGGTGCGCGACACCCACCACCCGGCGCCCGCGCCGCCCGCCGGCGAGCCGTCCCTGCTGCGGCGCCTGCAGGAGTCCCTGCGCGACGACACCGCCCCGCCGCCGCCCGGGGAGCGGCCGCTGCTCGACCCGGCCGACCGCAGCGTGGTGCTCCACTCGTGCCACGGTCCGGACCGGCAGGTGGAGGTGCTGCGCGAGGTGCTGCTCGGGCTGCTGGCCGCCGACCCGGGGCTGGAGCCGCGCGACATCGTGGTCATGTGCCCGGACATCGAGGTGTTCGCCCCGCTGATCACCGCCTCGTTCGGGCTCGCGCCCGATGCGGGCACCGACGCCGGGGCCGGTCCGTCGCGCGAGGAGCTGCACCCCGGCCACCTGCTGCGGGTCCGGCTCGCCGACCGCGCCCTGCGCCAGGCCAACCCGCTGCTCGGCACGGTGTCCACGCTGCTGGAGCTGGCCGGGTCGCGGGTCAGCGCCTCGCAGGTGCTCGACCTGGTCGCCTCCGCCCCGGTCCGCCGCCGCTTCCGCCTCGACGACGACGCGCTGGAGCGGCTGTCCGAGCTGGTCGCCGCGGCCGGGGTCCGGTGGGGGCTCGACGCCGCGCACCGCGCCCCCTACCGGCTCGACGGCATCGGGCAGAACACCTGGCGGGCCGGGCTGGACCGGCTCCTGGTCGGCGTCGCGATGGCCGAGACCCCGGGCGCGCCGGCCTGGCTCGGCACGGCGCTGCCGCTCGACGAGGTCGACTCCTCCGACGTCGACCTGGTCGGCCGGCTCGCCGAGATCCTCGACCGGCTCGGCACGGTGCTGCAGGCGCTGCGCGGCCCGCAGCCGCTCACCCGCTGGGTCGCGGCCCTGACCGAGGGGCTGGAGGCGCTGACCGACACCGCTCCGGCCGACGCCTGGCAGGCCGGTCAGGCGCGCGCGGAGCTGGCCGACGTCGTCGACTCGGCGGGCCCGCAGGCCACCGGCGTCGACCTGGACCTGCCCGACGTGCGCGGCCTGCTCGCCGAGCGGCTGCGCGGGCGACCCAGCCGCGCGAACTTCCGCACCGGCACCCTCACCGTCGCCACCCTGGTGCCGATGCGGGCGGTGCCGCACAAGGTCGTGTGCCTGCTCGGCTGCGACGACGGCGTCTTCCCCCGGGCCGGCGCCGCCGACGGCGACGACGTCCTGGCCCGCGACCCCGTCGTCGGGGAGCGCGACCCGCGCGGCGAGGACCGCCAGCTGCTGCTCGACGCACTGTGCTCGGCCACCGAGCACCTCGTCGTCGTGTCCTCCGGTGCCGACGAGCGCACCGGCGCCGAGCGCCCGCCGTCGGTGCCGATCGGCGAGCTGTGCGACGCGATCGACGCCTGCGTGCGGACCGGGACACCGGAGCGGGCCTCGCAGATGCTGCGGGCCCGCCACCCGCTGCAGCCGTTCGACCGGCGCAACTTCCGCCGCGGCGGGCTGCTCGCGTCCGGGCCGTTCAGCTTCGACCGCGCCGCCCTGCGCGGCGCCGAGGCCGCGGCCGGGCCGCGGGCGGCCACCGCGCTGTTCGGCGGCGCGCCGCTGCCCCCGCCCGACGACCCGGCCGACGGCGTGGTCGAGCTCGACGAGCTGGTCGCCTTCGTCGAGCACCCGGTGCGGGCGTTCCTGCGCCAGCGCGTGCGCGTGCTGGCGCCGGAGGAGAACGCCGAGCCCGACGACGCGCTGCCCGTCGAGCTCGACGGGCTCGCCACCTGGAAGATCGGCGACCGGCTGCTCGCCGACCGGCTCGCCGGGGCCGCCCCGCAGGCGGTCGCGCGGGCCGAGACGCTGCGCGGGGACCTGCCGCCCGGCGGGATCGGGCACCGCGTGCTCACCGAGGTGGGCGGGCAGGTGGAGCCGCTGGTCGCGGTCGCGGCGACGGTCGCGACGGGCGAGGCGACCTCGCAGGACCTGCTCGCGCAGCTCACGGGCACCGCGCAGGACGGCGCCACCGTCGCGGGGACGGTGCCGGGGCTGCACGGCGACGTCGTCGTGCGGGTGGAGTACTCGCGGCTCAAGGCCAAGCACCGGCTGCGGGCGTGGGTGCAGCTGCTCGCGCTCACCGCGGCGCACCCGGACCGGCCCTGGACGGCGGTGACGGTGGGCCGCGGGCCCGGCGGCGCGGCCCGCTCGGTGCTCGGCCCCGTCGAGCCGGCGACGGCCCGCCGCGTGCTGGCCGACCTCGTCGCGCTGCGCCGCGAGGGCCTGCGCGCGCCGCTGCCGCTGCCCACCGACGCGGGGGCGGTCTACGCCCGCAACCGCGCCCGCGGGGTCGCCCCGCCCAACGCGCACGCCGCGGCCGAGAGCGAGTGGTCGCGCTTCGAGCACACCGAGGCCCCGCACGTCTTCGTCCGGGGTGGCTCCGGGGGGCCGCTGATCGTCACGCCCGAGCCCGGGTCCGGCGCCGAACCCACCCGCTTCGGGGAGCTGGCCGTGCGCCTGTGGGCCCCGCTGCTCGACCACGAGAGGCAGGACGCACCGTGAGCACCGGACTGCTCTCCGCCCCGACCTTCGCCGTCGACGGCCCGCTGCCGACCGGCACCGTCGTGCTGGAGGCGAGCGCCGGCACCGGCAAGACGTACACGATCGCCGCGCTCGCGACCCGCTACGTCGCCGAGGGCGTCGCCGAGCTGGACCGGCTGATGCTGGTGACCTTCGGTCGCGACGCCACCCAGGAGCTGCGCGAGCGGGTCCGGGAGCGGCTCGTCGACACCGAGCGGGCGCTCGCGGCGGTCGCGGCCGGGGCCGCGCCCCCGCCGCCGGAGGCCGACCCGGTCGTCGCGCACCTGGCCGCCGCCGAGCCGGCCGAGCTGGAGCGGCGCCGCGCCCGGCTGGCCGCCGCGTCCGCCTCGTTCGACGCGGCGACGATCGCGACCACCCACCAGTTCTGCATGCAGATGCTGGCCGGGCTCGGCGTCGCCGGGGACAACGACCCGGACGCGGAGTTCGTCGACCACGTCGACGACGTCGTGACCGAGGTCGTCGACGACTTCTACGTGCGCAAGTACGCCGCCCCGAACGCGGGCCGCCCGGCCTTCGACCGGACCGCGGCGCTGGCCCTGGCCCGGCGCGCGGTCGCCGACCCGCAGGCCGAGCTGGAACCCCGCGACGCGGACCCCACCACCCCGGCCGCGACCCGTCACGGGTTCGCCGCGGCGGTGCGCCGCGAGGTCGACGCCCGCAAGCGCCGGGCCCGCATCTACAGCTACGACGACATGCTGACCCGCCTCGCCGCCGCGCTGCGCGACCCGGTGCGCGGCCCGGCGGCCCGGGAGCGGCTGCGGTCGCGGTTCTCCGTCGTCCTGGTCGACGAGTTCCAGGACACCGACCCGCTGCAGTGGGAGATCCTGTCGCTGGCCTTCCACGAGGCCCCCGGCACCACGCTGGTCCTGATCGGCGACCCGAAGCAGGCCATCTACGCGTTCCGCGGCGCCGACGTGCACAGCTACCTGAAGGCCGCCGACGCCGCGGCGGGCCGGCGCACCCTGGACACCAACCGGCGCAGCGACGCGGCGCTGCTGACCGCGCTCGAGGGCGTGTTCGGCGAGTCCGCGCTCGGCGAGCGCGACATCGTCGTGCACCCGGTGCGGGCCCACCACACCGGCCGGCGGCTCAGTGCGCACCACGACGCGCCGCTGCGGCTGCGGGTGGTGGACCGCGACCGGCTCGACCTCACCGGACGCGGCCTGGCCCGGGCCAAGGGAGCGCGCGCGGTCGTGGCCCGCGACGTCGCCGTCGACCTGTCCCGGCTGCTCGACGGCAGCGCGACCTTCGAGGGCGCGGCGCTGCGCCCCGGGCAGGTCGCCGTGCTGGTCCGCACCAACGCCCAGGGGGTGCTGGTGCGCGACGCCTGCGCCGGGGCCGGGGTCCCGGCCGTGCTGACCGGGTCGAGCAGCGTGTTCGGCACACCCGTCGCCGCGGAGTGGCTGACCCTGCTGGAGGCCGTGGAGCAGCCGCAGCGCTCACTGCGGCTGCGTTCCGCGGCGCTGACCCGATTCGTCGGTCACTCGGTCGCCGATCTCTGCGGCGCCGACGCCGAGCGCCTGGTCGACCAGCTCGGCGCCGACCTGCGGGCCTGGCACCAGGTGCTGGCCGAGCGGGGGGTCGCCGCGCTGCAGGAGGCGGTGTTCGCCCGCTATGCCCCCGCCGAGCGGCTGCTGCGCCGCCCGGACGGCGAGCGCGACCTCACCGACCTGCGCCACGTGGGGCAGGTGCTGCACTCGGCCGCGCTGGAGCGCCACCTCGGGCCGACCGCGCTGACCGAGTGGCTGCGCCACCGGATCGGGGAGGCCGCCCGCGACACCACCGCCGAGCGGAGCCGCCGCCTCGAGTCCGACGCCGACGCGGTGCAGATCGTGACCGTGCACCGCTCCAAGGGTCTCGAGTTCCCCGTGGTCTACCTGCCCTTCGCCTGGGACCGGTGGGTCGACGAGACCCCGGAGACGCTGCTCTACCACGACACCCCGCCCGGCGAGGCCGGTGCGCGGCGGCTGCTCGACGTCGGCGGGTCGACCGGGCCGGACCGGGCGCGGCGGATCGCGCTGCACCAGGCGGAGGAGGCCGGGGAGGACCTGCGGCTGCTCTACGTCGCGATGACACGGGCCTGCAGCCAGGTCGTCGCCTGGTGGGTCCCCGGCACGACGACGGCGGCCTCGTCGCTGCACCGGATCCTGTTCGGGCGGGGCGGCCCCGGCACCCAGCCCGAACCGTCGGTGAAGGTGCCGGGCGACGCGAACGCGCTGGACGTGCTGCGCACGCGGCTCGGGCCGTGCGGGGCGTCGGTGGAGACCCTGCACGACCGCGACCCGGCCGAGCGGGCACCGCGCGAGCCCGGCGACCGGCTCGACGTCGCGCGGTTCACCCGCACCCTGGACACCGCGTGGCGGCGCACCTCCTACACCGCGCTGACCGCGGCGGCGCACGCCGCGCACCACCCGCACCTGCTGCCCGACGCCGAGCCCGAGCCGCCGGCCCCGGGCGTGCTGAGCGAGCCCGAGGCCGAGGGGATCGTCGACGAGCCCGCCGGGCCGCTCCCGGCCGTCGCGCCCGCCCCGGCCGGCGACGGGACCGACCCGGCCGCGTTCGGCTCCCCGATGGCGGACCTGCCCTCGGGCACCGGGTTCGGCACGCTGGTGCACGCCGTCCTGGAGCACCTCGACACCACCGTCGCCGCCCGCGGCGACGACGCGCTGCGCGCCGAGGTGGTCGCACACGTGACCGAGGAGCTGCGCCACCAGCCCGCCGACCTCGACCCGGACGCGCTCGCCGACGCCCTGGTCCCGGTGCTGCGCACCCCGCTCGGCCCCGTCGCGTCCGGGCTGGCGCTCGCCGACGTCGCGCCCCGCGACCGGCTCTCCGAGCTCGACTTCGAGCTGCCGCTGTGCGGCGGGGACTCCCCGTCCGGGCGGCTCACGCTGGCCGGGCTCGCCGCCGCGGTGCGCCGCCACCTCGGGCCGGGCGACCCGCTGCACGGCTACGCCGACCTGCTCGACTCCCCCGACCTGGCCGGTCAGCCGCTGCGCGGCTACCTGACCGGCAGCATCGACTCGGTGCTGCGCGTGCGGGGCGGGGACGGGACCGACCGGTTCCTGGTCGTGGACTACAAGACCAACTGGCTCGGCCCGGTCGGGCCGTCCGGGCGGGACCCACTGACCGCCGCGCACTACACCGCGGACCGCCTGGTCGCCGCGATGACCGACGCGCACTACCCGTTGCAGGCGCTGCTCTACGCCGTCGCGCTGCACCGCTTCCTGCGCTGGCGGCTGCCCGGCTACGACCCCGGGACCCACCTGGGCGGGGTCGGCTACCTGTTCCTGCGCGGCATGTGCGGGCCCGCCACGCCCGTCACCGGGACCGGCCCGCTGGCCGCGCCGTGCGGGGTGTTCGCCTGGCGTCCGCCCGCGGCGCTGGTCGAGGAGCTGTCGGACCTGCTGGACGGAGGCGCCCCGTGAGCACGACGAGCACCGGCGCGGCGCGGAGGGCGCCGGGCACCCGGCCCGGCCCGGCCGCCGCCGACGCCGAGCGGGACCCGTACGGTCCGCGGGCGGCACGCACCGCGACCGGGGTGCTCGCCGCGTTCAACGAGGCGGAGGTCCTCGCCCCCGGCGACGTGCACGTGGCCCGCAGGCTCGCCGCGCTCGGCGGCCGGGGCGACCCGACCGGCGCGCCCGGTGGCGCCGCCCCGGCCGGCCCGGACGGCGCCGAGCCCGAGGAGGTCGTCCTCGCCGCGGCGCTCGCGGTCCGGGCGATCCGCAACGGCTCGGTGTGCGTCGATCTCGCGACCGCCGCCGCGACGACGTCCGGCGAGGGCGAGGTCGCGGTCGACGTCTCGGTCCTGCCGTGGCCCGCACCCGCCGCCTGGCGCGACGCGTGCGCGGCCAGCCCGCTGGTCGCCGTCGGCGAGCACGCCCCGCCGGGGCGCCCGTTGCGGCTGCTCGGCGACCTGCTCTACCTGGAGCGCTACTGGCAGGAGGAGGAGCTGGTCCGGCGCGAGTTCACCGCGCGCTCCGGGCCGGTCACCGCCGTCGACCCCGGCCGGCTGTGCGCGGCGCTGGACCGGCTGCTCGGCGAGCCGGGCGCCGAGCGGCAGCGCCTGGCCGCCGCGGTCGCCGCGCTGCGCCCGGTCGCGGTGATCGCCGGCGGGCCCGGCACCGGCAAGACGACGACGGTGGCGGCGCTGCTCGCCGTCCTGCACGACCTGCACCGCGCCGACCACCCGGCCGGCGCGCCGGGCCTGCGGGTGGCGCTGGCCGCCCCGACCGGCAAGGCCGCGGCCCGGCTGACCCAGTCCGTCGCCGAGGCCCACGGCCGGCTGCCCGCCGGCGACCGGGCCGCGGTGTCGGGGGTGACCGCGTCGACGCTGCACCGGCTGCTCGGGTCGCGCGGCACGTCGGGCCGGTTCCGCCACCACCGCGGCAACCGGCTCCCGCACGACGTCGTGGTCGTCGACGAGACGTCGATGGTGTCGCTGACGATGATGGCCCGCCTGCTCGAGGCGGTCCGCCCGGACGCGCGGCTGGTGCTGGTCGGCGACCCGGAGCAGCTCGCCTCGGTCGAGGCCGGGGCGGTGCTCGGCGACCTCGCCGCCGCCGACGGGCGCGCCGAGCCGGAGCTGCAGGAGGCGCTGGCCGCGTGCGGGGCGTTCCGCGCCGAGCGGCCCGTCACCCCGACCGGGGGCGCCCCGGCCGGACCGGCGGCCGCGGGCGAGCCCGTCGTCGTCGGCAACGGCGTGGTCCGGCTCGAACGCAACTGGCGCTTCGGCGGCGCGATCGCCGACTTCGCGCGCGCCGTGCAGCTCGGCGACGGCGACGCCGCGGTCGCGCTGCTGCACACCGGCGCGGCGGACCTGGCGTTCGTCGCGGGCGACGCCGCCGAGATCGAGCCGCGCCGCCTCGACACCTTCCGTCAGGACGTCACCCGCGCCGCGGTCGACGTCATCGGGGCCGCCGACGCGGGCGACGCCGGCGCCGCGCTGCGCGTGCTCGACGACCACCGCGTGCTCTGCGCACACCGCCGCGGCCCGCACGGCGTGACCCGCTGGACGGCGGAGATCGAGCGGTGGGTGGAGGCCGCCCGCCCGGGGTTCGCCGCCGAGGCGCCCTGGTACCCCGGCCGCCCGCTGCTGGTCACCACCAACGACTACGACCTGGGCCTGTTCAACGGCGACACCGGCGTCGTCGTCCGGACCGGGGACGGGCGGCGCGCGGTGTTCCCCCGCGACAACGGCCACGTCGCGTTCGAACCGGCCCGCCTGGGCGGTGTCGGGACCGTGCACGCCATGACGGTGCACCGCAGCCAGGGCAGCCAGTTCAAGCGGATCACCGTCGTGCTCCCGCCCGCCGACTCGCCGCTGATGACCCGCGAGCTGCTCTACACCGCGGTGACCCGGGCCAAGGAGTCGGTGCGGATCATCGGCACCGAGGACGCCGTGCGGGCCGCGGTCGCGCGCCCCGCGGGACGCGCCAGCGGGCTGAGGGAACGCCTCGGGGCGGCCGTGACCGACCCGTCCTGACCGTCCTGACCCGTCCGGTCGTGGCGGGCGGGTCGTGGCGGGCGGGTCAGGCGGCCGGCCCGCCCGGGGCGCCGGCCGCCGCCTGCTCACGGTTCGCCTTGCGACCCGCGCGCACCGACACCAGCACGACCAGCGCCAGGCTGATCCACAGCGCGTACTTGTCGACCGCGAGCACGACGTCGACCGCGCTCTGCCCGAGCCCGAAGCCGAGACCGGCGACCAGCCCGGTGATCAGGGCGGCGCCGACCGCGTCGAACAGCAGGAAGGTCGCCAGGCGCATCCGCCCGAGCCCGGCGACGGCGAACACCGCCGCGGCCGGGATGCCGGGCAGCGCCGCGGCGACGACCGCGATCGGCATGGCCCACCGCGGCCAGCTCCGGACCCGCCCGACGAACCGCTTCGCCAGGTCCCCCGGCGCCCAGAGCGCGACGATCTTCTCGCCCCACCGCCGTCCGGCCAGCCAGAACAGCCAGTCGAACTTGATCATTCCGAAGACCCCGGCCGCGACGACCACCCACAGCTGCGCCTCGCCGATGCGGGCGAACGCGGCGCCGGCACCGACCGCCGAGAGGCTGCCGGTCACCGCCGCCAGCGCCACCGGGTGCGAGGCCAGCAGGAACGGCCGCAGCGGCATCGTGACCAGCATGAACGCCAGCAGGCCCAGCGTGGAGAAGACCAGGACCTTGTCCCCGCGCGACATCGGGTGGTCCCAGGGCATCGCGTCGCGCCAGGCCTTCTTCGCCGCCGCCATCTCCTCCGGCGTGTACTCGCGCCGGCCCCAGCGGCGCCGGCCGGTCGGTGCCGGCGGCCCGGCGTCGCCCGACGGCCGCGCCGGCTGCGGTGCGGTGTCCTCGCCCGTCATCGTCGTCCCCCCTCGCCGCGCGGCCCTCGCCGTCCGGCACGTCGACGATAGGCCGCCGCGCGACCGGTCCGGATCGGCGAGGAGGACGAGATGCCCGGGCGCGCCCGCTCGTCCGTGGGGAGGACCGGACCGTCGCGAATCCGTGGGCACCGCGGGGAGGACCGGGCCGTCGCGAATCCCGTGGGCGGCGCGGGCGGCTCCCGCTACCGTCGCGCGGATGAGCCCGGCGCCCCGCGACCCCGTGGCCGGGGCGGTGACCCTGCGCCCGCTGGTCCGCGCCGACCTGCCACGGCTGCGGCGCTGGCTCGACGCCCCGCACGTGCACCGCTGGTGGTTCCACGACACCACCGACGAGGCCCTCGAACGCGACTTCGGGGCCGGCCTGCGCGGGCAGGAGCCGGGCGAGGACCTCGTCGTCGAGCTCGCGGGCACGCCGGTCGGGCTGGTGCAGCGGGCCCGCTGGCGCGACTACCCCGAGGAGGCCGCCCTCATCGCCCCGATCCACCCCGTCGGGCCCGGTGCGCTGACCGTCGACTACCTCATCGGCCCGCTCGAGCTGACCGGACGCGGGCTGGGGCCGCGCGTGATCACCGCCGCCGTCGACGGCGGCTGGGCGCGCCACCCCGACGCGACGTGCGTCGTCGTGCCGGTCAGCGCCGGCAACCGGGCGTCGTGGCGGGCGCTGGAGAAGGCCGGCTTCCGCCGCGTCGCCAGCGGCGACCTGCCGCCGGACAACCCCGCCGACCCGCCGCTGTGCCACGTCTACCGGCTCGACCGGCCTCCGGTGCCATGATGGCGTCGTGCCTCCCGTGACCAGTGCCGGACTGCTGCTGCACCGGACCGGCGAGAACGGCCCCGAGGTCCTGCTCGGCCACATGGGCGGACCGTTCTGGGCCCGCAAGGACGCCCACGCCTGGTCGCTGCCCAAGGGCGAGCACGGGCCGGAGGAGTCACCGGTCGACGCCGCGCGCCGCGAGTTCACCGAGGAGATCGGTGTCCCGCCGCCCGACGGCGAGCCGGTCGAGCTGGGCACGGTGCGCCAGTCCCGCAAGACCGTCACCGCGTTCGCGCTGGACGGGAGCGGCTTCACCGGCGCCGACGCCGTCGCCGAGCGGGTCGACGACGGCAGCTGGGTGGAGCTGGAGTGGCCGCCGCGCTCGGGGCGCACCGTGCGCTTCCCCGAGATCGACCGCGCCGCCTGGTTCGACCTGCCCACCGCGCGGGAGAAGATCGTGAAGGGGCAGGCCGCGCTGCTCGACCGGTTGGCGGCCCTGGTCGGCGGGTAGTCCCGGTCCATGGCGAGCAGCATCAAGGACGAGGAGATGTACGAGCGGCTGCGCGAGGAGGGCAACTCCAAGGAGAAGTCCGCGCGCATCGCGAACGCCGCGGCGGCGCAGGGCCGCTCCACCGTGGGGCGGCGCGGCGGCGAGCAGGGCGACTACGAGGACCGGACGAAGGACGAGCTGTACGCGCAGGCGCAGAAGGTCGGCATCGAGGGCCGCTCGGACATGACCAGGGACGAGCTGATCGAGGCGCTGCGCGAGCACTGAGGCGACCGGGGTGACGAGCCGCCGACACGACCACGACGCCGGGGGCGACCCGCGGGCCCTGGCGCGCAAGGCGGAGCTGCGCGAGGAGGTCTGGACCGCGCTGACCGAGCAGCGGGCGGCCCGGTTCCCCGGCGCGCGCAACCGCATCTCCAACTTCGTCGGCGCCGAGGCCGCGGCGCGCCGGCTGCGCGAGCTCGACGTGTGGCGTGCGGCCCGCACCGTCAAGTCCAACCCGGACTCCGCACAGCTGCCCGTCCGGCAGTACGCACTGGAGGACGGCAAGACCGTCTACATGGCCGTGCCCCGCCTCGCCGAGGACGACCCGTTCTTCCTGCTCGACCCCGACCACCTCGCGGACCCGCCGCGGCGCGCGGTGTCGATCCGCAACGCGACGCGCTCGGCGCGCCGGGTCGCCGTCGAGGAGCTGGAGCCGGTCGACCTCGTCGTCACCGGCTGCGTGGCCGTCGGTGCCGACGGCGCCCGGCTCGGCAAGGGCGGCGGGTTCGCCGACCTCGAGTTCGCCCTCGCCCGTGCGGCCGGGCTGATCTCCGACGACACACCGGTCGTCACCACCGTGCACGAGCTGCAGCTGCGCGACGCGGGCGTCGTCCCGTGGGCGTCGCACGACGCGCCGGTCGACCTCGTCGTCACGCCCGAGCGGGTCCTCGACTGCCGGGAGCACCGGCGCGACCGCCCCGACGGCGGCATCGTCTGGGACTCCCTCACCCAGGACAAGATCGACGCCATCCCGCTGCTGGGACGGCTGCGGGAGGACCGATGACCATCGTCTGCGAGCGCGGCGACATCACCGAGGCCCGGGTGGACGCGATCGTCAACGCCGCCAACTCCAGCCTGCTCGGCGGCGGCGGGGTCGACGGGGCGATCCACCGCCGCGGCGGGCGCGCCGTCCTGGCCGAGTGCCGCCGGCTGCGCGAGCGGCAGTGGCCCGACGGGCTGCCGACCGGCCGGGCCGTCGCGACGACCGCCGGGGACCTGCCCGCGCGCTGGGTGATCCACACCGTCGGGCCGGTGCACTCGCGCCGCGAGGACCGCTCGCACCTGCTGGCGAGCGCGTACGCCGAGTCGCTGCGCGTCGCCGACGAGCTGGGCGCGCGCTCGGTCGCGTTCCCCGCCGTCTCGGCCGGGGTGTACGGCTGGCCGGTGCCCGACGCCGCGCGGATCGCGGTGACCACCGTGCGCGACACCCCCACCTCGGTCACCGAGGTCCGGTTCGTGCTGTTCACCGACGACGTGCTCGACGCCTTCCGCGCGGCCCTAGGCTGACCCGCGTGATCAGCATCGACGGCCACACCCCCACCGTCCACGACGACGCCTGGGTCGCCCCCGGCGCCGTCCTCGCCGGGCAGGTGAGCATCGGCGCGGAGTCCGGGATCTGGTACACGTGCGTCATCCGGGCCGATTTCGCCCCGATCACCATCGGCGCCCGCACCAACATCCAGGACGGCAGCGTCCTGCACGCCGACCCCGGCTTCCCCGCGACGATCGGCGACGGCGTCACCGTCGGGCACCGTGCGGTCGTGCACGGCTGCACCGTGGAGGACGACGTGCTGGTCGGCATGGGCGCGGTGCTGATGAACGGCGTGCACGTCGGCGCGGGCTCGCTGATCGCCGCCGGCGCCGTGCTCACCCAGGGCACCGTCGTGCCGCCCGGGTCGCTGGTCGCCGGGGTGCCGGGCAAGGTCCGCCGCGAGCTCACCGACGGCGAGCGCGACTCGATCCCGCTCGCCGCCGCGGCCTACGTGCACCTCCTGGGACTGCACCGCGACGCCACGGCCTGACCCGCACGCCCCGGGGTCGCGGCCGGGCGGCGGCGGCCCGGCTCAGCCCAGCCGCTCGCGCAGGACGGCGACGCCGTCGCCGTCGAGACGGTCGAGCACGGCGGGCCGCCCGCAGGCGGCGACCAGCACGTCGATCCCCCGGCCGCGGACCTGCGCTCCCTCGCCGTGGGCGAACCCGGCGTCGTCGGCGACCAGACGCAGGCCGTCGAGCCGCCCGCGGGTGGTGAACGCGCGCGGCCGCCCGGCGACCACGAAGTCCAGCGCGATCCGGACGTCGGCGGGGTCCGGGTCGTGGGGCAGCCCGAGCGGGACCGCGATGTCGGCGGTGTGCACCAGGACGTCGGTCATCGGGCCCCGCAGCCCGACCCCGGGGATCGCGAACCGGCTGTCGGCGTGCGTGCGCAGGATCGCGGCGATCTCCGGCACGGGGCGCGCCGCGACCCGGCGGGCCGCCCGGTCGATGGCCCGGTCCGCGCTGCCGCGGGCGGTCACCATGTCCACGACCAGCGTCCCCAGGTTCATCGTCAGCACCGACGCGACGTGCCCGGCGACGGTGCGCACGTCCCACTCGGTGCAGAGGCTGGGGTGGGCGAGTGCCTCCTGATCCAGCGACCCCAGCAGGTCGGCCAGGGCGCGACGGTGCCGCGCGGAGACGGCGAGCACGGTCTCGTCGGGGACGGCGGACGCGGTCACGGGGCTCCCTCCGGCGGGCCGCCCGGCCCGCGACGGCGGCGAGCCTACGACCGCCCGCGGTCCCGACGGCCCCGGACCCCGCCGGACGCGCACCGCTCCCGGCGCCGCCCACCGGATCGGGGTGCGCGTTCCCCGGAGCGGGTGTGCGGCCGGCCGGCCGGTCCGGGTCAGGCCGGGCCGGGCCGGGAGAGCCGCCGCCCGTGGAACGCGCGGATGTGCGCCTCGATCCGGTCGGCCGCGCGCACGCCCTCCCCCGCCGCGAGCGCCGCGTGGATCTCCCGGTGCTCGGCCCGCAGCCGTGCCCGCAGCGCCGGCCAGTCCCGTTCCTCGTGCATGGCGCCGAGCAGCACCCCGCGCACCGACTCGCGGATCGCCCGGGTCAGCTCGCTCACCAGCTTGTTCCCGCCGGACGCGGCGATCGCGACGTGGAAGGCGATGTCGGCGTCGCTGAAGGCGGCCGGGTCGAGGTCGGCGTCCATCGCGTCGAGCTCCGCCGCCATCCCCAGCAGGTCCGCGGCCGAGCGGCGGCGGGCGGCGAGTCCGGCGGAGAAGCGCTCGAGCATGACGCGGGCCTCGGTGACGTCGTCGACCGGGAAGGAGTCGACGGCCAGGTGCAGCTGCAGCACCCGCCCCAGCGCCCGCGCCGGCGCCGGGACGACGACGGTGCCGGAGTCGCTGCCCGTCCCGACCTGGGAGCGGATCACGCCCTGGGCCTGCAGCACCCGCAGCGCCTCGCGCACGGCCTGGCGGGAGGCACCGAGCCGGGCGGCCAGCTCGCGCTCCGGCGGCAGCCGGTCACCGGGACGCCACTCCCCGCTCGTCAGGCGCTCCTCGACGTGGGCGAGGACCATCTCGTAGGCGGCGGGAGCGCGCACACCGGTCATCTCGGCCTCCTGCTTGTGTGTGGTCCGACCATACCGCTACCTTGGTCGGACCACACCCCCTCCGCCCCACCACACCACCGGAGGCCCCATGCCACGCGTCGGCCTGATGGTCACCTGCCTCAACGACGCCCTGTTCCCGGACACCGGCCGGGCGGTCGTGTCCCTGCTGCGCCGCCTGGGGGTCGAGGTCGAGTTCCCGGCCGCGCAGACCTGCTGCGGCCAGCCCATGGTCAACACCGGCTACCTCGACGAGGCCGTCCCGCTGGTGCGCAACCACCTCGACGCCTTCGCCGGCTGCGACGCGATCCTCGCGCCGTCCGGGTCGTGCGCCGGGTCGGTGCGCCACCAGCACGGCCTGGTCGCCCAGCGCTCGGGCGACCCCGGCCTGCGACGCGCGGTGGAGAACGCCCCGCCGACCTACGAGCTGAGCGAGTACCTCGTCGACGTGCTCGGTGTCGTCGACGTCGGCGCGTACTTCCCGCACCGCGTCACCTACCACCCGACCTGCCACTCGCTGCGGATGCTGGGCGTCGGCGACCGCCCGACCCGGCTGCTGCGCGCGGTGCGCGGGCTGACCCTGCTGGACCTCCCGGGCGCCACCGAGTGCTGCGGGTTCGGCGGCACGTTCGCGGTGAAGAACTCCGAGACCTCGATCGCGATGGGCAACGACAAGGCCCGCCAGGTCCGCTCGACCGGCGCGGAGGTGCTCGTCGCCGGGGACAACTCCTGCCTGATGCACGTCGGCGGGCTGCTGTCGCGGCAGCGCTCGGGCATGCGCGTGATGCACCTGGCCGAGGTCCTGGCCTCGACCGAGCCGGTGATCGAGGCGCGCGACGAGCGCGCCGCGACCCCGCGCTCGGCGGGCAGCGCGGGGGTGCCGGCATGAGCGGCACGTTCCTCGGCACCCCGGCGTTCCCGACGGCGGCGCGCGCCGCGCTGGAGGACTCCCAGCTGCGCCGCAACCTCGCCCACGCCACCGGCGTCATCCGCACCAAGCGGGCCGGAGTGGTCGGCGAGGTCGACGAGTGGGAGCAGCTGCGCCTGGCCGGCGAGGCGATCAAGAACCGGGTGCTGCGCCACCTGCCCGACTACCTGGAGCAGCTGGAGCGCTCGCTGACCGCGGCCGGGGCGACGGTGCACTGGGCCCGCGACGCGGCCGAGGCCAACGCGATCGTCGTCGGCATCGCCCGGCGCCACGGCACCGACGAGGTCGTCAAGGTCAAGTCGATGGCGACGCAGGAGATCGACCTCAACGGCGCGCTGGAGGCCGCGGGCATCCACGCCTGGGAGACCGACCTCGCCGAGCTGATCGTGCAGCTGGGCGACGACCTGCCCAGCCACATCCTCGTCCCGGCGATCCACCGCAACCGCGCGGAGATCCGGGAGATCTTCCTGCGCGAGATGGGCCGCGCCGGGCGCGCGGCCCCGGACGACCTCACCGACGAGCCGGCGCGCCTGGCCGCGGCGGCGCGCGCGCACCTGCGGGAGAAGTTCCTGCGGGCGAAGGTGGCGGTGTCGGGGGCGAACTTCGCCGTCGCCGAGACCGGCACGCTCACCGTCGTCGAGTCCGAGGGCAACGGCCGGATGTGCCTGACGCTGCCCGAGGTGCTGGTCTCGGTGGTCGGCATCGAGAAGGTGCTCCCGACGTTCCAGGACCTCGACGTCATGCTGCAGCTGCTGCCGCGCTCCTCCACCGGCGAGCGGATGAACCCCTACACCTCGACGTGGACGGGCGTCACCCCCGGAGACGGGCCGCAGGAGGTGCACGTGGTGCTGCTGGACAACGGCCGCACCGACGTGCTGGCCGACCCGACCGGCCGGCAGGCGCTGCGCTGCATCCGCTGCTCGGCGTGCCTGAACGTGTGCCCGGTCTACGAGCGCACCGGCGGGCACGCCTACGGCTCGGTCTACCCCGGGCCGATCGGCGCGATCCTCACCCCGCAGCTGCGCGGGGTCGGCTCGGACCCGCAGACCGACTCGCTGCCCTACGCCTCCAGCCTCTGCGGGGCGTGCTTCGAGGTGTGCCCGGTGCGCATCGACATCCCGGAGGTGCTGGTGCACCTGCGCGCCGAGGTCGTCGACGCGCACCGGGCGGCGAGCCGGGTCCCCTCGGTCCAGGACGTGGCGATGCGCGCGGCGTCCTGGACGCTGTCCTCGGCGAGGCGGACCGGTGCCGCGGAGAAGGCGGCGGGCCTGGGCGGGCGCCTGGTCGCGCGGCTGGGCCGCACCGCGCCCGGCGGGCGCAGCGTGCTCGGCGCGCTGCCCGGCCCGGCGAGCCCGTGGGCCGACTCGCGCGACGTGCCCGTCCCGGCGGCGGAGTCGTTCCGGGAGTGGTGGGAGCGCACCGACGGCGGCCGGAACGGGAACGGGGAGGCGGGGCGATGAGCGCGCGCGAGGCGATCCTGGGCCGGGCCCGGCGGGCCCTGTCCGACGTCCCCGACGTCGAGCCGGTGCTCGACGTCGAGGTGGTCCGCCCGGTGCCGGACCGGTCGGCGTCGCGCGGGCAGGTCGTGGACCTGTTCGACGAGCGGGTCGCGGACTACCGCGCCGTCGTCGAGCGGGCCACCCCCGCGACGGCGGCCGAGCGGGTCGCGGGCGCGCTGGCCGGGCGCACCCCGCTCGCGGGGTCCGGGCCGCTGCGGATCCTGGTCCCGGTCGGTTTCCCCGCCGAGCTGGTCCCCGGCGACGTCGAGGTCGTCACCGACGGCCCGGACGTGCCGGTCACCGAGCTGGACCGCTGCGACGGGGTGCTGTCCACGGCCGCGACCGGCATCGCCGAGACCGGCACGATCATCCTGGACCACGGCCCCGGGCAGGGCCGGCGGGCCGCGACCCTGGTGCCGGACCTGCACGTGTGCGTGGTGCGAGCCGACCAGGTCGTGCCGGGGGTCGCCGAGGCGGTGGCGACGCTGGACCCGGCGCGGCCGCACACCTGGATCAGCGGGCCGAGTGCCACCAGCGACATCGAGCTGGACCGCGTCGAGGGCGTGCACGGGCCGCGGACGCTGCACGTGGTGATCGTCGAGGAGTGACCCGTCCCGCCCGCCCGGTGGGGTGAGCGCACCGGGCGGGCGGGACGTTCCGTTGCTCCGAGACACGATCGTGACACCGGAGGGGCTACCGGACTCGCCCGGACGGTCGTACGGTCCCCGGCAATGTATACAAGGATCCGGGCATCGGTGCTGCTGCTCGGTGCGGTGGCCCTGCTCAGCGGCTGCCTCGCCGTGCAGCCGGTGCTGCCGGCGCCGCCGCGCCCGGAGGTCCCCGGTGCGGCGCTCGCCCCCGGCACGCCGGTGCGCCAGGGCGGCGACCTGGTGATGGGGCTGTCGAGCGAGCCCGACCGGCTCGACCCGACCACGTCGTCGTCGCTCTACACCCGCTACGTCATGAGCTCGATCTGCGAGAAGCTCTACGACATCGACGCGGCCGGCACCGTCGTCCCGCAGCTCGCGACGGCGCTGCCGGTGATCGGCGCGGGCGGCCGCACCGTCGACATCACGGTCCGGGACGGGGTGCGCTTCGCCGACGGCACCCCGCTGGACGCCGCCGCCGTCGTCACCACCCTGCGCCGGCACCTGACGCTGCCGGACTCCAGCCGCCGCTCCGAGCTGGGCCCGGTCACCGGGATCGCCGCGACCGGCCCGCGGACCGTGCGGATCTCCTACGCCCGCCCCTTCGCCCCGCTGACGGCGTCGCTGGCCGACCGCGCCGGGATGATCATGTCGCCGGCCGCGCTGGCCCGACCGGGGGTGGAGTTCTCCGCCGACCCGGTGTGCGTCGGGCCGTTCCGCTTCGCCGAGCGGGTCCCGCAGACCTCGATCACCGTGGTCCGCGACCCGCTGTACTACGCGGCCCACGAGGTCCACCTCGACTCGATCACCTACCGGATCATGAACGACACCGCGATCCGGGCGGCGAACCTGCGCAGCGGCGACGTCGACGTCGCCGACACGATCTCCCCGCAGGACGTCGACGCGCTGGCCCGCGAGCGCGACGTCCGCGTCCTGCAGATCCCGTCGCTGGGCTACCAGGCGATGACGGTCAACGTCGGCAACACCGCCGGCACCGGCAACCCGCCCGGCCGGATCGACACCCCGCTCGCGACCGACCCGCGGGTCCGCCGCGCGCTGGCCCTGTCGGTGGACCGCACGGTGCTGGTCAACGCGGTGTTCAACAACTGGTACGAACCCGCCTGCTCGCCGGTCCCGCCGGGCAGCACGTTCGCCACCCCGGCGAGCGACGCCTGCCCGCCCTACGACCCGGCCGCCGCCCGCGCGCTGCTGGAACAGGCCGGGGTGGCGCTGCCGTACCGGGTGACCATGAAGGTCTCCAACTCCCCGGACACCCTGCGCCTGGCCCAGGCGCTGCAGGCCGCCGTCGCGCAGGGCGGGTTCGCGATCACCATCGAGCCGGTCGAGTACTCGACGCTGCTCGACGTGCAGGACCGCGGCGACTTCGACCTGCTGCAGCTCGGCTGGTCGGGCCGGGTGGACCCGCACGGCAACATCGCCTCGTTCCTGACCACCGGGGCGGGCAACAACTACTCCGGCTACTCGAACCCCGCGGTGGACGAGCTGATCCGCCGCGCCGCGGCCACGATCGACCCGGCCGCACGGGCCGCGCTCTACGGGCAGGTGGTGACGCAGGTGCAGCGCGACAACCCGATCATCTACCTGTACCGGCAGCGCAACCTGACCGCGCACGCGGCCGACGTCGCCGGGGTGCAGACCTTCGCCGACGGCGTCGTGCGGCTGAGCCGGGCCGCGTTCCTCGAGCAGGGGGCCGGCTGATGGGGCGCTACCTCGCCGTCCGGTTCGGCCAGGGCCTGGTCACGCTGGTGCTCGCGTCGATGGTCGTGTTCGCCGGTGTGCGCGCGCTGCCCGGCGACCCGGCACTGGCCCTGGCCGGGGAGGAGGCGACCCCGGAGACGGTGGCCGCGATCCGGGCCCGGCTCGGCCTCGACGGCTCGCTCGTCGAGCAGTACCTGAGGTTCCTGGGCAGCGCGCTGACCGGGGACCTCGGCGAGTCGACCCGCACCGGCACCCCGGTCACCGAGCTGATCGCGACGACGCTGCCGGTCACCGGCTGGCTCTCGCTCTACGCGATCGTGGTCGCCGTCGTCGCCGGGATGGCGGCCGGGACGCTGGCCGCGGTGTACCGCGGGCGGGGTGCCGACCTCGCCGTCAGCGGGCTGTCGCTGGTGTCGCTGTCGGTCCCGAACTTCTGGCTCGGGCTGCTGGCGATCCTCTACCTGGCCGTGGGGCTCGGGCTGTTCCCGGCCTCGGGCTACGTCGCGGTCGGCGAGGACCCGCTGCGCGCGCTGTGGCACCTGACGCTGCCCGCGCTGATCCTCGGCACCGGGCTGGCGGCCATCGTGATGCGCCAGACCCGGGCGTCGATGGTGGACACCCTCACCGCGGACTTCGTGCGGACCGCGCGGGCCAAGGGCGTCTCGCGGGGCGCCGTGGTCGTGCGGCACGCGCTGCGCAACAGCCTGCTGGTGGTCCTGACGATCGTCGGGCTGCAGCTCGGCGGGCTGGTGTCCGGCGCGGTGGTGACCGAGCGGATCTTCGGGCTGCCCGGGTTCGGGAAGCTGACGCTGGACTCGGTGTTCACCCGCGACTACCCGGTGATCCAGGGGGTGGTGCTCGTCGTGACGCTCGCCTACATCGTGATCAACCTGGTGGTGGACGTCCTGTACTCGGTGATCGACCCGCGGGTGCGGGTCGCGGGGAGGTCGCAGTGACCGTGACCGAGACCGTCGCCCCGCCCGGGCGCGGAGAGCGCGGGCGGGTGCTCGCGGCGTTCCTGCGCAGCCGCTCCGGCGTCGCGGGCGCGGTGCTGCTCGCCGTCGTCGTGCTGGCCGCGCTGCTGGCTCCGGTGCTGGCGCCCTACTCCCCCGGCGCCGTGCACTTCGAGACGCCCTTCCAGCTGCCGCGCACGGTCGGGTTCCCGCTGGGCACCGACGACCTCGGCCGTGACGTGCTGTCCCGGATCCTGTTCGGGGCGCGGGCGTCGCTGCAGGTCGGGCTGCTCGCCGTCGCGCTGGCGGTGCTCGTGGGCACCCCGCTCGGGCTGGCCGCGGGCTGGTGGCGCGCGGCCGACGTCGTGGTGTCCCGGCTGACCGACCTCACGCTGGCCTTCCCGTTCCTGATCATCGCCGTCGGCCTGGCCGCGATCAGCGGCGCCAGCCTGGCCGGGGCCGCGGTCGCACTCGGCGTCGCCCAGGTCCCGACGATGATCCGGGTCGTGCGCGCGGAGACGCTGCGGCTGCGCGAGCGCGAGTTCGTGCTCGCCGCGCGCGCCATGGACGCCTCCGGACCGCGGGTGCTGCTGACCCACGTGCTGCCCAACGCGGCGTCGTCGGTGATCGTGCAAGCGACGGTGATCATGCCGGTGGCGGTGATCGGCGAGGCGCTGCTGTCCTTCCTCGGGCTCGGCATCCAGCCGCCCGACCCGAGCCTGGGGATCATGCTCTCCGACGCCCAGCAGTACCTGTACCGGGCGCCGTGGGCCGCGGTGTTCCCCGGTGTCGCGATCGTGCTGATCTGCCTGGCGTTCAACCTCGTCGGGGACGCCCTGCGCGACGCGCTGGCCCCGGGGGCCCGGCGGTGAGCGCGCTGCTGGAGCTGCGCGGGCTGCGCGTGGGCTACGCCGACGAGCGCGGCGCGGTCACCGAGGTCCTGCACGGGGTCGACCTGACCGTGGACCGCGGCGAGAAGGTCGCCGTCGTCGGCGGGTCGGGGTCGGGCAAGTCCACCGCCGCCGCGGCCGCGCTCGGCCTGCTGCCCGGCGGCGGGCGGGTCACCGGCGGTCAGGTCCGCTACGACGGCGAGGACCTCACCGCCGCCGGCGAGGCGCGCTGGCGGGCGCTGCGCGGGGCCCGCATCGGCCTGGTGCCGCAGGACCCGATGTCCAACCTGAACCCGGTGCACCGGGTCGGCGCCCAGATCGCCGAGGCGCTCACCGCCCACGGGCTGGCCCGCGGGCGCGCGGCCCGCGACCGCGCCGTCGAGCTGATGGCCGAGGCCGGCATCCCCGACCCGGCCCGGCGCTCGCGGCAGTACCCGCACGAGTTCTCCGGCGGGATGCGCCAGCGGGTGCTGATCGCGATGGCGCTGGCCGCCGAGCCGGACCTGCTGCTGGCCGACGAGCCGACCTCGGCCCTCGACGTCACCGTGCAGCGGCGGATCCTCGACCACCTCGCCGGGCTCACCGAGGCCCGCGGCACCGCGATGCTGCTGATCACCCACGACCTCGCCCTGGCCGCCGAGCGCGCCGACCGGGTCGTCGTGATGCACGAGGGACGGGTGGTGGAGACCGGGCCGGCCGGGCGGATCCTCACCGCCCCCGCCGACGACTACACCCGCCGCCTCGTCGCGGCGGCCCCGGCCATCGGCGGCGGGACCCGCGCCGCCCCGGCACCGGCGGCGCCCGAGCCGGTCCTCGTCGTCGACGGGCTGGTGCGCGAGTTCCGGGTGCGCGGCTCGCGCGAGCGCGTCCGCGCCGTCGACGACGTCTCCTTCACCGTCGACGCCGGCACGACGACGGCGCTGGTCGGCGAGTCCGGCTCGGGCAAGACGACCACCGCCCGGATCGTGCTGGGGCTCGACCGGCCCACCGCCGGGACCGTGCGCGTCGGCGGGACCGACCCGTTCCGGTCCTCGCGCCGGGAGCGGGCCGCGGTGCGCCGCGCCATGCAGCCGGTGTTCCAGGACCCCTACGGCTCGCTGGACCCGACGTCGTCGGTCGCGCGGATCGTCGACGAGCCGCTGCGGGTGCTGCGCGTCGGCGACGCCGCGTCCCGCCGCGAGCGGGTGACAGAGCTGCTCGACGCGGTCGCGCTGCCCGCGGCCACGGCCTCGCGGCGGCCCGACGAGCTGTCCGGCGGGCAGCGCCAGCGCGTCGCGATCGCCCGCGCGCTGGCGGCGCGGCCCGGGCTGGTGGTGTGCGACGAGGCCGTCTCCGCGCTGGACGTGCTCGTCCAGGACCAGATCCTCGAGCTGCTGACCGGGCTGCAGCGCGACCTCGGGGTGTCGCTGCTGTTCATCACCCACGACCTGGCCGTGGTCGGCCAGGTCGCGCACCGGGTCGTCGTGCTGCGGGCGGGACGGGTGGCCGAGCAGGGCCCGGTGGACCAGGTCGTCGGCGCGCCGGCCGCGGACTACACCCGCGAGCTGCTCGCGGCCATCCCCGGCGGCGGCTGAGTCGGCGATACCCAGTCCTGTCGAACCGGACGGCCACGGCGCGCACCGGCGGGGCCGCGGGTCCCACACTGCACCGGCGACGGCCGGGGAGAGGAACCAGGTGGACGGTCACGGCGCCGGGAGCCCGCGCTACGGCTCGGCCGACGGGAAGGCCCGGCGGGTGCTGGCCGCGCTGCGCGGGGACATCGTCGCCGGGGAGCTCGCGCAGGGCGAGCGGCTCACCGAGGCGAGCCTGTGCGCGCGCTACCGGGTGTCGCGGGTCCCGGTGCGCGAGGCGCTGCGCACCCTGGCCGTGCAGGGCTTCGTCGAGATCCGCCCCAACCAGGGCGCGACCGTCGCCACCATCGACGGCGCCGACGCCGAGGACCTGTTCGCGGTGCGCGGCACGATCGAGCAGGCGACGGCGTCGCGCTGCGCCGACCGGGTCGCCGCGGGGGACGGGGAGGTCGCCGGGCTGCTGGGCCGGGTCGTCGCCGACGGGGAGGCCGAGCTCGCGGCGGGCCGGACCGCCCGGCTGCCCGAGCTCAACACCCGCTTCCACCTGACGATGGCCGAGTGCAGCGGGTCCGCGTCGATGACGTCGCTGCTGCGCCAGGTCGCGGACCGCATCGAGTGGATCTACGCGATGGGCGTGACGCTCGCCGGGCCGCGGTCCTGGGCCGAGCACCGCGCGATCCTGACCGCGATCGAGGCCGGGGACCGGACGACGGCCGGGACGCTGGCGCGCGCGCACGTCGAACGGGCCGAGCGGCACTACCGCCAGCTCGGCTGACCCCCGGGCGTCACTCCCCGAGCACGCGCAGCACGACGGTCGCGATGTCGGTGGCCGAGCGCTGTGCCGGGCCGGGTGGCTGCACCAGGTGGCTGACGGTGAGCCGGGCCGCGGTCTCGGCGGCCAGGCGCACGTCGGCGTCGGCGGCGCCGGGGCGGACCCGCCGCAGGTAGCCGGCGGCGCGGGCCGCGGCCGCGTCGACGATCGGGCCGGACCCGCTGCCGAACACCGACGGCACGGCGCTGTACCCGGTCAGCAGGGCCTTGACCAGCGGGTTCTCCGCCGCCTCGGTCAGCGCGGCCCCGACGGCGGCGACCCAGGCGGCGTGCAGGTCCGCCTCCCCCTCCAGGGCGGCCTCGATCCCGTCCAGCCAGCGGCCGGTGGTGCGCAGCACGAGCGCGGCGGCGAGCCCGTCGCGGTCGCCGAACTCGCTGTAGAGGGTCTGGCGGCTCACCCCGACGCGGCGCGCCAGCTCCGGCATCGACGGGCGCTCCCCGGCGACGGCGAGGTCCTCGGCGACGTCGAGCACCTCGTCGCGCAGCTCGTCGCGGGCCCGCCGGGCCATCGTCCGCCGCTCGGTCATGGGCGACATCCTGACACACTCCGTCCACGCTCTGGACAGTTCTAACGAAACTGTCTAACTTCGTCGGGGACACCGCCGTCCGACGTCGAGGAGCCCTCCCCCGTGAACCTGGTGCAGCAGGCCCGTGAGCGCTGGTCGTCCGTCCTCACCGTGCCGGCCCCCGAGCCGCTGGACCGGTCGCTGCTGGCCGGGGCGGTGCGCGGCCGGCGCCCGGCGCCGTTCGGGCCGGTCCCCGAGGGGCTGCGCGAGGTCCCCGGCGACGACGGCCTGCCCGGCCTCGGGCACGCCCTGACCTACGTGCGGTTCGGCCACCGCTTCACCCGCGCCCGGTCCGAGGCGCTCGGCCCGGTCTGGTGGATGCGCTCCCCGGCCGGGCGCGCGATCGTCGTCACCGGGCCGGCGGCGACCCGCGAGGTGCTCACCAACCGGGACAAGGCCTTCTCCCAGGAGGGATGGCGGGCCACGGTCGACGCGTTCTTCCACCGCGGGCTGATGCTGCTCGACTTCGACGAGCACCGCGCGCACCGGCGGATCATGCAGGAGGCCTTCACCGCCGACCGGATCGACGGCTACGTCGCCGCGACCGTCCCGGTGGTACGGGAGGTGCTGCCGACCTGGCCCGGGCAGCTGCGGCTGTACCCGGCGCTCAAGAGCCTCACCCTCGACGTCGCGCAGGCCGTGTTCATGGACTCCCGCGCCGGGGCCCGGGGTACCGACGTCCACGGACCCGAGCACGTCAACCGGGCGTTCGTCGACTGCGTGCGGGCCGCCAACGCCTTCGTCCGCCGGGACCTGCCCGGCACCCGCTGGCGGCGCGGGCTGCGCGGGCGGGCGCTGCTGGAGCAGTGGTTCCGGGCCACCATCGCGGACCGGCGCGCGGGCGCGGGCGCGGACCTGTTCTCCGCGCTCTGCCATGCCCGCACCGACGACGGCGCGACGTTCTCCGACGACGACGTCGTCAACCACATGATCTTCCTGATGATGGCCGCGCACGACACCTCGACCACGACGACGGCGGCGGCCGCGCACCACCTGGCGCGCCACCCGCAGTGGCAGGAGCGCTGCCGCGCCGAGTCCGACGCGCTCGCCGAGCGGATCGGGGACCGGGCGCCGACGGTGGCCGAGCTGCGCGGCCTGACCGGCCTGGACCTGGTGATCCGGGAGGCGCTGCGGCTCGACGCCCCGGTGCCGGTCGTCATGCGGACCGCGGTGCGCGACACCTCGGTGGCCGGGTACCACGTGCCGGGCGGGACGCGCGTGGTCGTCGCGCAGGCGGTGAACCACTACGACCGGTCCTGCTGGAGCGACCCGGAGCGCTTCGACCCCGAGCGGTTCGGCCCGGACCGGCGCGAGGACCGTTCCGACCGCGACGCCTGGATCCCGTTCGGCGGCGGCGTGCACAAGTGCATCGGCCTGCACTTCGGCACGCTGGAGGTCACCGCGATCCTGCACGAGATGCTGCGCCGCTACCGCTGGACGGTCGCGCCGTCCTACCGGCTGCGCTGGGACAACACCTCGCTGCCGGTGCCGGTGGGCGGGATCCCGGTGACGCTCAGCCCGCGCTGACCGCCCACTCGTCGCGGGCGATGCGCACCGCCAGCTCCAGCAGGGCGACGGCCGCGGTGTGCAGGCGCTCCCCCACCGCGCGGGGCGCCTCGCCCGCGGCGACGCGCGCCCACGAGCCCTCCAGCACGATCCCGAGCTTGAACGCGGCCAGCCCGGCGTACCAGGTGACGTGGCCGGTGTCGCGGCCGCCGGCGTCGGCGTAGGCGGCGATCAGCTCGGCGCGGGTGGGGAGACCGCCGTGCGCCGCGAGCTCGGTCCCCGCGCCGAACCCGACCGGGTCCACCGGCCAGGTCACCAGCAGCCAGCCGAGGTCGAGCAGCGGGTCGCCGACGGTGCACATCTCCCAGTCGACGAGCGCGGCCACCCGCGGGCGCGTGCGGTCCAGCAGGACGTTGTTGAGGTGCAGGTCCCCGTGTGCGACGCCCGGCTCCGGCTCGGGCGGGCGGTGCCGCTCCAGCCACTGCGCCGCGACCGCGGTGTCGGGCAGGTCGCCCGGGTCGTAGCCGGGCACCTCGGTGTAGGACGCGAGCTGGGCGGTCCAGCGCGGCACCTGGCGGGACAGGAACGGGCCGGGGCGGCGCAGCCCGTCGAGCCCGGCGGTGACCGGGTCGAGCCGGCCGAGGCGGGCGGCGGCGCGGGCGACGTCCAGCGCGGCGCCGTGGCGCAGACCGGGGTCGGCGGCCTGCTCGGGGCTGACCCGCTCCCCCGGGTTGACCCCGTCGACGTCGTCCATCAGGAAGAACGGCTGCCCGAGGACGCCGGGGTCGGTGCACGCGGCGACGAGCGCCGGGTGCGGCACGCCGCTGCCGCGCAGCGCGTCGAGCACGGTGATCTCGCGGGCGATCGTGCGCGCGGAACCCGGGCGCGGGTGCACCGGCGGGTGGCGCAGGACCACCGGCCGCCCGCCGACGACGGTGCGCAGGACGACGTTCTGGGTGCCGCCGCCGACCGGTTCCAGCTCGCCGGACCACGCACCGAGTCCCTGCTCGCGCAGCCAGGCGCCGAGCGCGGCGCGGTCGACGACGTCGGCCGGCGAGCTCACGTCGACCACGCCATGCCGCCGTCGACCTTGATCGTCGCGCCGGTGGTGAAGCCGGCGTCCGGGCCGGTCAGGTACCGGATCGCGCCGACGACCTCGCCGGCCTCCCCGACCCGTCCGGCCGGGACCTGCGCGGCGACGCGGTCGCGGAACTCGGCGGTCCAGTGGGTGGCGATGTCGGTGCGGACCGGGCCGGGCATCACGGTGTTGACCCGCACGGTGGGGGCGTAGGCGCGGGCCAGGCCGACGGTGAGCGCGTTGAGCCCGGCCTTGGCCAGCGCGTACGGCAGCTCGCCCGGGTCGGGGACGACCGCCGCCACCGAGGAGACGTTCACGATCGACCCGCCGCCCGCGGCGGCCATCAGCTCGCCGCAGCGGGCACCGAGCCGGTAGGCCCCGCGCAGGTTCACGGCCAGGACCTTGTCGAACAGCTCCTCGGTGACCTCGGTCAGCGAGCCGTACAGCGGGGACATGCCGGCGTTGTTGACCAGCACGTCGACCCGGCCGTAGGTGTCGAGCACCGTCTCGACCAGGGCGTCGCAGTCCGCCCAGCGGCCCACGTGGCAGCCGACGCCGAGCGCCGGCGTGCCGTAGCGGCCGGTCAGCTCGGCGGCCAGCGCGGAGCACGCGTCGGCCTTGCGGCTGGCGACGACGACCGTGTCGCCCCCCGCCGCGAACGCCTCGCAGGCCGCCCGGCCGATGCCCCGGCTGCCGCCGGTGACGACGACAACCCTGTGATCGTCTCCCATGCCGCCACTCCACCACAGCCGTGGCGCGCGGCGAAGCCCCCGCGGGGGCTCAGGACGACCCGCTGCTCCCCGCGTTCCACTCCCGGTCCTTGCGGTCCTCGGCCTCGGTCCGCTCCTTCGCGAGCTCCAGCGCGCGGGCGGCGGTCTCCCGGTCCGGGTAGGGGCCGAGCCGGTCGGCCGACCGGCAGCCGTCGGCGGTCTCCACGGTGCCGTGCTTGAGGCAGTAGAACCATTGCTCGTCGCTCATGGGAACAGCCTGGCACCGATCCCGCCCGCGTGTCGCCCGCCGCGCCGGTCACGGATGGCAGGGTGGGGGCATGGCACTGGTGCTCGGGGTGGACTCCTCCACCCAGTCCTGCAAGGTCGTCGTGCGCGACGCCGACAGCGGTGAGCTCGTCCGCTCCGGCCGGGCGGCGCACCCGGACGGCACCGAGGTCGCGCCGCACGTGTGGTGGGACGCGCTGCAGGAGGCGATCACCGACGCCGGCGGGCTCGACGGCGTCGAGGCACTGGCGGTCGCCGGGCAGCAGCACGGCATGGTCTGTCTCGACGAGCGCGGCGAGGTCGTGCGCGACGCGCTGCTGTGGAACGACACCCGCTCGGCGCCCGCCGCGGCCGCGCTCGTGGCGGAGTTCGGCGCGCGGGAGTGGGCCGAGACCACCGGCGTCGTCCCGGTCGCCTCGATCACCCTGGCGAAGCTGCGCTGGCTCGCCGAGCACGAGCCGGACAACGCCGCCCGCACCGCCGCGGTGTGCCTGCCGCACGACTGGCTGACCTGGCGGCTGCGCGGCGCGACCGGCATCGACGAGCTGGTCACCGACCGGTCCGACGCCTCGGGCACCGGCTGGTTCGACGGCCGCGACTACCGCCCCGAGCTGCTGGAACGCTTCTTCGGCCGGACGCCGGCGCTGCCCCGGCTGCTCGGCCCCGCCGAGTCCGTCGCGGGCCCGGACGGCATCCGGGTCGGCGCCGGGGCGGGCGACAACGCCGCGGCCGGGCTGGGCGTCGACGCCGGCGACGACGTCGTGGTCTCCCTGGGCACCTCGGGCACGGTGTTCGCGCGGGCGCAGCGGCGCGCCCAGGACCCGACCGGCATCGTCGCCGGGTTCTCCGACGCCACCGGCGCCTACCTGCCGCTGGTGTGCACGCTCAACGCCTCCCGGGTGCTCGACGCGACCCGGCGGCTGCTCGGCGTCGACCACGACGAGCTGGGCCGGCTCGCGCTGGCCGCCGAGCCGGGCGCGGGCGGGCTGGTCGTCGTGCCCTACCTGGAGGGCGAGCGGACCCCCAACCTGCCCGACGCGACCGGCGCGCTGCACGGCTGGACGCTCGCGTCGGGCACCCGGGAGAACCTGGCCCGCGCGGCGGTCGAGGGGATGCTGTCGGCCCAGCGGGTCGGCCTGGAGGCGCTGCGCGGGCAGGGCGTGCACGTCACCGGGGTGACCCTGGTGGGCGGCGCGGCCCGCTCGGAGGCGGTCTGCCGGATCGCCGCGCAGGTGTTCGAGGTGCCGGTGCGGGTGCCCGAGCCGGGCGAGTACGTCGCCGACGGCGCGGCCCGCCAGGCGGCGTGGGCGCTGCGCGGGGGCGACGCGCCGCCGTCGTGGCGCCCGGCGGCCGAGCCGGCCCGCTACGAGGCCGAGCCCGCCCCGCAGGCGTGGGAGCGCTACCGCGCCGCGGCCGGGTCGTTCCTGGACCGGGTCGCCGGATGAGCACCGAGGGCCCGCGACGGCTCCTGGTCCTGGGCAAGATCACCGACATCCTCGACGCCTTCACCCTGCAGCACCCGGTGCGCAGCCTGGGCGAGATCCAGCAGGCCACCGGCATCCCCACCTCGACGGTGCAGCGGCTGGTGTCCAACATGGTCGCCGAGGGGATGCTGGACCGGGTCGGGGACCGCGTCCGGGTCGGGGTGCGCATGGCGTACTGGGCCGGGGCGGCGGCGCGCGGCGTCGACCTGCTGGAGCTGGCCGCGCCGCTGCTGCGCGAGCTGCGCGACACCACCGGGGAGACGGCGTCGCTGTTCCGGGCCGAGGGGCACCACCGGGTGTGCGTCGCCGTCGCCGAGACCCGGCACGCGCTGCGCCGCGAGATGCACGTCGGCAAGGTCATCCCGCTGCACACCGGCTCGGCCGGGCGGGTGCTGCTGGCCTGGTCGCCGGAGCGCGCCGACGCGGTGCTGGCGGGCCCGCTGGAGCCGCTGACCGAGTACACCGTGACCGACCCGGACACCCTGCGGACCCTGCTGGCCGACACCCGTCGCGACGGGTTCGCGATCACCGTCGCCGAGCGCGACGACGGCGGCTCCGGGCTGTCGGCGCCGGTGTTCGACCACGCGGGCGAGGTCGCCGCGGCCCTCACCGTCAGCGGCCCGACCATCCGGTTCGGGCGCTCGGAGTGCGAGAAGTGCGTGGACCTGCTGGCCGGCGCGGCGGAGAAGCTGACCCGGACCCTGGGCGGGCGCCCGCCGGTGTGAGACGGGGGCGCCCGGGTCCGGTCAGGCGCGGGGCCCGGCCGTCCAGGGGAAGGCCGCGGCCCGCGACCGCACACCCTGCGCGGTGGCCGAGCGCATCGGCTCCCCCAGCTCGCCGAGCAGGTCCTCCGACCACGTCACCAGGTCGGCGAGGACGGCGGGGGTGAGCCAGTGCGGGCGCAGCGCGAACAGCAGGTCCTCGCTGGAGGTGTTGCCGCTGGCTCCGGGGGCGAACGGGCACCCGCCCAGCCCGCCGAGCGCGCCGTCGAGGACGGTCGCGCCGGCGCCCACCGCGGCGAGCGCGTTCGCCACGCCCTGCCCCCAGGTGTCGTGGCCGTGGAAGGCGATCCGCCGGTCCCCCGCGACCTCGGCGACGCGGCCGACCAGCGACCCGACCTCGGCCGGGACGGCCTGGCCGAGGGTGTCGCAGACGACGACGTCGCAGGACCCCTCGGTCCGCGGGTCGGCGACGATGTCGAGCACCCGCTGCGGCGCGACCGGGCCCTCGAACGGGCAGGTGAACGCCGTCGCCAGGCACAGCTGGATGCGCCCGCCCGCGGCGCGGGCGTGCTCGACGGCCTGCGGCATCGCCGCGAGCGACACCTCGGTGTCGCGGCCGATGTTGGCGTTGTTGTGCGCGTCGGAGACCGAGAAGCAGTACTGCACGTTGCGGGCGCCGGCGGCCACGGCCTTCTGCACGTGCCGCGGGGTCGCGACCCAGACCCAGCAGCGGGCCAGCTCCTCGGGGGTCAGCGCGGCGACGACGTCGAGGGTGTCGGCCAGCGGCGGCACCATGTCGCCGCGGGCGAGCGAACCGATCTCCAGCTCCGGCACGCCCGCGCCGAGCAGCGCCCGCACCAGCTCGACCTTGCGGCCGGTCGGCAGCGGCTTGCCGGTGAGCTGCAGCCCGTCGCGCAACGTCACGTCGCGCAGGATCACGTCGTGTCCGGTGGTCATGCGTCCTCCCCCGCGGCGGCCCGGACGGTCCCGGCCGGGTACCCGAGCAGGCCGCCCAGCACGTCCTCGGTGTCGGCGCCCAGGTCGGGGCCGACGGAGCGGACCGGGACCGAGCGGCCGCCCAGCACCGGGACCACCCCGGGGAACCCGACGCGGGCGGGCGTGTCACCGCCGGTGTCGACGTCGAAGTACTGGACCATGTCGCGGGCGGCGAACTGCTCGTCGGCGACGATGTCGGCGGCCCCGTAGATGGGCCCGGCGGGCACGCCCGCCTCCTCCAGCGCGGCCAGCACCTGCGCGCGCGGCTGCGAGCGGGTCCAGCTCTCGATGGCCTCGTCGAGCTCGTCGCGCCGGGCCCAGCGCCCGGCGTTCGACGCCAGGTCCGGGTCCTCGCCGAGGTCGGGGCGGCCGATGACGGCCATGAGTCGGCCGTAGATGGAGTCGCCGTTGCCGGCGACGACGACGCTGCCGCCGTCGGCGCACGCGTAGGCGTTGGACGGGGCGATGCCCTCCATCCGGCCGCCGACGCGGCGGCGCTCGACGCCGTAGGCGAGGTGGTCGGGGACCAGGGACTCCATCATCGAGAACACCGCCTCGTTGAGCGCGATGTCCAGGCAGCGCCGGTCCAGCGGGGGCGTCGCCGCGCTGCTCTCGCGCTGGTAGAGCCCCATCAGCGCGGAGAACGCGCCGTAGAGCCCGGCGATGGAGTCGCCGATCGACACCCCGGTCCGCGACGGCGGCCGGTCGGCCTCCCCGACCAGCGCGCGCAGCCCGCCCATCGCCTCGGCGACGGCGGCGAACCCGGGCCGCTTCGCCAGCGGCCCGGTCTGGCCGAACGCCGAGATCCGCACCAGCACCACGGCCGGGTTGACGGCGTCGAGCTCGGCCGGGCCGAGCCCCCACTTCTCCAGCGTGCCGGGCCGGAAGTTCTCCAGCACGACGTCGGAGCACGCGGCCAGGTCGAGCACGGCCTGCCGGCCGGCCTCGGAGCGCATGTCCAGGGTGATCGAGCGCTTGTTGCGGTTGAGCGTGCGGTAGAGCATCGAGGTGTCCCCCGCGTAGAGCCGCCAGTTGCGCAGCTCGTCACCGGTGCGGGGGCGCTCGACCTTGATCACCTCGGCGCCGAAGTCGGCCAGCAGGCGGCCCGCCGTCGGCGCGGCGATGTAGTTGCCGAGCTCCAGCACGCGCACCCCGGACAGGGGCAGGTCGGTGGTCATGGACGTCCTTCCTAGACGACGACGGACAGGGGCAGGATCACCAGGATCGCGACGACCGAGGCGATCGAGACCCCGACCGAGCAGGTCTTGAGCGTTCCCCGCACCGACTGGCCCAGCAGCGACTGCAGCAGCCAGAACGTGTTCGAGGTGACGTGCACGGCGAACAGCGCACCGGCGCCCGCGGCCAGCGCGATCAGCACCGGGGCCAGCCCGATCACCGGGGCGACCGGGGCGAGCACCCCGGCCGCGGTGATCGCGGAGATCGTCACCGATCCGATCGCGACGTGCAGTACGGCGGCGATCAGCCACACCATCAGCAGCGGCGCGGCGGTGCTCGCGGAGAAGAAGCGGCCGAGGATCTCGCCGAGCCCGGCCTCGGAGATCGTGGTGGCCAGCGAGCCGCCGACGCCGGTGAGGATCAGGATCTGGCCGCTCTCGCGGAAGCCGTCCCCGACGGCGGACTCGACCATGTCGCGGCCGTACACGGCGCCGACCAGCGCGGTCGTGCCGACCAGGGCGATGAGCAGCGCGATCACCGGCTCGGCGAGCAGTGCGAGCACCGGGTGGGTGACCCCGGCGGCGTCGAGGACGGCGCCGGCCGCGATGAGCAGCAGGCCGGCGAGCAGCGGGCCGAACAGGGCGAGCAGCGGAAGCTCGCGGCGGCCCGCGCGGGCCGCCGGGCCCGCGCCGGTGGCGGTGCGGGCGGGCGCGGCCTGCCGCCCGGCTCCCCGGGGGTGGTCGGTCCCGCGCCCGTCCGGGCCGGGTCCCGGGTCGACGCCGGTGTCGGTGGTTTCGGCGGAGTCGGCGGAGTCGGCGGAGTCGGCGGCGAGGGCGGGCTCCTGCTCGTCGCGGGCCGGGTCCCACCAGCCGCGGCGCAGCAGCACCGTCATGATGCCGGTCGCGATCACCACGGTCGGCACCACGACGACCAGCCCGAGGATCAGCATCTGCCCGAGCGGGACGCCGAGCACACCGGCCAGGGCGACCGCCCCCACGCCCGGGACCATGAAGACGATGCCGCACTCCAGGCCGATCGCGAGCGCCGTCGCCATCCGCGGCAGCCCGCGGTCACCGATGCGCGGCGCGATCCGGCGGGCCAGCGGTGCCGAGATGACCAGCAGGACGTCGACGAAGATCGACTGCAGCGCGGTGGAGACGGTCACGGCCGTCGCGTACGGCATGCCGCGCGGCCCGCAGACCCGCAGCAGCGCCGACACCAGGCGTTCGATCGCACCGGCGCGGTGCAGCATCGCCCCGGTCAGCACGCCGAAGGCGATGAGCAGGCCGACGTCGGCGAGGATGTCGCCGAAGCCGCCGGTCACCGCGCCGACCGTGCCCTCCACGCCCAGGCCCGCGGTGAGGCCGAGGTACACCGCCCCGATCACCAGCGAGATCACCGGGTTCAACCGGAACCGCACGATGAGCACGACGATGGCGAGCACGGCGACGGCCGTGTTCACCACGATGACGGTCTCCGACACGATGGCCCCCCTGAGCATCGACGACGATGTCGTGCTCACATCATGAACAGTCACCCACCATGCGGGCAACCCCGGATGTTCCTCCGGCGGTGGGCGCCCCGCCGGATCCGAGCGGATCCCGGCAGCACGAGCCCGACGACGATCAGCAGGTGGGCACCGTAGGAGGACCGGCCCACGGGCGCCCGTCGTAGGCTCACCTGCCGTGAGATCCCGCCGCCGCCGCACCTCGCGGGAGAGCTCGCCGCTCCCGACCGTCGACGGGCTGGCCCCGGCGCGCGTCCGCACCCCGCCCCACGACGGCTGGACGACGATGCGCGACCACCTCGTCGACCGCTTCCCGCACGTCGCGGGGCGGATCGACGCCCGCATCGCCGCGGGCGAGATCGTCACCGGGGACGGTCCGCTGACCCCGTCGACGCCGTACACGCCGTCGACGACGCTGTGGCTCTACCGCGACGAGCCCGACGAGGTGCCCGTGCCGTTCGGGCTGCCCGTGCTGCACCGCGACGACGACGTGGTCGTCGTCGACAAGCCGCACCTGCTCGCGACGATCCCGCGCGGCAGCCACGTCCGCCAGACGGTGCTGGTACGGCTGCGCCACGAGCTGGGGCTGCCCGCGCTCAGCCCGGCGCACCGGCTCGACCGCGCCACGGCCGGGGTGCTGCTGCTCGTGGTGCGACCCGAGCTGCGCGGCGCCTACCAGACGCTGTTCGCGCGCGGCCGGGTGCGCAAGTCCTACGAGGCCGTCGCGGGCGCCGACCCGGCCCTGGCGCTGCCGCGCACCGAGGTCTCACGGATCGTGAAGCGGCCCGGGGTGTTCGCGGCGGTGACCGAGCCGGGCGAGCCGAACGCCGAGACCCGGATCGCGCTGGCCGGTCGGCGCGGCGACCGCGCGCTGTACGCCCTGACGCCGCGCACCGGGCGCACCCACCAGCTGCGTGTGCACCTGAACGGTCTCGGGGTGCCGATCCTCGGCGACGACGTCTACCCGGAGCTGCGGCGGCGCGCGCCGGAGGACTTCACCCGCCCGCTGCAGCTGCTCTCGCGGTCCCTGGAGTTCGACGACCCGGTGACGGGCGCGCCGCGCCGCTTCGTGAGCCGCCGCAGCCTGCAGGCGTGGGACGACCCGGACGGCTGGGCCGCCGGGACGCCCCACGAGTGGTGATCAGCCGACGCTGCGGTCGTCGCCGTCGTCGAGGTGGTGGCCGTTGCGGTGCCCGTTGACCGCGACGCCGTTCACCGGGCCGTGGTCCTCGGCGGCGCGGTGGCGCCCCTCGCGCAGCCCGCGCTGGTAGCTCGCGAGCCGGTTGCGGACCCGGTCGGGCTGGCGTTCGCGCGACCCGCCGGGGACGGCGCCGTTGGGCGTGTCCCGCCACGACGGCGGCACCATGGCCTGGCCGGGCAGCCGCTGCGGCAGGCCCTGCGCCGTCGTCGGCAGGTCGACGACGCGGTCGGCACGGATCCGGGCGGCGTCGAACTCGGCGTCGCCGGGGGTCCGCCAGTTCCCGGCCGTCCCGCCCGGGGTGACCGGCAGCGCCGTGGTCTCGGTGGAGCCGGGCTCGCGGAACCAGGCCGAGGCTACCGCCGCGAAGATCGGGGTGTCGTCCACGTCGTCCACCGGCACCGGGACCTCCGAGTCGAACGGTCCGAACAGCTCGACCGGTGGTGTCGTCCCGCCCACACCGGCGACCGGCAGCGCCTCGGTCACCGGCGGCTCCTCGGCGGCCGGCGACGGCTGCGGGACGCCGTTGCGTCCGGGGCCCTGCGGGGACCCGGACGGCCCGGGCGCCGAGGGGCCGGTGCCGTTGCCCGGCACACCCGCTCCCGGGGGTCCGGTGCCCGGCACGCCGTTCCCGGACGGGCCGCTCCCGGGCGGGGTGGTGCCCGGCAGGCCGCCCCCGAACGGGCCGTTGCCCGGCAGGCCGCTGCCGTTGCCGGAGGGGCCGTTGCCGGAGGGGCCGTTGCCGGAGGGGCCGTTGCCGGAGGCGCCGGGTCCACCCGTGCCACCGGGACCGGCCGTGAAGGCGGGGCCCGGCGCGCCGGACGCGGCGAAGGGGACCGCGGCGGCGATGCCGCCGGCGGCGGGGGCACCGCGACGGGGCAGCCCGCCGGGCCCGGACGGCTCCTCGGACGCGGCGGCCGCAGGCGGCCAGCTCCGCTCGGGCGCGGGGCTCTCGCGCGGCTCGGACCGCGGGGGCCACGGAGCGTCCGGCGCGGGGGCCGGCGCGGCCGGGGCGCCGTCGGCGGCGGGACGGCGCAGCGCGGCCGTCGCGCCCGCGGCGTCGGATGCGGGCACCTCGGGCGCCGCGGCCGGCGCGGGCTCCGCGGGGGCGGGCTCGGGCCGCGAGCCGCCGCCGACCACGGAGGACGGCAGGTACAGCACGGCGATCGGCGCGACCGCGGTGTTCCCGGCGGGCGCCCGAACACCGAGCCGTGCGCCGATCGCGCGGGCCAGCCGCGCCGCGACGTGCAGCCCGATCTCCTGCGGTGCCACCGGTCCGCCCGGGGTGGCCGAGCCGAGCGCGCGGTCGAGCTCGTCGACGGGCGTGCGGTGGCGCGGCGGCTGGGTCCCCTGCAGCTCGACGACGATCCCGCCGTCGGGGCCCCAGCGGGTCAGCAGCTCGATCCGCTCCCCCGGCGACGTGCTGCCGGCGGCGTGCGCGAGCAGCTCGGCGAGGATCTGGCCCAGGACGGTCTCCGCCGTCGCGTCGACCGAGACGCTCGGCGTCGGCGGGACGACCGTGCGCGAGGCCGCCTCGCTGGCGGCGACGACGGTGTTGAGCGCCTGCCCCAGCGGGGTGGGCGGCGCGGCGAGCCGCGGCCCCCGCGGGGACCCGGCCAGCACGAGGATGTGGTCGCCGTCGCGGGCGCCACGGCGGGCGGCCGCGGCGAGCTCGGCGAGGTCGGCCAGCGCGCCGGGACGCAGCTCGCCGGAGCGCAGCCGCTCGGTCAGCAGCTGCTGACGCTCGGAGCGGGCCCGCAGCCGGTGCGCGATGGCGGCCAGCACCGGGTCCCCGGTGGGGACGGCCGGGGCCTCGGGGCCCGGGCCGGACGGGGTGTGCGGCGGGTCGTCTCGCGCCACGCGATCGTCCTCCGAACCGTTCGGACGGCGCCCGGGACCGGACGCCGCGGCCCCACCCGTGCGGACGCCCGGGCAGGGTCGGTTGCGAAGCCTACTCGTCGGTCCGGCGGGCGCCGGTCCCGATGCGGTGGGCGGTGGACGGCGGAGGGGCGGGCGGCGCGGCACCCCGCGGGTGGTCACCCGGGGTGGGTACCCGGGCACGACCGGCGGCCGGGCGCCCGCGCCGGGCAGCGGGTCACTCGAAGCGCGACGGGTCCCCCGCGCCGTACCGCACGATCTCCGGCTCGTCGCCCGACAGGTCGACGACGGTGGTCGGCTCGGTGCCGCAGTCGCCGGAGTCGATGACCGCGTCGACCTGGTGGTCGAGCTCCTCCTTGATGTCCCAGCCCTGCGTCATCGGCTCGTCGTGGCCGGGCAGCAGCAGCGTCGAGGACAGCAGCGGCTCGCCGAGGTTCTCCAGGATCGCCTGGGTGGTGGTGTGCTCGGGGATCCGGACGCCGACGGTCTTCTTCTTCGGGTGCAGCAGCCGGCGCGGCACCTCCTTGGTCGCGGGCAGGATGAAGGTGTAGCTGCCCGGGGTGGACGCCTTCACCGCGCGGAACACCGCGTTGGAGATCTGCACGAACTGCCCGAGCTGGGCGAAGTCCGCGCAGACCAGGGTGAAGTGGTGCTTGTCGTCGAGCTTGCGGATGCGCCGGATCCGCTCCAGGCCCTCGGCGTTGCCCAGCGAGCAGCCCAGCGCGAAGCACGAGTCGGTGGGGTAGGCGATCAGGCCGCCCTCGCGGACCAGGTCCACCACCTGGCCGACGCTGCGCGGCTGCGGGTTCTGCGGGTGCACGTCGAAGTAGCGGGCCATCCGCGGAACCTACCGGCTCGGCGGCGCGGCGTGGGGGATCTGCCCGGGCCGTCGTCGCGGCGCACGGGCCGGACGCCCACGCAACCGTTGCCCGCCGGCCCCGGGCCGGACAGGATGCGACCCATGCAGGTCGTCGAGTACCGCCCGGAACGGCACGAGTTCGCGTGGACCTTCGGCGGCGCCGCCCCGGCCCGGCGGGTGACGCCCGGGACGTGCCTGCGGCTGTGGACCGAGGACGCCTTCTCCGGGCGGCTCACGTCCACCTCGGACCGGCCGAGCGCGGTGCTCGACATGACCGAGGTGAACCCGCAGACCGGGCCGTTCTTCGTCGAGGGCGCCGAGCCCGGCGACACCCTGGCCGTCCACCTCGTGGAGCTGACGCCGGCGCGGGACTGGGGCGCCTCCACCCTGATCCCGCTGTTCGGGGCCCTGTCGACGACCGAGCGCACCGCACTGCTGCACGAGCCGCTGCCCGAGCGGACCTGGATCTACCAGCTCGACCGCGCCGCGGGCACCGTGCTGTTCGAGGCGACCAGCGCCGACCTGCGCCTGGAGCTGCCGTGCAACCCGATGCTCGGCACCGTCGGTGTCGCGCCGCCCGGGCGGGAGGTGCGCAGCTCGCTGGTTCCCGACGTGTTCGGCGGCAACATGGACACCCCGGAGATGCGGGCCGGCGCCACCTGCTACCTGCAGGTCAACGTCGAGGGCGCGCTGTTCTCCGTCGGCGACGGCCACTACCGCCAGGGCGAGGGCGAGAGCTGCGGGACGGCCGTCGAGGGCGCGATGGACGTCGTGCTGATCGTGGAGCTGATCAAGAACGCCCCGGTCCCGGCGTGGCCGCGGATCGAGACCGACACCCACTACGTCGTCGTCGGGTCGTCCCGCCCGCTGGAGGACGCGTGGCGGGCCAGCCAGATCGGCATGATCGCCTGGCTCGGCGAGCTCTACGGGTTGGACCGGCTCGACGCCTACCAGCTGCTCACCCAGGCCGCGGAGTCACCGCTGGCCAACGTCGTCGACACCAACTACAGCGCCGTCACCAAGATCGCGAAGTCGCTGCTGCCCGACGCCGCGGCGTACGGCGGCGTCCACCGGCACCTGCGCGAGCAGGCCCGCACCCTCTAGGAGACCCGATGGACATGCTGCTGGACCGACGCGTCGTGCTGGTCACCGGCGGGTCGCGGGGCATCGGCCGCGCCGTGGTCGACGCGCTCGCCGCCGAGGGCGCGCGGGTGGCGTTCTGCGCCCGCGACGCCGAGGGCGTCGCCGCCGCGGAGCAGGAGCTGCGTGCGGGCGGCGCGGACGTCGCCGGGACCGCGGTCGACGTCGCCGACGGCGACGCGCTGACCGGCTGGGTCGCGGCGAGCGCGGAGCGCTTCGGCGGCATCGACGCCGTCGTCGCGAACGTCAGCGCGCTCGCCATCGGGCCGGGTGAACAGAACTGGCGCTCGAGCTTCGAGATCGACCTGCTGCACACCGTCCGGCTGGTCGAGGCCGCGCTGCCGCACCTGGAGCGCAGCGACGCCGCCTCGGTCACCGCGGTCTCCAGCGTCTCCGGGCGCGAGATCGACTTCGCCGACGGGTCCTACGGCGTCATGAAGGCCGCGCTGGTGCACTACGTGTCCGGGCTGGCCTTCGACCTCGCGCCGAAGGGTGTCCGGGCCAACGCCGTCTCCCCCGGCAACGTGTACTTCCCCGGCGGGGTCTGGGCCGGGGTCGAGCAGGGGAACCCGGAGCTGTTCGCGCACGCCATGGGGCTCAACCCGACCGGCCGGATGGGGACCCCGGAGGAGACCGCCTACGCCGTCGTGTCGCTGGTCAGCCCGCGCGCGAGCCGGATCAGCGGGACGAACCTCGTCGTCGACGGGGCGCTGACCCGCGGGGTGCAGCTCTGAGCGGTCGGCGCAGCGCCTCCCGCACCACCCGGCCCCGTCCCGCTGCCCGCTGCTCACCCGGGCGCCACCCGGGCGTGGCCCGCAGGCCATCCGCGCCGCGCACCGTGGCCCCGTGGACCAGACCCCGCTCCCGCACCCCGCCGCGGTCGACCCGGAGCGTTTCCGGGTCGACGACTCCGACGACGACGACCCGACCCTGCTCGGCCCGGAGGGCAGCCCGGTCGACACCTGGCGCGAGGGCTACCCCTACGACGACCGGCTCTCGCGCGCCGAGTACGAACGGCAGAAGCGGCTGCTCCAGATCGAGCTGCTGAAGCTGCAGAACTGGGTCAAGGACACCGGGAGCCGGATCGTCGTGCTCTTCGAGGGCCGCGACGCCGCGGGCAAGGGCGGCACGATCAAGCGGTTCACCGAGCACCTCAACCCCCGCGGGTGCCGGGTGGTGGCGCTGGAGAAGCCGACCGAGCGCGAGGCCGGGCAGTGGTACTTCCAGCGCTACGTCGCGCACCTGCCGAGCGCCGGGGAGATCGTGCTGTTCGACCGCTCCTGGTACAACCGGGCGGGCGTGGAGCGGGTCATGGGCTTCACCGACCCGCGGTCCTACATGGAGTTCCTGCGGGCCACCCCCGAGCTGGAGCGGATGCTCGTCCGCTCCGGGATCCACCTGGTCAAGCTGTGGTTCTCGGTGTCGCGCGACGAGCAGCGCACCCGCTTCCTCATCCGCCAGGTCGACCCGGTCCGGCAGTGGAAGCTGTCCCCGATGGACCTGGCGTCGCTGGACAAGTGGGAGGCCTACACCGAGGCCAAGGAGGCGATGTTCTTCTACACCGACACCAAGGACGCCCCCTGGACGGTGATCAAGAGCAACGACAAGAAGCGGGCCCGGCTGGAGGCGATGCGCCACGTACTGGGCCTGTTCGACTACCCCGGCAAGGACGTCGACGTCGCCGCCCGGCCGGACCCGCTGGTCGTCGGCCCGGCCGCGGAGATGTTCGAGCACGACGAGGGCCCGAACCGCTTCCCCCCGCTCACCGACCGCAGCCGCTGACCGCGCCCGGCGGCGCCGCCGGGCACCCGGCCGTTCACGCGGGCTCGGCGACGAGCGTCATCGTCAGCGAGTGGCCGATGCCGAGCCCCGGCCCCTCCTCCCGCTCGACGGCGAGCAGCGCCCGCGCCAGGCGCGGGCCGCTGTCCTCGTCGAGCGGGGCGTCGGCCGGGTGGGCGGCGAGCGCGGCGTTCCAGCGCCGCGCGAACCGGTCCAGCTGGGCGAGGACGTCGCCGGGGGCGCCCGTCCGGGCGGGGTCGAACCGCAGCCCGGCGGGCCGGACCCGCCCGGGTGCGCGGACCAGGTCGTTGACCAGGGTCCGGAAGCGGGGCACCGCGGGGTGGAAGGTGCCGGTCGCGGTGTGCCGCCCGACGAGCACGGAGCGGTCGACGGCGGTGCGCGAGCGCAGCCGCGCACCGCTGCCCGCCAGGGCGGCGTCGACGGTGGCGTCGAGTTCGCGCCGGCCGTAGAAGGTCATGGGCTCGGAGATCGTGTCGCCGCCGCCGGCGAAGAAGCTCATCGCGTAGTCCCAGCGCTCGCGGTCCCAGCGCGGCTGCCACTCCACCGACCAGCGGCCCAGGACGTCGACGACGACGGCCGCCCGCCGTCCCCGCGCCGCGACGGCCGAGAGCACCGACCGCAGCGCCTCGACCAGCTCGTCGCGGGTGAGGTGGGAGTAGGGGACCCCGCAGGACAGGTACAGGTCGAACGCACCGGCGGGCAGGTCGGAGCGCACGTCGCCGAGCACGAACGACGCCGACGGCGAGTCGACGGTCCCCTGCGCGGTCCGGACCATCTCCGGGTCGACGTCGAGGCCGACGTAGCGCAGCCGGTCCTCGGGCACCGGCGCCGCCTCGCCCGGTCCGGACCGGGTGAGCAGCGCGAACCCGTCCGCGGTGCCGGCGCCGACGTCGAGGACGGCGACCGGCCCGTCCGGGGGCAGGTCGAGTGCGGCGAGCGCCCCGGTGATCACCCGCCGGGTGATCGGCTCCTCGGACAGGACCTTGACGGGGTCGCGTCGCGACGGCGAGAGGTAGTGGGCGCTCGCGCCGCGGTAGGACGGTGCCCGGTCGGGACGGATCACCGTTCCTTCCTACACCGTGACGATCTTTCCCGGGTCACCGCGGGCGGCCGGGGTCGGGCCGGCCGCCCGCGGGAGGTTCACCGGGGAGCGGCTCAGGCGAGGTCGTCCAGCTCGCCGTTCTTGATCGAGGCGAGGAACGCGGCCATGTCGGTCGCGGGGAAGGCGAGCACGGTGCCGTGCGGGTCGCGCGAGTTGCGGACGGCCACGGTCGTGCCGGCGGCGCCGGCCGGGACGGCGAGCTCCACGCAGTTGCCCTGGTAGCCGCTGCGCACGCTCTTGCGCCACGCCATCGCATCGATCGTCGCGGGGTCGCTCAGGTGCATCTGGTCCATGCGAATGCTCACCTCATCTGCACGTGCATTCTCCGTTGCGCAGAAGGTAGCAGCAGCGGGGCATGTCCATCGTGTACGACGGGTCGCCCGCGCCCGGCGGTCGTTCCACCGCGCCCGGCTGCGCGGCACCGACCGCAGGCGGTCACCGGCGTGCGGGTGTCGCCATTCGTCGCACCCCGGCGACGTCGGCGCTGCTCAGCGCTCCGCGCGGAGCTTCGTCAGCGCCTGCTTGGTCTCGTCCGGGGACAGCGCGTCGATCGTCAGCCGGTCCATGGCGCGGCCGTAGCGCTCGACGTCGGCGCGCTTGTCCAGGTAGGACGACCCGGTCATCTCCTCGAGGTAGACGAGGTCGGGCAGCTCCGGCTCGGCGAAGCGGAGCATGGTGAAGGCGTGCTCGGCGCCGTAGCCCGACAGGCCCCAGGGCAGCAGCTGCACCACGACGTTGGGCAGCGAGGACAGCTCGACGAGGTGGTCGAGCTGGGCGCGGAACACGCTCTCCCCGCCGACCGGGCGGTGCAGCACCGCCTCGTCGAGCACCGTCCAGAAGGTGGGCGCGTCCTTGCGGTGCAGCACCCGCTGGCGGCGCAGCCGCACCTCCAGGCGCTTCTCGACGTCGGCCCGCTCGGCGGGCGGCAGGTCGGCGTGGCCGCCGCTGACCACCGCGCGCGCGTAGTCCTCGGTCTGCAGCAGGCCCGGGACGAACAGCAGCTCGTAGGACGAGATCCGCGAGGCCGAGGCCTCCAGGCCCACGAAGTCCTCGAACCAGCCGGGGACGACGTCGTTGAAGCGGGCCCACCAGCCGCTGGAGTTGCTCTCCTCGGCCATCGACAGGACCTGGTCGCGCTCGGGGCCCTCGCCGACGCCGTACATGGTCAGCAGGTCGGCGACGTCGCGCTGCTTGAACCCGACCTTGCCCGACTCGAGGCGGCTCATCTTCGAGTCCGAGCCGCGGATCGCGTAGGCGGCGTCGCTGCGGCTGATCGAGGCCCGCTCGCGCAGTCGGCGCAGGTGCGCCCCGAGGACGATCCGGCGCGCGGTCGGGCCGCGGTCGGCACCGGGAGGGGTGGGGCTGTTCGGGCTCGGGACCACCGGGACGGGCTCCTGCGGGTTGCGGGGACTACCGATCGGATGACCGAGCCTACACAAGGGTGCGCCAGGTCGTCAGCGGTGCCGCTCACCCTCCACCGCCCGGACGGTCACCGTGCGTGCCCACGGCGGGGGTCCGCTACGGTGACCGCACCTCCGCCGAGACCCCCACCACCAGTGAGGACGCCCAGCATGGTCCAGCCGACCGAAGGTCGCGCACCCGCCTACATCGACACGACCAAGGCGAGCATCGCGCGCGTGTACGACTACGCCCTCGGCGGCAAGGACAACTACGAGGTGGACCGCGAGACCATCGAGCGGGTCCGCGCGGTCGCCCCGGAGGTCAACCAGCTCGCCGTCGACAACCGGGCGTTCCTGATCCGGGCGGCGCGGTTCATCGCCACCCAGACCTCGATCACCCAGTTCCTCGACTGCGGCTCCGGCCTGCCGACCGCGGAGAACACCCACCAGGTCGTGCAGCGGCTGCAGCCCGAGGCCCGGGTCGCCTACGTCGACAACGACCCGACCGTCATCGCGCACGGCCAGGCGCTGCTGGAGGACAACGAGCTCACCCGCTTCACCGCCGCGGACATCCGCGAGCCGGAAACCGTGCTCGACGACCCCACGATCCAGGAGTTCCTCGACCTCGACGCGCCGGTGGCGCTGTTCCAGATCGGGACCATCCACCACTTCGCCGACACCGTCGACCCGCAGGCCGTGATGGCCCGCTACATCGAGCGCCTCGCCCCCGGCTCGGTCGTCGCGATCGCGCACTTCTTCGACCCCGAGAACTCCGACAGCGAGCTCGCCCGGCGCATGGAGCAGGTGTTCGTGCACAGCCCGATGGGCAGCGGCCGCTTCCGCACCCTCGCCGAGATCCAGGGCCTGTTCCCCGGCCTGGAGATGGTCGACCCGGGTGTCGTGCCGTGCTACCGGTGGTGGCCGGACGGCCCCCAGCTGCGCACCGAGGACCCGGTCCAGCGCTGCATCGTGGGCGGGGTCGGCATCAAGCGCTGACCGCCCGGGCGGTCCGCCCGCCTCCCCCGCACCTCCCGACGACACGGCCGGGCGCCCCCGCGCGCCCGGCCGTTCGCGTGCGTGCCGCCGGCACCGGCGCCCGTCGCCGTTGCGCACAGCGGCGGGCAGGCGCATACTCCCCCTAATTCAACAACAGTTGAAATGAGGTGGTGACCATGTCCCAGTCCAGGTCCGAGACCCGGTCCGACCGGACGACGTGCTGTGTGGTCGGCGGCGGCCCCGCCGGGATGATGCTCGGGCTGCTGCTGGCCCGCGCGGGCGTCGCGGTCACCGTGCTGGAGAAGCACGGCGACTTCCTGCGCGACTTCCGGGGCGACACCGTCCACCCGACCACCCTCGACCTGCTCGACGACCTCGGACTGGGCGAGCGGTTCGCGGCCCTGCCGCAGAGCCGGATGAACGAGGTGCTGGTGCCCGACGAGCGCGGCGGCGTGCAGCAGGTCGGCGACTTCTCCCTGCTGCGCCGGGTCGGCGTGCGCCACCCGTACGTCGCGATGGTCCCGCAGTGGGACCTGCTCGACCTGCTCGCCGACGCCGGGCGGGCCGAACCGTCGTTCGACCTGCGGATGGACACCCGCGCCACCTCCCTGGTGCGGGAGGGCGGGCGGGTCGCCGGCGTCCGGTACGCGACGACCACCGGCCCCGGCGAGACCGTCGAGGGCGAGATCCGGGCCGACCTCACCATCGCCTGCGACGGCCGGCACTCGGTGCTGCGCGAGGGCACCGGCCTGCCGGTGACCGAGTTCGACGTCCCGTTCGACACCTGGTGGTTCCGCCTCCCCCGCCACCGGGAGGAGACCGACGCGGCGCTGCGCCCGCGGCTCGGGCGCGGCCGGTTCGCCGTCGTGCTGCCCCGGGAGGGCTACTTCCAGATCGCCTACCTCGGGCCCAAGGGCACCGACGCCCGGCTGCGGGAGCGCGGGGTGGAGGCGTTCCGCGCCGACGTCGCCGAGCTGATGCCCGAGTTCGCCGACCGGGTCGGCGAGATCGCGACGATGGACGACGTCAAGCACCTCGACGTCAAGCTCAACCGGCTGCGCCGCTGGCACGTCGACGGGCTGCTCTGCATCGGCGACGCCGCACACGCCATGTCCCCGATCGGCGGCGTCGGGATCAACCTCGCCGTGCAGGACGCCGTCGCCGCGGCCCGGCTCCTCGCGGCCCCGCTGCAGCGCGGCGCCGTCACCGCCCGTGACCTGGCCCGTGTCCGCAACCGCCGGCTGCTGCCGACGATCCTGGTCCAGGGCCTGCAGCGGATCATGCACGCGAGCATCGCCGGCCCCGCGATCGCCGGGAACCTGGACGGCCCGCCCGCGCCGCTGCTGCGGCTGATGCGGTCCGTCCCGGCCGCCCGGATCATCCCGGCCTACCTGGTCGGGGTGGGGTTCCGGCCGGAACGGGCGCCGGACTTCGCCCGCCGCGGCGGCGCGGTCAGCGGCCGTCCCGGCCCGCGGCCCGCCCGACGGTGAGATCGCGGTCGACGGTCTCCGGAGCGACATCGGTCGGGGTGGGGGCCACTGCGCTCCTCCTTGGTGAGCCCCCTCGTCGGGGCCGGACCGAGCATGACCAGACCTGCGCGAGGTTGTCGGTCATCGCCAGATCGTGCCGGACCTAGGCTGGCCCCGTGCTGACACTGGACGCGCTCGACGTCGACCTGCTCGCCGCGCTGCGGGAGCGCCCGCGGGCCGGCGTGCTGGAGCTGTCGCGCACGCTGACCGTCGCCCGCGGCACGGTGCAGGCGCGCCTGGACCGGATGGAACGGGCCGGGGTGATCAGCGGGTACGGCCCCGACGTCGACCTCGCCGCGGCCGGCTACGGCGTGCAGGCGTTCGTGACGCTGGAGATCGCCCAGGGCGAGCTGGGCGACGTCGCCGCGGAGCTCGCGGCGCTGCCCGCGGTCACCGAGGCGTACGCGACGACCGGCTCGTCGGACGTGCTGTGCCGGCTCGCAGCGGCCTCGCACGAGGACCTGCAGGACACCCTGCTCGCACTCGGGCGCTCGTCGCTGGTCGCCCGCTCGACCAGCGTGGTCGTGCTGTCCACCCTGGTCGCGCCGCGCTGGCGGCCGCTGCTGGAGCGCGACCACCGGGAGGGCCCGGCCCGCGCCCCGGCCTACCGCTCGTGAGCGGGCCTCAGCGCAGATGGTGCTCCGCCCGGTGCGCCCCCAGCACGTCGAGCCCGAAGTCGGCCGACGGGTCGCGCCACACCGAGTGGGCGTGGTTGGCGTCGCGCTGGGTGTTGTCCCACTCGATCAGCAGCCGCGGGCCCTGCACGCGGTAGTAGTTCGGTGCGCCGTCCTCGAGCGGGCCCGCCCAGGCCAGGTGGACGGCGTCGAGCTCGGCGTCGTCGTCGTAGCGGGAGACCGGCTGCAGCGGCTCGGCGACCCGGCGCAGGTAGGTGCCGAGCAGCGCGCGGAGCATCTCGCGGCCCTCGGCGTCCAGGTCGGACGCGGCGACCCCGGCCGGGACGGCCGACAGCGCGACGGCGGCCTTCTCCGCGTCGCTGAACGCGGCGCGGTCCTCGATGCCGGCGCTCATGTCGTCGAGCTTGCGCTGCTGCTCGGGGTCGGCGAACGAGCCGGTGCGCCAGATCCCGGCGAGCGGGATCCAGTTGTCGCCGTCCTGCGGGTCGGTGCGGTTGGCCGCGACGAGGTCCGGCGGGGCCTTGTCCAGCAGCACCGCGCGCTCGCGCAGCTCGGCGGGCAGCGCGCGGACGAGGTCGCGGGCCAGGTCCTCGACCCGCCCGAGCGGGCGGAGCACGGCGTCGCCGAGCAGCTCGGAGGTGGCCGGGTCGGCGCCGAGGAAGCACGGCGTGGCCGCGACGACCACGCCGTCGACGACCAGCATGTTGACCGACACGTGGTGCCCGCCGAAGCGCCAGCCCCAGGTGCCGGTGTCGCCGGGCTCGCCGAACACCCGCAGGTAGTACATCTGCGGGTCGCGGCCGCGGGTGCGGTCGAACAGCGTCACGAAGCCCTCGGTGTGGTCGAGGACGTTCTCCAGGCCCATCACCGTCGCCACGGTCACGTAGGCCGCACGCGAGAGGCCGGAGCCGACGAGCCGCATGGCGGCCCGCTGCTGCGGCGGCAGCTGCTCGTGGAAGGTCAGGCCGCCGTGGTCGGTGGGGGTGTAGAACCAGCGGCGGCGCTCGGCGTCGGCGTCGTCGTCACCGGTCGGGGCGTGCCCGGCGGCGGTCTCCCGCTGGGCCGGGTCGAGGGTGTCGAGCCAGGCGCGCGCCGCCTCGGCCATCGCGCGCGCCGTCTCCCGGGTGTCCGCAGCACCGATCATGCTGCACGACGGTAGCCACTCCGGGCAGACTCCACCGGGCGAGGTGCGCCATACTCATTGCGCACAACCGATCGAGCTGGAGGCAACGATGCCCACGCCCACCGACGACGACCGCACCCTGCTCACCGTCATCGCGCGGATGCGCGCGAAGCCGGGCAAGGAGGAGGAGCTGAAGGCCGAGCTGGAGAAGCTGATCGAGCCGACCACCAAGGAGGACGGCTACGTCAACTACGACCTCCACCAGGGCTGGGACGACCCCGCGGTGTTCTTCTTCTACGAGAACTGGGAGTCCGAGGCGAAGCTCGACGCCCACCTGCAGACCCCGCACCTGACCCGCTTCGTGGGCATCATGGGCGACCTGCTCGACGGCGAGCTCGTGATCCAGAAGCTGCGCCGCGTCGCCTGACCTCAGCGCTCCCGGTACCCGGCCGCCAGCTCCGCGAAGGCGGCCGGGTCCACCAGGGACGTCGTGTCGCCGGGCTCGCGCCCGGCCGTCACGTCGAGCAGCAGCCGTCGCATGATCTTCCCCGAGCGGGTCTTCGGCAGCTCCCCGACCAGGACGACCTCGCGCGGCCGGGCGACCGGCCCCATCTCGCGCGCGACGTGGGCGCGCAGCTGTTCGGCCAGCCCCTCGGTCGGGCCGTCGGTGACGGTCACGAACGCGACCACGGCCTGCCCGGTCGTGGGGTCCGGCGCGCCGACCACACCCGCCTCGGCCACCCGCGGGTGCGCCACCAGCGCCGACTCCAGCTCGATCGAGCCGAGCCGGTGCCCGGAGACGTTCATGACGTCGTCGATGCGGCCCTGGATCGTCACGTAGCCCCGGTCGTCGACCATCGCGCCGTCGCCGGCCTTGTACCAGCCCTGCTCGGCGTAGTCGGCGAAGTAGGACGCGCGGAAGCGCTCCGGGTCGCCCCACACCGTGCGCGCCATCGACGGCCACGGCCGGTCGATCACCAGGATGCCGCCCTCGCCGGGTGCGCAGGTCCGCCCCGCGCGGTCGACGACGCGCACCGACAGGCCCGGCAGCGGGTGGGTGGCCGACCCCGGCAGCAGCGGGGTCACGCCCGGCAGCGGCGCGCAGATCGCGGCGCCGGTCTCGGACTGCCACCAGGTGTCGACGACCGGGCAGCGGCCGCCGCCGACGACCTCGTGGAACCAGCGCCAGGCCTCCGGGTTGATCGCCTCGCCGACCGTGCCGAGCAGGCGCAGCGACGACAGGTCGTGGCGCGCCGGGACCTCGGTGCCCCACTTCATGTACGTCCGGACCAGGGTGGGTGCGGTGTAGTAAACGGTGACGCCGTAGCGCTCGATGATCTCGAAGTGCCGCCCGCGCCCGGGGGTGTCCGGGGTGCCCTCGTAGATCACCTGCGTGACGCCGTTGGACAGCGGGCCGTAGACCTCGTAGGTGTGCGCGGTGACCCAGGCGAGGTCGGCGGTGCACCAGTAGACGTCGTCGGGCTTGTGGTCGAAGCACGCCCACGACGTCCAGGACGCCTGGGTGAGGTAGCCGCCCATGGTGTGCAGCAGGCCCTTGGGCGTGCCGGTGGTGCCCGAGGTGTAGACGAGCATGAGCGGGCTCTCGGCCGGGTGCGCCTGTGCGGTGTGGACGTCGGGCTGCGACGCGACGACGTCGTGCCACCACACGTCGCGTCCCTCGGTCCAGTCCACCTCGGACCCGGTCCGCCGGACCACCAGCACGTGCTCCAGGGACTCCACCCCGGCCGCGGCCTCGTCGGCGTTCCCCTTCACCGGGACGGCCTTCCCGCGCCGGTACTGGCCGTCGGTGGTGACCAGCAGCTTCGCGGCGCCGTCGGTGAGCCGGAACCGCAGCGCGGACGGCGAGAACCCGCCGAAGACCAGCGAGTGGACCGCGCCGATCCGGGCGCAGGCCAGCATCACCACGACGGTCTCGACGAGCACCGGCAGGTACACCACGACGACGTCGCCGCGGCCGACCCCGAGCGCGGTCAGCGCGTGGGCGCAGCGGGCGACCTCGCGCTGCAGATCGGCGTAGGTGACGGTGCGCCGGTCGCCCGGCTCGCCCTCCCAGTGCAGCGCGACCTTCTCCCCCGCCCCGGCCTCGACGTGGCGGTCCACGCAGTTGCGGGCGACGTTGAGGGTGCCGTCGGCGAACCAGGTGACCTCCGGCCACGCGCTGCCGTCGTAGCCCTGCCCGGGCGCGCGCTCCCACTCCAGGCGTCGCGCCTGCTCGCACCAGAACGCCTCGGGGTCGGCGGCGGCGCGGTCGTAGGCGTCGGCGGTCACGTTCGCGGCGGCGGCGAGCTCCGGGGGCGGCGGGTACACGGTCCCGATGGTGCCCGGCGGATCACGCCGGGGCACGGGTGAACAACCTCACCGGTGGGCGAAGGCACGGTGGTGGGCGTCGAGCAGGTCCAGGCCCAGGTCGTTCTCCGGGTCGCGCCACACCGAGTGCGCGTGGTCCGCGCCGTCCTGGGTGTCGTCCCACTCCAGCAGCAGCCGCGGGCCCTGCAGCCGGTGGTAGTGCGGCTCCCCCGGCTCGGTGGACCCGGCCCAGGCGATGTGGACCTCGTCGAGGGCGGCGTCGTCGTCGTAGCGGGGCATCGGGGACACCCCGGCGGGCGCCCGGTCCAGGTAGGCCGAGAGCAGGGCGCGCAGCAGCGTGCGGCCGCGGTCGTCGAGCGCGGTCGCCGGGATGCCGGCCGGCGGGCCGGTCAGGGCGACGGGCTCGGTGCCGGCCACCGGGCCCGGGTCGGTGCCGGCGGGCGGGGGCTCGCGCCGGATCAGGGCCGTGGGCAGCGGCCGGTCGCCCGGCGCGACGACCGGCCGGTTCGCGGTGACGAGGTCCGGGGGCGCGTGCGGCGACAGCACGGCGCGCTCGGCCAGCTCCGGCGGCAGGCCGCGCACGACGGCGCGGGCGAGGTCCTCGGTCGGGCCGAGCGGGCGCGCGGTCCCGCCGCCGAGCAGCGGCGTCGACGCCGGGTTGGCCCCGAGGAAGCACGGCGTCGCCGCGGCGACCCGGCCGCCGTCCACCAGCACGTTGACCGACACGTGGTGGCCGCCGAAGCGCCACCCCCAGGTGCGCGCACCCGGGTCGCCGAACACCCGCAGGTAGTACAGGCCGGGGTCGCGCAGCCGCTCCCGGTAGGGCCGCGACGGCCAGTCCTGGGCCCGGTCGAGCACGTTCTCCAGGCCCATGACCGCGGCGACCGTCGCGAACCCGGCCTCGGACAGGCCCGACGCGACGAGCCGCATCGCGCGCTGCTGCTGGGCCGGGCCCTGCCCGTGCAGTGTCAGGCCGCCGTGGTCGGTCGGCGTGTAGAACCACCGCCGCCGGTCGGCGTCGGCGACCGGGTCGCCCGACGGGCCGGCCCCGGTGGCGGCCGCGAGCCCGGCCGGGTCGAGGGAGTCGAGCCAGTCCGCGGCGGCCGCCGCGGTCCAGGCGGCGGTGTCCTCGGCGGTGGGGGCGGAGGGGTCGGTCACGCCCGCCGACGGTAGTCGCTCCGTCGTGTGCGTCGGGGCACACCACCTTGCAGCGATAACCCGCGTTCGCAATTATTGCTGACGCGGGTTGCAGCGTTGAGCCCGTAACCCTGTAACGACGCGGAAAGGAGTGACCGGTGCCTCTCGGACTGGTCGCACTCGCACTCGGCGGCTTCGGCATCGGGCTGACCGAGTTCGTGATCATGGGTCTGCTGCCCGAGGTGGCGGCGGACTTCGCGGTGAGCGAGCCGGTCGCCGGCTACCTCATCTCCGGCTACGCCCTGAGCGTCGCCGTCGGCGCGATCGGGCTCACCGCCGCGCTCGCCCGCCTGGACCGGCGCACCGTCCTGCTCGGGCTCATGGTGCTGTTCGTGGCGGGCAACCTCATGTCGGCGCTCGCCCCCTCCTACGGCGTCCTGCTCGCCGGGCGGATCGTGGCCGCGCTCTGCCACGGCGCGTTCTTCGGCGTCGGCGCGGTCGTCGCGGCCGACCTGGTCGCCCCGGACCGCCGGGCGGGCGCCATCGCGATCATGTTCGCCGGCCTGACCACGGCCAACGTGCTCGGCGTCCCGTTCGGGACCTTCCTCGGCCAGGCGTACGGGTGGCGCTCCACGTTCTGGGCCATCACCGCGATCGGGGTCGTCGCGCTGGCCGGGATCCGGCTCCTGGTGCCGGCCACACCGCCGTCGGGCCAGGGCGTCGCCGACGGGTTCACCGCCTTCCGGCGCCCGCAGGTGTGGCTGTCCGCACTGGTCACCGTGCTCGGCTTCGGCGGGATGTTCGGCGGGTTCACCTACATCGCCTACACCCTGACCGAGGTGTCCGGCTTCGCCGCGAGCACCGTGCCGTGGCTGCTCGTCGTGTTCGGCGTCGGGCTGTTCGCCGGGAACCTGGTGGGCGGGCGGGCCGCCGACCGCGCGCTGGACCGCACGCTGATCGCGCTGCTGGCGGCACTCACCGTGGTGCTCGCGGTGTTCGCCATGACCGCCGCCTCGCAGGTCGCGACGGTCGTCGCGCTGGTGCTGATGGGTGCGTTCGGCTTCGCCACCGTGCCGGGCCTGCAGCTGCGGATCATGCGTCACGCCGGCGACCACGAGACGATGGCCTCCGGCACCAACATCGCCGCGTTCAACGTCGGCAACGCGCTCGGGGCGTGGCTGGGCGGGCTCACCATCTCCGCGGGCCTGGGCTACACCTCCCCGCTCTGGACGGGCGCGGCCGTGACCCTGGCCGGGCTCGCCGTGCTCGTCGGCGCCACCGTCGCCGGGCAGGCCCGCACCCGCCGCGACACCGCGGACGCGGTGGCCGCCGGCACCGCCTGAGCCGGGGCGGGCCCGCGTACCCTCGGGACGGACGGAAGGAGTGCCGGTGTCGCTGCCCGATGACGAGGTCGAGGGTCAGGTGCACGGGTGGCGGCTGCTCGCCGTCCTGCACGCCCGGATCGAGTCCCGGCTCGAGCGGGCCCTGCAGCAGGGGCACGACCTGTCGGTGAGCGAGTACGGCGTGCTGGAGCTCCTCGACCGCCAGGACGCCCACCACCTGCGGATGACCCAGCTCGGCACCGCGATGGCGATGAGCCAGTCCGCGACGACGCGGCTGGTCACCCGCCTGGAGGACCGCGGCCTGCTGGCCCGCTACCTGTGCCCCACCGACCGGCGCGGCATCTACTCCGAGGTGACCGAGGCCGGGTCCGCCCTGCTGGAGCGGGCCCGCCCGACCCACAACGAGGTGCTGCACGCCGAGCTCGCCGAGGCCGCGGCGAACCCCGAGATGGCCCACCTGGTCGCCGCGATCGGGGCGTCGGAGCCGGCTCCCGCCCGGTAGCCGGCCCGGCGGACCGGCCGGGACGGATCACCCGAGTGGGTACGATCCGGACATGCCGGAACCGCAGAGCCACCGCGAGAGCGGACAGCACGTCATCGAGCACGCCCTGGAGCTGCTCGAGTCCGCCGACCGGGCACAGGACTTCGCGGAGGCCACCGACGGCCACACCGCGGCGACGGCGTACGCGGTCAGCGCGCTCTACCAGGAGATGCGCCACGGCGACGACCAGATCACCGCGCTGATCTCCGCGGTGCAGGAGCAGACGGTGCTGCTGCGCGAGATCCGCGACGCCCTGCGGGGCCGGCCCGCGGGCTGAGCCGGACGGCCCCCGGTACCGATTACTGATGAAGCCGGGGCCCGGGGCCGCGGTCCCGGAATGCCCGCCCCTCCGCTCCGGTTGCGCACGACCGAACCGGTCGGGGACGGCCGTTCGAGCAGGACAGGGCGCGGCCGCGACGACCGTCGGCGGGCGTCCGCGAGCGCGGAGCGTGCGCATGACCCAGCAGACCGGCCCCTGCCCACGGGTCGCCGACCTGTTCGTGTTCCGCGGCCGCCGCGGCACCGTCCTGGCCCTCACCACGCCCGAGCTCGTGCCCGGCGCCGCCTACGACCTGCGCGTCGACGGCGACGGCGACGCGGTCGAGGACCTGACCTACCGGATCGTCGCCGAGGGGCCCGACGGACCCGACGGCGCCCGGCCGGTCGTGCTGCGCCGCATGGCCGGGGCCGCGGCCGACGACCCGGACGCCTGCGGGACGGTCGTCGCCGCCGGGCGGACCGGCACGACGCTCGCCGGCACCGACGGGCTGCGGCTGCGCGTCGGTCCGGCCGCCGGCCCCGCCCCGGCCGATCCCGTGCTGCTGGCCGCGGTGGGCGCGGCCGTCGAGCACGGGGTGCCGGTCGTGCCACCCGCCCGGGACCTGCCCGCCGCACCGCCGTCGCCCGCCCCGGTCACCGCGATCGTCCTGGAGGTCCCCGACGCGGTGCTCGCCCCGGTCGCGATCCGCGCGGCCGGACGCATCGGGGTCTGGACGACCACCGCACCCGCGCCGGGCTGCTCCGGCCCGCCCGGTCGTCGCGGGCTGCCGCTGCTCGCCGAGGTCTACGCCGGTCTCGACGCCCCGCTGCGCGAGCACCTCGGCCGGGGCCGGCCGTCCTCGGACCGCGCCGAGTTCGGCGGGCTGCTGGCGAAGAAGACCGAGCGGGTCGTCGCCGCCGGCGGCGCGGTCGGCGACCCGCGGGCCTACGCGCGCCGCGTCGCCGACCGGCTGCTGCCCGACGTGCTGCGGTACACGATCGGCACCCCGGCGTGCTTCGGGTTCGCCGGCTGGAACGGGCGCGACCTCGGCGACGACGCCGCCGCGGTCGTGTACGGCGTGGCCACCGGCACGCCGGTGCCCGGCCGCCCGGTCCGCGTCGCGGGCCCCCGGCCGACCACGACCTGGCCCTACGTCCCGCTGCCCTGAGCGACGGGCCCGGCCACGAGCGGCCCCCGCCGGCCGAGCGCCCACACCCCCAGCGCGACGACCGACACCACGGCGCCCGCGGTGCACACCGCGGGCCAGCCCCCGGCCGTCCAGAGCAGGCCGGCCGCGGCCGACCCCGCGGCTCCCCCGACGAAGTTGCCCACCACGAAGGCGGTGTTGAGCCGGCTGCGGGCCCCGGCGGAGACCGTGAACAGCCGCGACTGGTTGAGCAGGTTCTGCCCCTGCACCGCGACGTCGAGCAGCACGATCGCGAGCAGGATCAGCAGCACCGACCGGGCCCCGGCCGCGGCCACCGCGAACGCGGCCAGCGCGAGCACCCAGGCCACCCCGGTGGCCGGCAGCGACAGCCCGCGGTCGTGCAGCCGTCCGGACCGCTGCGCGGCCAGCGCCCCCGCCAGCCCGGCGAGCCCGAACAGCCCGATCACCGTGACCGGGTAGCCGAACGGCGGGGCGCTGAGCAGGAAGGTCAGCGCCGTCCAGAACAGGGTGAACGCCCCGAACCCGCACGCCCCGAGCACCAGCGTCCAGCGGACCGTCCGCTCCGTGCGGACCAGCGCGAACACCGACCCGATGAGCCGCACGTAGGGCACCCGGTCCCGCGCCCGGTCCGCCGGGACGCGCCACAGCAGCACCACCGCGAGCACCGCGTCCAGCACCGCGGCCGCGACGTAGACCGTCCGCCAGCCCGCCGCCCCGGCGACCAGGCCGCTGACCGCGCGGGACACCAGGATGCCGGTGAGCAGCCCCGACGCGACCGTGCCGACGACCCGGCCCCGCCGCGCGGGATCGGCGAGGTCGCCGGCCAGCGGGGTGAGCAGCTGGCCGGCCACCGTGCAGAGCCCGAGCGCGCACAGCGCCGTCAGCAGGACCGCGAAGCCCGGCGCCGCCGCGCACGCCAGCAGCGCCAGCGCGCTCAGCCCCATCATGGCCGGTACCAGGCGGCGGCGGTCGAGCACGTCACCGAGCGGGACGACGAGCAGGATGCCCGCGGCGTAGCCGATCTGGGTCAGGGTCACCAGCCACCCCGCGGCGGCCGGTGACGCGCCGAGGTCGGCGGCGATCACGTCGAGCAGCGGCTGGGCCCAGTAGAGGTTCCCGACGGCGGCGCCGCCCGCGAGGGCGAACAGGAACGTCAGCACCGGTGTCACGCCGCCATCCTCCGGCTCCCGGGACCGCCGCGTCGCTCAGGCCCCCACGTAGCGGGCGAGGTGCTGCCCGGTGAGCGTCGAGCGGTCCGCGACGAGCTCGGCCGGGGTCCCCTCGAACACGACCCGGCCGCCGTCGTGGCCGGCGCCGGGACCGAGGTCGATGATCCGGTCGGCGTGCGCCATGACGGCCTGGTGGTGCTCGATGACGATCACCGACCGGCCGCCGTCGACGATCCGGTCCAGCAGCGCCAGCAGCTGCTCGACGTCGGCCAGGTGCAGCCCGGTCGTCGGCTCGTCGAGGACGAAGGTGCCGCCGGACTCGCCCAGGTGCACCGCGAGCTTGAGCCGCTGGCGCTCGCCGCCGGACAGCGTGGTCAGCGGCTGGCCCAGGGTCAGGTAGCCGAGCCCGACGTCGGCGAGCCGTTCCAGGACGCGGTGCGCGGCCGGGACCCGGGCCTCGCCGGCACCGAAGAACTTCTCGGCCTCGGCGACCGGCATCGCGAGGACCTCGCTGATGTCGCGCCCGCCGAAGGTGAAGCCCAGCACCGAGGCGTCGAACCGGCGGCCGTCGCACACGTCGCAGGTGGTGGCGACGCCCGCCATCATCGCGAGGTCGGTGTAGATCACCCCGGCACCGTTGCAGTTCGGGCAGGCGCCCTCGGAGTTGGCGCTGAACAGGGCCGGCTTGACGCCGTTGGCCTTCGCGAACGCCTTGCGGATCGGCTCCAGCAGCCCGGTGTAGGTGGCCGGGTTGCTGCGCCGCGAGCCCTTGATCGCCCCCTGGTCGACGACGACCACGCCGTCGCGCCCGGCGACCGAGCCGTGGATCAGCGAGCTCTTCCCGGACCCGGCCACCCCGGTGACCACGGTCAGCACCCCGAGCGGGACGTCGACGTCGACCTCGCGCAGGTTGTGCGTGTCGGCCCGGCGGATCTCCAGGTGCCCGCGCGGCGTGCGCACCGACGGCTTGAGCGAGGCCCGGTACTCCAGGTGCCGCCCGGTCAGCGTGCCGGAGCGGTGCAGCCCGTCGAGGTCGCCGCTGTAGACGACCTGCCCGCCGTCGGCCCCGGCCCGCGGGCCGAGGTCGACGACGTGGTCGGCGATCGCGATCGTCTCCGGCTTGTGCTCGACGACGAGCACGGTGTTGCCCTTGTCCCGCAGCCGCAGCAGCAGGTCGTTCATCCGGTCGATGTCGTGCGGGTGCAGTCCGATCGTGGGCTCGTCGAACACGTAGGTGACATCGGTCAGCGAGGACCCCAGATGCTTGATCATCTTGGTGCGCTGGGCCTCGCCGCCGGACAGCGTGCCCGATGGCCGGTCCAGCGACAGGTAGCCGAGCCCGATCTCGACGAAGGAGTCCAGCGTGTCCCCCAGCGCGCCGAGCAGCGGCGCCACCGACGGCTCGTCCCGTTCCCGGACCCAGGCGGCGAGGTCGGAGATCTGCATGGCGCAGGCGTCGGCGATGGAGATGCCCCCGATCTTCGACGAGCGCGCGAGCTCGGAGAGCCGGGTGCCCGCGCAGTCCGGGCAGGTGCGGAACACGATGGCCCGGTCGACGAAGGCCCGGATGTGGGGCTGCATCGACTCGCGGTCCTTGGCGAGGAAGGACTTCTGGATGCGTGGGATCAGGCCCTCGAAGGTGACGTTGATGCCGTCGACCTTGATCCGGGTGGCCTCCTTGTAGAGCAGCGCGTTCAGCTGGGGCTTGGTGAAGCTGCTGATCGGCTTGTCGCCGGGGAAGAACCCGGAGTTGGCGAAGATCCGGCCGTACCAGCCGTCGACGGAGTAGTTCGGGATCGTCAGGGCGCCCTCGACGATGGACTTCGAGTCGTCGTAGAGGGCGGTGAGGTCGAAGTCGGAGACCGAGCCGCGGCCCTCGCAGCGCGGGCAGGCGCCGCCGACGATCTCGAACTCCCGGCGCTCCTTGACCTGCTGCCCGTTCTTGCGGACGGTGACCGCGCCGGACCCGCTGATCGTCGCGACGTTGAACGAGAACGCCTTGGCCGGGCCCGCGTAGGGCGTGCCGAGGCGGCTGAACAGGATCCGCAGCAGCGCACCGACGTCGGTGGCGGTGCCGACGGTGGAGCGCACGTCGCCGCCCATCCGCTCCTGGTCGACGATGATCGCGGTGGTCAGCCCGTCGAGCAGGTCGACGTCGGGGCGGCCCAGGTTCGGCATGAACCCCTGGACGAAGCTGCTGTAGGTCTCGTTGATCATCCGCTGGGACTCGGCGGCGATCGTGGAGAACACCAGCGAGCTCTTGCCCGAGCCGGACACCCCGGTGAACACCGTGAGCCGGCGCTTGGGCAGCTCGACGGAGACGTCGCGCAGGTTGTTCTCCCGAGCGCCGTGCACCCGGATCAGGTCGTGGCTGTCGGCTGCGTGCATCGGTGCTGCTTCCCCCCGTCCGGCCCGGTCAGGGCCGCTGCTGGATCCGGACCATCGTGCCCGCGGGATCGCGGAAGGCACAGTCGCGCACGCCGTAGGGCTGGTCGACCGGCTCCTGGACCACCTCGGCCCCGCTGGCCTGGAGCCTGTCGAACGCGGCGTCGAGGTCGTTACTGGCGAGCAGGACGGCGGCGTAGGTGCCCTTGGCCATCATCTCGGCGATGGTGCGGCGCTCGTCGTCGGTGATGCCGGGGTCCGCCGCCGGCGGCGCGAGGACGATCGCGACGTCGGGCTGGCCGGGCGGGCCGACGGTCAGCCAGCGCATCGCGCCCTGCCCGACGTCGAGGCGGACCTCGAAGCCGAGCGCGTCGCGGTAGAAGGCCAGCGAGGCCTCGGGGTCGGTGTGCGGGAGGAAACCGGAGTGGATGGTGATCGCGTCGTTCGTCATGGCGTTCACGCTAGGGACGTCCCGGGCCCCGGTGCTTCTCGATTCCTGACCGGTCGGGTGACCTGTTTGGCCACGCACGCGGGCAGCCCGGCCGCGCCGCCCCGCGCGGCGGCCCGGTAGGCGCTCGGCGGCATCCCGACGAGCTCGGCGAACCGGGTGCTGAACGTGCCGAGGGAGGAGAAGCCGACGTCGAAGCACACCTCGGTGACGCTGCGGTCGCCGCGGCGCAGCAGCGCCATGGCCCGCTCGATGCGCCGGGTCATGAGGTAGCTGTAGGGCGACTCGCCGTAGGCGCGGCGGAAGGCGCGCGAGAGGTGACCGGCCGAGACGTGCTCGGCGCGGGCGAGCTCGGTGACGTCGAGCGGGCGGGCGTACTCGCGGTCGATGCGGTCGCGGACGCGGCGCAGCCGCGCGAGCTCGCGCAGGTGCTCCTCGTCGCGGGCGCTCACCCGAGGAACTCCGCGAGCAGCGCGGCCACCTCGCCGGGCCGCTCCAGGTAGACCATGTGGCCGGTGTCGAGGGGGACGACGGCGAGGTCGTCGCCGAGCGCGGCGCGGCAGGCCGCGAGCCAGTCGTCGGAGACGAAGTCGGCGCGGCGGGCCGGTACGACCAGGGTCGGGGTCCCGGCCGGCGGGACGGCCGCCGGACGGGCCATCTCCGCCCAGGCGGCGACGACGGCGGCGCGGCTGTAGCGCCAGCGCCAGGCCCCGGCGCGGTGCTCCAGGTGCTCGGCGACCTCGGCCCCGACGAGCTCGGGCGCCACGTCCGCCCAGGTCGCGGCCTTGGCGGCGCGGGCGTCGTCGGGGGTCGCGAAGGCCTCGTCGGCGCGGGCCCCCTCGGCGGAGTCCAGCATGTCCTGCGGGTCGAGGCCGTGTGCGGGGTCGAGCAGCGCGAGCCGGGTGACGCGCTCCGGCGCGGTGCGGGCGAGACGGGCCGCGATCGCCCCGCCGAAGGAGTGCCCGACGACCGCGGCCCGGTCGAGGCCCTGCGCGTCGAGCACCTCCAGCACGTCTTCGACGTGGTGTTCCAGGTTCCACGGCGGCGCCCACGGCGACCGGCCGTGCCCGCGGACGTCGACGCAGATCCAGCGCAGCCCGGGCAGGGCCGCGGTCAGCGGCGCGAAGCGCAGGCCGTGTCCGGTGACGCCGTGCACGGCGAGCACCGGCGGGCCGGCCGGGTCGCCGGCGTGGTGGACGTGCAGGGGCATGCCGCGATCCTGCCAGGCCGGAAACCGGAGGCGCCGCGACGCGGGCGCCCCTACCGTCGCCGGCGGAAGGAGGACGGTCATGAGCAGCGAGCAGGTGTTCCGCGAGGACGGCGAGATCGTGGGGGTGGTGCACGCCCACGACGGGGGGTTCCGGTCGTGCACGGTGTTCGGCCACCCGCTGCACGACGCGGCGGACGCCGACGAGGCGCGGCGCCACCTGCGCGAGAAGGGCCTGGCCGTCCTGGCCGAGCGCTGGGAGCTCGACGACGGCGACGGGCCCGTCGCGGTGCGGCTGGTGGAGGTCGCGCCGGACGCGGTGACGGTGGCGCCCGAGTACCCCGGGCCGGTCCCGCGGACGCTGCGGCTCACCGGCGACGACCTGGCCCGGCTGCGCCTCCGCTGACGCGTTGCCGGAACAGCAATGACATTTGCCGTTCCGGCCAGGCGGTCGTCAGGGTGGTCGCATGACCACACCGCAGCAGTACGACGTCGTCGTGGTCGGCGGCGGCCCGGCCGGCCTGAACGGCGCGATGATGCTCGCCCGTTCCCGCCGGTCGGTGGCCGTCGTCGACTCCGGACGGCCCCGCAACGCCGCGTCCGCCGCCGCGCACGGCCTGTTCGCCCGCGACGGCACCGCCCCCGCCGAGCTGCTCGCCACCGGCCGCGCGGAGGTCCGCCGCTACGGCGGCACCGTCGTCGCCGGCGAGGTGGTCGGCGCCCGCCGCGACGGCGACGGGTTCACCGTGACCCTCGCCGGCGGCGCCGTCCTGGGTGCGCGACGGCTGCTCGTCACGACGGGGCTGACCGACGTCCTGCCCGACGTCGCCGGCCTGGCGCAGGGGTGGGGCGACGACGTCGTGCACTGCCCGTACTGCCACGGCTGGGAGGTCCGCGACCGCCCGATCGCTGTGCTGGGCGTCGGGCCGATGTCGATGCACCACGCCCTGATGTTCCGGCAGCTGTCCGCGGACCTGGTGTTCGTCGCGCACTCCGTGGCGCCGACCCCCGAGCAGCGCGAGCGGTGCGACGCACTCGGCATCCGGGTCGTCGACGGCCCGGTGCTGGAGGTGGTGCGCACGGCGGACGGCGCGGTCGGCGGGCTGCGCACCGCCGACGGCGTCGTGCCCTGCGCGGTGGTGGCGGTCGCGACGCGGATGGAGGCCCGCGCCGGCTTCCTCGACGAGCTGGGCCTGGTGCCGGTGGAGCACCCGAGCGGGGCGGGCCACCACCTCGTCGCCGACGGGACCGGGCGCAGCGAGGTCGAGGGCGTGTGGGTCGCGGGCAACGTCACCGACCTCATGGCGCAGGTCGGCGCGGCGGCCGCGGCCGGTGCGCTCGCCGGGGCCGCGATCAACGGCGACCTCGTCGAGGCCGACGCCGTGGCGGCCGTGGCGCGGCACCGCGACGCCGCCCGGATCTAGCCCGGACGGCGTGCCCGTCGTCGGTCCGTCCCGCACGAGCTGCGGCGGGCCGGGCCGCCCGTTCAGGTCGGCAGCAGGTACTCCTCGCCCGCGTGGTGGCAGGCGCTCGGGTGCTGCACCCCGGGCCGCCCGGCGAGCTCCGGCTCCTCGCTCGCGCAGACGTCGGTGGCCTTCCAGCACCGCGTGCGGAACCGGCACCCGCTCGGCGGGTCCACCGGGCTCGGGACGTCGCCGGTGAGCCGGATCCGCGTCCGTCCCTCCCGGACCGCCGGGTCGGGCACCGGTACCGCCGACAGCAGCGCCTGGGTGTACGGGTGCGCGGCGCGCGTGTAGACCTGCTCCACGGTCCCGAGCTCGACCATCTTGCCCAGGTACATGACCCCGACCCGGTCCGACAGGTGCCGGACCACGGACAGGTCGTGGGCGATGAAGACGTAGGACAGCCCGAACTCGCGCTGCAGGCTGCCCAGCAGGTTCATCACCTGCGCCTGGATGGAGACGTCCAGCGCCGACACCGGCTCGTCGCAGATGATCACCTCCGGGCGCAGGGCCAGCGCGCGGGCGATCCCGATGCGCTGGCGCTGCCCGCCGGAGAACTGGTGCGGGTAGCGGTTGACGAAGTCCGGGTTGAGCCCGACGACGTCGAGCAGCTCCTGCACCCTCGCCCGCCGCTCCCCCTTCGGCGCGACCTCGGGGTGGATCTCGAAGGGCTCCCCCACGATGTCGGCGACCGTCATCCGCGGGTTCAGCGAGGTGTAGGGGTCCTGCAGGACGATCTGCATCTGCCGGCGCAGCGCCCGCAGCGCGGCGCCCTTCCTGCCGAGGATGTCCTGTCCGCGGAAGCGCACCGCGCCCGAGGTCGGCGGCTCCAGGCGCATCAGCACCTGCGCGAGGGTCGACTTGCCGCAGCCGGACTCGCCGACGATGCCGAGCGTCTCCCCCTTCCCCAGGGTGAACGAGACGCCGTCGACGGCGCGGACGTGCCCGACGGTGCGCTTGACGACCGCACCGACCTTGACCGGGAAGTGCTTCACGAGGTTCTCGACCTCGAGGATCGGCTCGGTCATACGAGGTCCTCCGCGAGCAGGCAGGCCGACACGCGCCCGCCGGGCAGCGGGACGGGCGGCGGGTCCAGCGACCGGCAGCGCTCCACCGCGCGCGGGCAGCGCGGGTGGAACGGGCAGCCGTCGGGGATGTCGGTCAGGGTCGGCGGCAGGCCGCTGATCGCGCGGAGCTCGGTGCCCGTGCCGTCCAGCCGCGGGATCGACGCGAGCAGCGCCTCGGTGTAGGGGTGCGCCGGGTTCGCGAACAGCGAGTGCACGTCGCCCTGCTCGACGATCCGGCCCGCGTACATGACCGCGATCCGGTCGGCGACCTCGGCGACGACTCCCAGGTCGTGGGTGATGAGGACGAGCCCCATCTCGCGTTCGCGCTGGATGTCGGCGAGCAGGTCCATGATCTGGGCCTGCACGGTGACGTCGAGCGCGGTCGTCGGCTCGTCGGCGATGAGCACGTCCGGGTCCAGGGCCAGCGACATCGCGATCATGACGCGCTGGCGCATGCCGCCGGAGAACTCGTGCGGGAAGTTCGTGACCCGCTGCGCCGCCCCGGGGATGCCGACCAGGTCGAGCAGCTCGACGGCGCGGGCCCGCGCGTCGCGGCGGCTCATGCCGCGCCGGGTGCGCAGCTGCTCGCCGATCTGGAACCCGACGGTGAACACCGGGTTCAGCGCCGACAGCGCGTCCTGGAAGATCATCGCGACGTTCTCGCCGCGCAGCTCGCGCCGGCGTTCCTCGGAGGCGGTGAGCAGCTCCTCGCCGCGGTAGCGGACCGCGCCCGCGGTGACGCGGGCCGGCGGCGTCGGCAGGATGCCCATGACGGTGTTCGCGGTGACCGACTTGCCCGAGCCGGACTCGCCGAGCACGGCGAGCGTCTCGCCGGCGTCGACGTGGTAGCTCACGCCGTTGAGGACGGTCGCGACGCCGTCCCGGGTGCGGAACTCGACGTGCAGGTCGGACACCTCGAGCAGAGGCGTGGCCATCAGCGTCCCTTCGGGTCGAACGCGTCGCGCACCGCGTCGCCGAGCAGCACGAAGGCCAGCACGGTGACGACGAGGAACGCGCCGGGGAACAGCAGCAGGTGCGGCGAGGTCCGCAGGTAGCTCTGCGCCTCGCTGATCATCACGCCCCAGGACACGACGGGGTCGCGCAGGCCGACGCCGAGGTAGGACAGCGTCGCCTCGGCCCCGATGAACGCGGCGAGCGCGATCGTCGCGTAGACCATCACCGGCGCGATGGTGTTGGGCAGCATGTGCCGGTAGATGATCCGCCACGGGCTCGCGCCGAGGGCGCGGGCGGCCTTGACGTAGTCCTGGCTGCGCGCGGAGATCGCGGCCGAGCGCATGATCCGCATGACGATCGGCCAGGACAGCAGGCCGATCGTGCCGATCACCAGCCCGCTGATCCCGATCACGCTCTGCCCGACCGACGCGCGGAACGTGGCCAGCACGACGATGGCGCCGAGGATGAACGGCAGGCCGAAGAAGACGTCGGCGATGCGGGCGAGCAGGGCGTCGACCCAGCCGCCGGCGAACCCGGCGACCAGGCCCATGACGGCGCCGACTCCCACGACCGCCGTCGTCGCCAGCACGCCGACGACGATCGAGACGCGGGTGCCGTACACGGTGCGGGCGAACACGTCGCGGCCCAGGTGGTCGTAGCCGAACCAGGCCTGCGCCGAGGGGTCCTCGCGGGCCCGGGACAGGTCGCCGACGGTGGGGTCGACCGAGGTGAACAGCTGCGGGAACGCGGCCATGACCAGCAGGAACGTGATCAGGCCCGCGGCGACGAGGAACAGCGGGCGGCGACGCAGGTCGTGCCAGGCGTCGGCGCCGAGGCTGCGGGTGCGGCCACCCGTCCCGACGGCGGTGGTGGGGTCAGTCAAGGCGGATCCTCGGGTCGAGCAGGGCGTAGGTGATGTCCACGACGAGGTTCGCGAGCAGGTAGATCATCACGAGCAGCACGACGACACCGGTGACGACGACGCCGTCGAGCCGCTGGATGGAGCCGAAGATGAGCCCGCCGATCCCGCGGACGTTGAAGATCCCCTCGGTGACGATGGCGCCGCCCATGAGCGTGCCGAAGTCCGCGCCGAGGAAGGTGACCACCGGGATCGCGGAGTTGCGGGTCAGGTGCACGCCGACGACGCGGCTCCGGGTCAGTCCCTTGGCCGTCGCGGTGCGCACGTAGTCGGCGCGCAGGTTCTCCGCGATGGAGGTCCGCGTCAGCCGGGCCACGTAGGCCAGCGACAGGCTGCCGAGCACGTAGCCGGGCACGATCAGGTCGACGAACCCGGGGTCGGCCGGGACGGTCGGCGGGATCAGCCCGAGGCGCAGCCCGAGCACGGACTGCAGCACGTACCCGGTGACGAACACCGGCACCGCGACCAGGAACAGGGTCGCGGTGAGCACGACGTTGTCGAGGAAGCCGCCCGGGCGCAGCCCGGTGAGCACGCCGGCGGTCAGCCCGATGATCGCCTGGATGACCAGCGCGACCACGGCCAGCTTGATCGTGACGGGGTAGGCGTTCGCGATGAGCGTCGCGACCTCCTGGCCGCGGAAGTTCTCGCCGAAGTCGCCGCGCAGCAGGTTGCCGAGGTAGGTCAGGTACTGGACGACGATCGAGCGGTCCAGCCCGTACTCCTCGCGCATGCGCTCGACGAACGCGGGCGGGCAGGTCTGGTCGCCGCACTTGCCGGCGAGCGGGTCGCCGGGCAGCGCCCAGACCATGAAGTAGATGAGGAACGTGGTGCCGAGGAACACCGGCACGAGTTGCAGGAGTCGTCGCAGGACATAGCGCCCCACGGGTCACCTCCGGGTACGTGCACCGGCGGCCGGGGATCGCCCGGCCGCCGGTGCGGGTGGTGGTGCGGAGCGGGGGTCACTCCTGGACGGTGACCTTCTCCAGGTCCAGCTCGCGGCCGTAGGTCAGCTCGACGTCGGCGAGCCGCGGCGACCAGCCGAACTGGGCGGACTGGTCGTTGATCGCGACGGCGGGCATGTCCTGGATCAGCAGCCGCTCGGCCTCGGCCCAGAGGGCGTGGGCCTCCTCCGGGGTGGCCGCCGTCGAGCCCTGGCGGACGAGGGCGTCGAAGCGGGGGTTGCTGTAGCCGCTGTTGTTGTTGGCCGCGCCCGTCGTGTACTGCGGGGCGAGGACGTACTCCATGGTCGGGGTGGAGGCGACCCAGCCGGAGCGGAAGATGCCGGTCAGGTTCTCGGCGCGGCGCTGGTCGAGGAACTCCGAGAAGGTCGGGACCGGCACGAAGTTGCACGGCACGCCGAGGGTGTTGCTGATGCTGACGCAGGCGGCCTGCATCCACTCGCGGTTGATCGCGGAGTCCACGTTGGAGATCAGCTCGACGGGGCCGGTGAAGCCGGACGCGTCGAACTGCTGCTTGGCCCGCTCCGGGGAGAACTCGCAGAGCTCGCCGCACTGGTCGTCGACCTTGCCGGGGACGCCCTCGGGGATGAAGCCGGTGGCGGGCTGCACGAGACCGTTGTAGACGTTGTCGATGATCGCCTGCCGGTCGACGGCCATCGAGATCGCCTGGCGCAGCTGCGGGTCGGCGTAGCGCTGGTCGTAGACCGGGAACGTCATCGTGTTGATGCCGGCGTAGGGCTGGTTGCCGTTCCGGTCGGCCAGGTCCTGCTGGTACAGGTTGTCGATCAGGAACGAGCCGGGGATGCTCTCGAGGAAGTCGAGGTTCCCGCTGACGACGTCCTGGTAGGCGGCCTCGGAGTCGGCGTAGAAGCGGAACTCGACGCCGCCGACGGCGACGGGCTGCTCGCCGCCCCACTGCTCGTAGCGGGTGACGGTCACGTTCTGGTCCGGCACGCGGGACTCGAAGCGGAACGGGCCGTTGCCGATGGGGTTGGCCTCGAACCCGGCCGGGTCGGCGAAGAACGACTCCGGCATCGGGTAGAACGCGACGTCGCCGAGGGTGTTGACGAAGATCGGCGACGGCTCGGTCAGCGCCACGGTGAAGGTGCGGTCGTCGACGACCTGCAGCCCGGACATCGCCTGCGCGGTCGGCTCGCCCTCGTCCGGGTTGACCTGGTCGAACCCGGCGATGGCGGAGAAGAACTCCGAGCTGGACTGGGCGTTGGTCTTGAGCGCGACGTGGTTCCAGGCGTCGACGAAGCTCGTCGCGGTGACGGGGGTGCCGTCGTGGAAGGTCCAGCCGTCCTTGATCCGGATGGTCCAGTTCTGCGAGTCGGTGGACTCGATCGACTCGGCCATCTTGTTCTGCGGCCGGCCCTGCTGGTCGTAGTCGACCAGGCCGGACCACAGCGCGTCGAGGATCTTGCTGCCGCCGACCTCACGGGTGTTGCCCGGCAGCAGCGCGTTCTCCGGCTCGGTGCCGTAGACGGAGATCGTGGGTGCGCCCTGGGCATCGCCGGTGGTGCCGCCGCCCCCGCCGCCGCACGCGCTGAGCACCAGCGCGGAGGAGAGCGAGAGCGCGAGCAGGGCCGCGACTCGACGTGATCGCATCTGTGTCCTGTTCTGTCCGGGGCGGCCGCGCCTCGGGGGTGGGAGGACGGCCGGTGTGGTCGGTGACGGGTCGCACGGTAGCCACACGATCGCGCGTTCCCGGTTACGAATCCATTGCGTCGGCCGCGATTGCGGCGAGCAACGGGAATGGCGTCGCGACGAACCGTGCCGATGCCGCGACCGCCTGTCGACGCGCCGTTCCATCACCGCAGGTCGGCGCCATTCACACACCATTGTTCGGGACGAAACATTGCATTGCGCAGCGCATTTCCGAGAGCCTGGAAGTGACCAGAATCACACTGGGCACGCACACTCGGCGCCCTGAGCAGCACGGACGACGGAGGCCACCCCCGGACACCGCCGATCCGGCCGCCGCGAACGCCCCGGCCGCCGGCGCCGGAAATCGATTCCTCACCATTTCCCCGCATCGCCGGAAAATAGCAGTGACGACCGACTACCGGACTCGTCGGACCGCCCCCGCGGATGCATTCCGGGGCACCGGCGGACAATGCCCCGGAATTGCGGGCGCGCGATGTCGCCGAGGAGTCCCGCACCCACCCCGACCTGCGGGGCGGCCGGGCCGTGGCCGTGCGCCGACCCCGCCACGGGGCCGCTCCCCGTACGTCACACGCTTGACCACGCGATTGCGGAAGGACCAACAGAAAACGGACGGATCGGTACGCGCGTACCGATCCGTCCGTGGGTCCCGCTCAGCCCTTCGCGGGCCGGGAGAACATGTCGCCGTCGAGGTAGATCTTCCAGTCGGCGGCCTTGAGGCCGTGCCCGCCGGAGCGCAGGTGGTAGCTCATCGCCGGGCCGGCGAAGGCACGGTCGGCGGTGGGCTTCCAGCCCGTGGTGCCCAGGCCGTCGTCACCGAGGCCGTAGAGGTCGTAGATCTTCGCCGCCGCGGTGTAGGCGAGGAACTCGCCCTCGGGGTCGGCGTTGGAGTCCTCGCTCGCGCTGGCGACGACCAGACGCCGCGGGGCGACCAGCCCCATCAGCTCGTGCTGGTCGACGGGCAGCTCGTCGACCTTGTCGCCGTAGGCCTGGTAGGTCTTCGGGAACCAGTACGGAAAGGAGCTGTTGACCCGCGAGACGGTCTCGGCGCCCACTCCCCCGTCGCCGCGGCGGGCGAGCTTGGCCCCGGTCGAGCCGGAGTTGTTGGAGATGACGGCGGCGAAGCGGGTGTCCTGCGCGCCCGCCCAGAGCGCGGCCTTGCCGCTGCGCGAGTGCCCGATGACGGCGATCTTCGTGGGGTCGATGTCGCGGTCGGTCTGCAGGTAGTCCATCGCCCGGCTCGCACCCCAGGCCCAGGCGGCGATGGCGCGGCCGGCGTCGTCGGGAAGGTCCTCGCCGGAGGGGTGGAACAGGTTGATCATCTTGCTGCGGTAGCTGCCGCCGTCGTCCGGGGCGATCTGCTCGGCGTCGATCTGGGCGAACGCGTAACCCGCCTTCGTGATCGTCGAGACGGGCGCGTAGTCCGAGGACTGGCCCGGGTCGTCGGTCACCGACCCGCGGTGGTCGATCATCAGGAAGGTCCCGCGCGGGGTGGCGCCCGCCGGCACGAACAGCCGCAGCGTGAACGACCCCGTGCCCTCCGGCCCGGTGATGCCGATCGTCACCTTCTTGCGGACGACGTCACCGACCCGCGTGGACTGCACGTCGAAGGTCTGCCTGGTCGGCCTGGGCAGCGGCTGCCCGTAGACGTTCTCGCGGAACGCGGCCAGGAGCTCGGCGCGGCGCGTCCCCTCCCACTGCTGGACCGTCGTCACACCGGTGCCGTCGGTCAGGCGCAGCGGGTTCGGGTACTGCGTGCCGTCGATCGTGACCGTGGCCGCGGCGGCGAGCCCGGCCACCGGCTCCGGGACGTCGTTCAGCGGCCCCTGGGACGCCGCCGGGGCGACCGGGACGCTCGACGGTGCCGCCGTGCCCACCAGACCGGCCGCGGCGACCGCGCCGACGACGACGAGCGACGTCGCCGCCCGCCGGGCGGACTGCAGGGCGCGAGAACGAGTGCGCGGGCTCAGAGGTGCGGACACGACGGCGAACCTACCGAGAAGGTGGTGATCGACAACTACGTTCCGCACGATCACGCCGATCGGACGACGGGATCACACCCCTGAAGGATGACTCCGGCCACACGAGGTGTCGCCGCAGGTGACATACGGGTACTGCGGTGGGTCGGGCGGCACCGCAGCGGCCCGGCAGCCGGTTCGCACGCGCGAACGGCCGACACCCGCCGGACACGCTCCGACACCGGCGCACCCCCCTCCCGCGGCCCGGATCACACCGGCGCACCCCACCGTCGGCGGGGCCGGCGAGGCGGATCATGGAGGGCATGAGCGACCGCGCGGAGGTGGGAGTGGACATCGAGTTGCACGGGCAGCGGGTCAGCGTGCGGGAGGCGGGCCGCGGCGCCGGGCCCGCGGTGCTGCTGGTCCACGGCCTGGCCGCCAGCTCGCGGACGTGGGAGCCGGTCCTCGACGCGCTCGGGGACCGGATGCACGTCATCGCGCCCGACCTGCTCGGCCACGGCGCCAGCGAGGCGCCGCGCAGCGGCGACTACTCGCTGGGCGGCTTCGCCACCGACCTGCGCGACCTGCTCGCCGCGCTCGGCGTCGACCGGGTGACGATCGTCGGGCACTCCTTCGGCGGCGGCGTCGCGATGCAGTTCGCCCACCAGTTCCCCGAGCTGACCGAGCGGGTCGTGCTCGTCTCCTCCGGCGGGCTGGGCCACGACCTCACCCTGGCGCTGCGCGCGGCGAGCCTGCCGGGCTCGGAGCTGGTGCTGCGCTCGGCGGCGTCGCTCACCCCGACCTGGCTGCGCCGCGGGGCGCACCGGCTCGCCCACCGCGTCGGGCGGGCGCCCCGCTCCGACATCGACGGCGTGCACACCGCGCTGGAGTCCTTCGCCGACCGCGGCACCCGGGCCGCGTTCGTGCGGACCGCGCGCGGTGCGCTGGAGCCGTCGGGCCAGCGCCTCGACGGGGCGCAGCGGCTGCACCTGCTCGCCGAGGTCCCGGTGCTGCTGGTGGGCGGCGCCCGCGACCGCGTCATCCCGCTCGCCCACACCCTCGCCGCGCACGAGCGGCTGCCCGCCAGCCGCCTGGAGGTGTTCGACGACGCCGGGCACTTCCCGCACGTCGAGCGGCCGCAGCGGTTCGCGGCGCTGCTGCGGGAGTTCGTGGGCGGCACCGCGCCGGCCCCGGGCGACCGCGAGTCGATCCGCCGCCGGATCCTCGGCCTCCCGCGGGTGCCCGCCCGCGGTCCCGCGGACCGGACGGCGACCGGCTAGCGTCCGGGCGGTGACCGTCCCGGACCGACCGCTCCCCACCCCGGCCGAGGTGCTCGGATACTTCGCGAGCCTCTCGAACCGGGGCCGCTGGGGCGACGACGACGAGCGCGGCACCCTCAACCTCGTCACCGACGCCGTCCGGCTCGACGCGGCCCGCGCCGTCCGGCACGGCCGGAGCGTGTCGTGCGCGTGGGAGGTCGCCGTGCCCGGGGACGCCGAGCGGTCCACGACGTCGTGCCCGTGCGCCGCGGAGATGCCCGGCGCGGAGAACATGCCCGCCTCCTTCCACGGCGACCGCCGCTGGGGGTTCTCCACCGAACGCCTGGGCCTGACGTTCCACGGCAACACCGTCACCCACGTCGACTCGCCGTGCCACCTGTTCTGGGACGGCGCGATGTACAACGGCCGCCCGCACACGCTCGTCGACCCGGACACCGGCTCGTCGTGGGCGGCCGCCACCGCGGCCGCGGACGGGATCGTCACCCGCGGGGTGCTGCTCGACGTCGCGCGCGCCCGCGACGTCGCGTGGCTGGAGCCCGGCGAGGGCGTGCACCCGGCGGACCTGGAGGAGGCCGAGCGCCGCCAGGGGGTGCGGGTGCGCCCCGGCGACGCGGTGCTCCTGCGGACCGGGCACGGCCGCGCGCTGCGCGAGGCGGGCCCGCCCGGCGGATTCGCGCAGGCCGGCTGGCACGCGTCGTGCCTGCCGTGGCTGCGCGAGCGCGGCGTCGCGCTGATCGGGGCCGACACCCCGCAGGACGTGCAGCCCTCCGGCTACGACGAGGTGCTCATGCCCGTGCACGCCGTCGGGCTCGTCGCGATGGGGCTGTGGCTGCTGGACAACTGCGACCTCGAGGCCTGCGCGACGACCGCGGCCGAGCTCGGCCAGTGGGACTTCCAGCTCGCCGTCGCGCCGGTGCGGTTCGCGGGGACGTCGGGCAGCCCGGTGAACCCGATCGCGACGTTCTGACCGCGCGGCACCCGGGCCCGCTCGGCACTCACTCCTCGAGCACCGGCCACGTTGTCGTGGCCTGCGTCACACAACGCTTGTGTGTGCCGCAACGGCATCCCGTGAGCTGTGCCGCGCAACCGACCCAGGAGGGTGAGCGGGAGATGCGCGACGGAGACCGCCGGGACGACCGGGACACCCGACAGCCGCACGGCCCGGCGGGGCGTGGCAGGACGGCCCGGGCACTGACGACGGCGGGCGTCCTGGCCCTGACGCTGCTGGTCGCCGGCTGCAGCGACGCCGCCGCCGCGCCCGGAGCGGCCGTCGCGTCGGACACCGTGTCGGTGACCCACGCACGCAACGACCGCGTGCCCGAGGGCGCGCGGTGGACACAGCACTACTTCCCCACCGCCGACGGCGTCGAACTGCACGCCGACGTCCTGCTGCCCGAGGACCTGCCCGCCGACGCCCGCGTCCCCGTGGTGCTCTCGGTGGGCAGCTACTTCGGCCACTCCGGCCAGCTGAGCGTCGAGGGGTTCGCCCACACCGGACCCTCGGCCCGGTTCGCGGACCTCGTCACCGAGGGCGGCCTGCTCGAGCGCGGCTACGGCCTGGTCATGGTCGACTCGCGGGGCTTCGGCGGCTCGACCGGCTGCACCGAGGCGCTCGGCGGGCCCGCCGACCAGGCCGACGTCCGGGCCGCGCTCGACTGGACCGCGGCGCAGCCGTGGTCGACCGGGAACGTCGGCATGTACGGCAAGTCCTTCGACGGCGTCACCGCCCTGGTCGGCAACAACCTGAACCACCCGGCGCTGAAGGCCGTCGTCGCGCAGGAGCCGATCTGGGACATCCAGCGCAACATGCGCTCCGGCGGGGTGCCCCGCGCGACGATCGTGTCCGTCCCGACCGTGTACAACGCCGTCGCCACGCAGCCGCAGATGCCCGACGACGACCCCCGCTACCTCGCGAACGCCGCGTGGGACACCCCCACCGGTCCGCACCCGGAGTGCACGCTGCTGAACTCGGCGTCCTACATGGAGCCGGACCCGGAGGCGCAGAGCTGGGCGGTCCGCGACCTCGCGGAGCGGGCGAAGGGCACGACGACCCCGCTGATGCTCACCCAGGGTTTCCTGGAGTGGAACACCGAGGCCGACGGGATGGCCGAGTTCCTCGCCCACCACGAGGGCCCCGAGCGCGCCTGGCTGGGGCAGTGGGACCACAAGCGCGGCGGTGAGCGCACCGCCGACGGCCGGCTGGAGATCGGCCGCGAGGGCTGGTTCGACGAGGTGTTCTCCTTCTACGACGAGCACCTGCGGGGCACCGTGCCCACGGTGCGGTACCCGGCGTTCGCCGTCGAGGACAGCACCGGGGCCTGGCGGGCGGAGCCCGAGTGGCCGCGTGCGGACCGCACCGCGGACCTGCGGCTCGACGGCGGCACCTACACCGACGACGGGGCGACCTCGTCGTTCGTGCGCCGCTCGGAGCCCGTTGCGGCCGCGACCCGGCTCACCGGCACCCCGACCGCGGCCGTGACCGCCCGCGGCACCGGCTCGGTCATGGTCCGCCTGCACGACGTCGCGCCCGACGGCAGCGCCGTCATGGTCGATCAGCAGGTCTCGATGCTGCGACCCGGGACGACGTCGCTGCCGCTGCGCTCGATGGACTGGACGCTCGCACCCGGGCACGCGCTGGCCGTCGAGGTCGGCACGGTGCGGGCCGGTGTCCCGGTGTCGGAGGACTGGCTGCCGACGGTGTCCGGGCTCCCGGTCACGGTGGACGGGACCCGGCTGCAGCTCGCGCTCGACGACCCGGCGGCGGACGAGACGGTGCCCGGAACGCCGGCGCCGTGGGCGGAGGCCTACCGCCTGACGAACGCCTCGCAGCCCGCGGCGGTGGCCCCGAGCTTCCGGCTGCCGTGACGCTCCGGCGGGTGTGCCGGACGACGCCGCCCGGGGCCGTCCGGCACGCTACTGGTAGCAGCTCCAGCGTCCGTCCTCCTCGCGTGCGTCGATGTCGCGGTTCTGGTACTGCCAGGCGCACGCGAGGTCCATGTCGATCTTCGACTGGCACACCCACGACCCCCCGCTCTCGCTCTCCTCGCCCTGGTCGTCGAGGACCACCGCTCTCACCTGGCTACTGCTCGGGAACTCTTTCGCGCAGAAGCCCCTCATGTCGCTGATGCCGTCCCGGTCGACCGAATTCCCGGCCGGGTCGAAACACAGGGCACTCCACGCGGCACGCCCCGGATAGGACCCGGCCTGCGGGTCGAAATGAACGCGGAGATCGGATCGTCCGTGCTGCCAGTTGCACGCCGCGTTCAGATCCACCTGGGACGAGCACGAGTTCAAGGTGTTACCCGGGAATCCGTACGACCTGCAGAAGCCCGCGACGTCGACGCCCTGTCCCTGCTCGCCGAAGATCTCGGCGGGCTGTTTGCCCAACCCGTAGGCGAACCCGGCCGCTGCGACGAGCAGGAGGGGGATGACCAGGAAGACCACCCCGCCGAACACCCGCGCCCGGGCGGGCCTGGCCTCCGTGCCGGTGGTGCGCCTGCGGAACACCTGCAGGAGGTCTCGGGCCAGCCCTGTCAGCTCCCTGCACAGATCGACGATCGACTGCAACATGAGGCGACACCTGCTCTCGCGGAATCCGGCGTCGGCTTCGAAGCAGACGAGTGACGTGCATCACGAGTATACGACACCGGCTCGCTTTCGCGTGCCCCGCTCACTCCTCCCCCCGACCCGCGCGGAGTCGGGCCCTGACCGCCGACAATTCGGCGGCGGTCAGGAATGCACGAGAGGCCTACCTGGAACTGCCAGGTGGCACGACGGTTCTGCGTGAGCGCCTCGCCCGTCGACTCCTGTGTGGAGCACGCCCTACGCGCGCCGGCTCCGAGGCACGGACGCCGTCGACCGCGGACATCGGGCGGCATGTCCGGTGACCGCGACTGCCTGCCCGGCTCCGGACACGAAAAGCCCTCGGTCTCGAACCTCGCGCGAGGCTGTGAACAGGAATTTTGACTGTGGGCGATACTGGGATCGAACCAGTGACCTCTTCGGTGTGAAAGCGGCCCGGCTTGCGTTCCTGCTGACGATCCGCAGCTACCGACCTGAAACGGGAATGCCGTCGTGACCGCTGCGTCTGAGTACGCCTGCTCGTACAACGCCGCCAGCTGCTCCCGCGTCGTCACATTCGCCAGTGAAGGGGGCGCCTCCCAGCCACCTGTCAGCCAGCAGACCGTGCTCGATCAGCTGAGCCTCGCGTTCGCCCTGCCTGTCGCCTTCACGGTCCACACTGTCATTCCAGAGATCCGGCGCAAGCGCGCCGCCCGGGTGCCGGACAGGACGCCCCACTACTGCCGGACAGTGGTCCAGCGCACCGAGCGCGACCGCCACTTCGGTGCTCAGGCACCGCGTCGGCGTCGCACGGATTTCCACGCGGGATCGGCCGGCGGCGGCGTTGACGCACTGCCGGGCCTGCGCAACGCCGCGGGCAATGGCTTGGAATGGATGATCACAAGTTCGCGATTCGCCCGGGTCAGGCTGGTGTAGAGCAGCCCGTGCCCACCCAGTCGCGGCGGAAAGTCGCCCGGCTCGATGACGATCGCGACGTCGAACTCCAGCCCGCGCGCCTCCTGCGGATCCAACACCCGCACACGTTTGCCGTCTTGGACCATGATGGTGTCGTCGGCTGGGTCCACGTGGTAGCCGGCGATCCGGAGGGCACGCACGACCTGCTGGGGAGCCATCCCGATCACAGCCGCGGTCCAGTCCGGATGGCGAGTCAGCAGGACCGACGCCTCAGCAGGAACACGTGAGTAAAGCTCCGTTGGGCGCACCTTCCGGATGAGCGGCGGGACACCTCCGGTTTGGAGTGACTCCACGGTCTGCTCCTCTCGAGAGAGCAGCCTGCCGGCGAACTGCATGATCGCGGCCGTGCCCCGGTAGCCACACCGGAGGGTCTCGACGGCGAGAGGTCGCGCGAGCACGGTCGAAACTCGGGACCAGCTATGACAGCTCAGGTCGGAGCGGCGCTGGTTGATGTCACCCAGCAGAGTCCAAGAACCGCGGTTCATCCTCATCAAGACGGCCCACTCCAGCGCCGTGAGATCTTGCGCCTCATCGACGATCACATGGTCGTAGGTGTACGGGGGCACTCCGGCGGCCGCCACGCCGCAGGCCGCCAGCAACGCCAAGTAGCGGCGCTGAGTGCTCGCGAGCTCGAACTCCGGCAGTTCCCGCAGGTACCTGGCCCAGTCCCGATCGCGGGTCAGGCGTGCCCGACCCAATCTGTTGTGCCGAAGTGCCTCGTAGACATGCCGCACACAGTCGGCGTGCGCGATCCGCGAACCGATCTCACCCTCATCGCGGAGCACGCGCGCGGCCTGCTCCGCGAACTCTGCGAGCTCGCTGCGGGTGTCACGGAGTACGACAGGCCGGCTTCCGTCGATCTGAGCGGAGAGCCCGCGGAACTCGAGCAATGCGTCCTCGATCGTCAGGGCGTCGACGCTTCCCTCCTCGTCGACGAGGTCATCGATTGCACCACCGATGTGCCGGACGTAATGCGCCGTCGGCCCGACGATCAGGACGCTGCGGCACCGCTGCTCGTTGTCGCGATGGACGAGGAACGCGGCACGATGCGCGGCGATCACGGTCTTGCCAGTTCCGGGGTGGCCCTGGATCACGACGGGCGCGTCGGCAGCGGCCGTGACGTACGCGTACTGGTCTGGCTGCAAAGTCGCCAGCACACTGGTGAGCCGCTCGGTACGCGGGGCCTCGATGGCGGCCAACACTGCACGTCCCGCACGGAGCGTTGAGGCTGTCTGATGAGGCTGAGCAGTCGGGCAATCGGTTTGTGCCTGCGCGGCGGACCTCCTAGAACGCTGTTCGGGGATGGACCGACCGGGGAGCGGCCGCCGCGCCGGTGCCTTCGGAATCGAGAGCCTCCGGGCGGCGAACGGCTCGGCTGTCCGGGGCGCAGGCCCGTCGTCGTCGACGTAGTCGGCGATCTGTCCGCCGCGGCGCAGCAGCGTCCGACGTGCCGTGACCCGTGGGCACAGGTCATGCGTTCCGCGGTTCTGGAAGAACGTGCTCGCGATCGGCGCCGCCCAGCTGAACACCATCAGGCCGTCGGCATCGAGCGGGCGCGAGCCGATGTAGAAGTTCGTGCCGTCGAAGAAGTCGGTGGGCTCGGCCAGCTCGACCCGACCGAGCAGACCGCGGCGCGGCGGCACCGGGGTCAGGACTGCCTTCGAGGGAATCCGTCGAGCGTCGCCGTATCCCTGGTGGACGGGTAAGCGGCGGCTCTCTTCCCGTCGCAGAGCGATCCGGTACCGCTCGTCGGCGGCGCGCTCGTCCGCGATGGCAGGCTCGGCACCGTGCTTCATCGCGCGACCTCCAGGTAGCACACGGCGATGTGCTCCATCCGCAGCTCCGTCGACTTCGCATCGTCGAGGAGCCGCAGCGCCTCTCGATGCCGTTCCCGAGCGCGGCGCCGCTGTCCTTCGAAGAGGTGAAGCGCTCCGCGGCCATTGGCGCGGGCGGTCTGCATCCGGCGCTCGATCACGCTCTCCTTGCGGCGAAGCTGCTCCTCGAGGCTCAGCCGTCGGCTGTCGGCGAGGGCGTCGCCTTCAGCGGACCGTCGCTGCTCCTCGTCCCACTGCCGCTCGTCGAGCAGGTCGGCCGCCCGCGAGATCGGCCCGACGAGCTGTGGGGCATCAGCCGGGTCATCGGCCTCCCTCAACTCCCCCCGGGCGAGGGCCGCGAGGAGGGCGTGGGGCACAGCTGTCGGAGCCTCGCGTCCGTTCAGGTCGACCGCAGCGCCCCAGAGCTCTCGAACTGCGCGTTCGCCGTCGCCCTCGACGCGGGCGAGAACGACCGCGTACCGGCCGGGCTCGGCGACGCCGTCTGGATCGTGGACGCGAACATGCGCGAACCGGGCCTGTCTGTGGCCGGGCACCGACACCGCGGCGAGGACGAGCGGGTGGGTCGCGGTGAGCAGCGCTCCCCCCGTGGTGCGCGCGTCCTCCTGATCGAGAGCGAGCGGCAGGACGGCCTCGTCACGCAGCGCTCGCGCAAGTTCGACGATTTCGGTCTGCAGGCGGTCACCCCGACGGGCCACGTCCTGGAGTTGGTCGCCCATCGCCGCGTTCCCCCGCAGGGTGACGTGTAAGTCGTCGGCACGAGTGAGGCCAGGAGCCCCAGCCGTGTTCGCCCAGTCGTGCAGCAGGTGCGCCAGCTCCTTCTGTCCGACGTATCGGCCGGCCCGCACAAGCTCACGCTCGAGCCCGGTGACGTCGACGTCGTTGCTGACGAGGAGATCTGCCGCGGCACCTGCCAGCCGTTCTGCCTCGGCCTTCTTGGCGGCGATGGCGGTCATCACCTGGTCCGCCTTCGCTTCACGCTGCGCGACGTCGAGGTCGAAGCTGTAGACCGCCTCGCGAAGCGAGGAGAGCTCGGACTGGATGATCGGCTCCAGGGCGCCGATGGCGCGGGTGAAGACGCCGATGCGCTCGAGCACGCGCGTGAGGATCTTCTCGTCGATGGTGTCCTCGTTGTAGAAGTTGACGATCCGGATCTTCTGCTCGTGCTGTCCGATCCTGTCGATCCGGCCGATCCTCTGCTCGACCTCCATGGGGTTCCAGGGCAGGTCATAGTTGATCACTGTCGAGCAGAACTCGAAGTCGAGGCCCTCACTGGCCACGCGGTTGGCGAGCACGACGTCGAATTCGCCCTTGCGGAACTGCGTCATGACGCGCCGCCGCTCCTCCCGTGGGACACCGCCGTGCAGGACCGCGACACGCGCGTCGCCCGAGAGGCGGTTCCTGAGATAAGTGAGCGTCGGCCGGGAGAACGTGAACAGCAGCGTCTGCTTGCCCTGCCGAATCAGGTCTTCGAGGATCGGCAGCAGCACGTCGAACTTGGAGTCGACTCCGCTCGGCAGCGCGTTCGCCGCCGCGAGCAGGTCGCTGTGGGGCGGCACCGTCGAGGCGGCGGAAGCGCTGGAAGGATCGTCCTCGTCCTGCGGTGCCCATTGTTCGGTGTGGCCGAGGACGGCGGCGCGCGCGGCGGGGAGGCAGGCACTGGCCAGCCGAAGCGGCATCTGCATCGCGAAATGCAGAGGCATGTTCACCACCTCCGCACGCCGACGGCACCAGTTCAGATACTCGCTGTAGAAGTCACGCTCGGCGTCGGTCCAGACGACCCGCTCGGTGTGCGGGTCACGGAGCGCCTTGGCGTCGTCGATCTCCGCCTTCCGGGTGCGGGTGACCGCAGAGGACAGGGCGTTGAGGTCCGCGAGGATGCGGCGCGCCTCGACGACCTGAGCCGGATCCAGGATGTCCTGGCCGACGAGCTCCCTGAGCACTTTGTAGTCCGGCCTGCTCATCAGCGCAGGGCCGAAGGTCATATTCTTGAGATCGTCGAGGACCGCGAGCCGCTCGGCGCCGTTCGCGGTCCGGTTGAGGAGCAGGCTCTCGATCCGGTGCAGGACGGCGTTGGGCTCCAGCCGCAGCGCCAACACGTGGGGGTCGTCGAAGTCCTCGGGTGCCAGCAGCTCGAGCATGCTCGCCAGATCGTGGTAGCCGAGGTTGACCGGCGTCGCGGTGAGGAACACGCGGGCGTCTGCCCAGTCGTTCAGCCGCACACCGAGCTCGTGGCTCTTGGTGCCGGGGTTGCGCATCTGGTGTGCCTCGTCGACGACGATCAGGTCCAGTTGTGGCGGGGCGTCGTCGAACTCCTCGAGCCCACCCCACTTCCGCAGACGCTCGAGGCTCGTGATGTATCGGAAGCGCTTGGGCAGCCGGTCCTGTCGATGCTGCTCGAGGAACCGCGCCAGGCCCTTGGTGTCGAGCTCCTCCAGCTCGAAGGTGAAGCGCTCCTCCATCTCGTGCTGCCACTTCCCCACCAGCGACGACGGCGAGATGATCAGTACCCGGTCGGCCGCCCGCCGAGCCTCCAGCTCCGTCCAGATGAGCCCCGCCTCGATGGTCTTGCCCAGGCCCACCTCGTCGGCGATGAGAATTCGGGTGGCTCCGGTGTGCAGCAGCCGGAGAACGGGCTTGAACTGGTACGGGCGGAAGACGGTCCGGGTCGCCCGGAACGAGAAGACCGTGTCCGTCAGCGTGGCCGCGAGCTTGCCCCGGGTGAGCGTCGCGCCGAAGCGGTCGATGGCGGCTGGAGCCGATCGAACCCACTCCGCCGGGCCGCCGAACTCCGGCGCCGACTCCAGCGCCGACTCCGTGAAACGCTGCGAACGACCGTCGAGCCGCACCTCATAGCGCCACACGCCGGCGACGAACCTCCGAGACTTGATCTCGGAGTCCTTGCCGTCGGAGCGAGTGACGACGCTCTCACCGATCCCGAACCGGGGCCGCGGCACGGCGTGCCCCTCATCCCACAGATGCTCGGCCCACTCGTAGGCGCTCATGAGCGGTGCGTCCTGCGTCAGATCGTCGACAGCGATCGCAGAGCCGTCCTCCGTGGCCAGTCCGCCGTCGACCACCATCGTGAGTGGCGACTCGATCCCGGAGAACCAGTACACGCCGTTGGGGAGTTCCACCGTCGGGGCGGTGCGGATCTGCGGGACCGAGGCCGTGACGTCCGAAACCCCACCGCCGACAACGACGAGCCGGGTGAACGGCGAAACGTGAAGGAGCGCGGTGAGGTCAGTCGTACGCGGGTGATACCCGAAGGTCCGAGCCACGTCACCGCCGGAACGAACGAACTGCTCCACGTCACTCCCTCACCATCGTTGTCCAGTTGTCCGTGACATCGTCACCGGAGGTACGAACGCGGCGAATCGCGCAACAGATCATCTATTTGGATTAGGCCGTTGAGCCGGAGACAGCCGGTCACCAGTCCCAGTCGGTCCACGCGGCGTCTTTGGCCGGCGGACGACGCGGGGGCCCGTACTTCGCGACGACCGCATCGAGATCCGTCGGTCCCGCGAGAGCTGACACCCCCGGCGGGATCGGACGAGCAGCGAGGATCTGCTTGGTCGCGGGCACGCCTTCGCCCTGCCCGAAGACGGTGAGCGGCGTACTCGGGCGTCGCATCGCGTAGACGCGCCACTTCCCGATGGCAGAGTCGAGCATGGCCACCGCACCCTCGGACCGCACCATCGTCACCGAGCGGGCGCCGTTCGTCGCGACGCAGGTCAGCGGCGCACCGTCGTAGAGCTCGGTCGCGAGCTGCGCTGCTGGACGCATGGGGTTCTTAAAGGTGCCGTGTGCGACCCAGGCCCCGTGCTGCTCTTCGAGGTCCAGCCCCGCCGCCGCGAGGCCCGCCTTGATCTCCGCCTTCGGATCGGCGGTCGCCTGACGCGCGAGTTCCACTGTGGCCAGTACCTCGGCACGACCGGCGAGCCGCGCACCGATCTCGCTGGACCGCAGCAGGACGGCCTCGAGCACGACGTCCTCGGTCAAGGTCGCAACGTCGTGCGCGGGCTCCCACGCTCTCGTCAGCACGACGTCGGCGGGCCGACCGCCGCGGACTCGGGCATCCTGCCCGAGCACCGCCAGGCACACCGCCACGAGCGCACCGAGGTAGGCGTGCGACTGCTCCGGGCTGTCGTCGATCTCAGCTCGGTCCTCGACGAGCGAGCGGACCACGTCCGCAAGATTCTCTCGCCACGACTCGTCGGCTCCCCAGATCCCGGCGGCAAGCAGCTCCAGGAAGAGAGCGGCCACCGTCATCCGCAGCGGGAGGGTGGGCAGAGCCACCGACGGGCCCGGTGAGATCGACCTGACCCACCGGTGGATCCACGCGCGGTAGCGCGACCGGGCCTCAGGTGGAACCCGGCGAGCCTCCCGGCCGAGCTCGACGTCGAGCAGTTCGATGTCGTTCTCCGTCTCGTCCTCGGCGAGCTCGGTCTCGTCGTCGACCGCGCCCACCGCCCACTCACTGGCCTCAACGGTGCTCACCGGGGAAGGCAGGGCGCCCGGGAACGCCAGCTCGACCAGCCCGGCGCCCATCGAGTGAGTCGCGTGGTCGAGGAAATCCGTCCACGCGTCCTTCCTCGCCTGCACCTCGGCCGTGCCCCCTGCGGGCGCTCGCAGAGTCGCCGTGGAGGCACGCTGCTCGGCCGACAGTTTCAGCAGGTTGAGGAGGTCCTTGCTGAAGCGCGCCATCACCTCCGAGTCCCCGATGAGTTCATCGAGCTCGTACGCGCCCCGAAGCCGTGGCTCCTTGCCGAAGTCCGTTCGCGGTCGGCACCGATGAGGATCGGTCACGAAGGCCGGGACGGACTCGACGACGGTCTCCCCGAGGGTCGCGACGAGTCGGATGGCGGCGCCCGCCGGTTCAGGCGAGTCGACTGTCCAGGTCGCCGCGGCTGAACCCGGGGAGGCGGCGAACACCCCACGCGGCTGCCAGGACCCCGGAGCTCCGTCCGGCGAGAGCTCGACGGTGACCGCTGCGTCGACCCCGCTGACGACGGTCACCTCGATAGCCCGCTCGAGCCGTCGAGCGCCGAGCAGACGCAGGACCGGCGATGACTCCTCCCGCTCCGATGGCGCCGTCGACGGCCACTGAGCAACCACGTCGGCCGAGACGGGCCGGGCGTCGGGCAGGAGGCTGCGTTCCACCGACGCGGCGATGGCGAGCTCACAGTTCCCGCCCTCTCGGACAGTCCTGAGAAGCGCCGGGGAGGTCACATTCGCGCTGCCCACCACGACGTGCACACGACCGTCCCGGTCGACGTACTCGATCAGCTTGCCGTGCATCGTGCGCTCGTCGTCCACATCGCGGAACTCCGCCGCGGTGCGGCTGGCAGCCGCAAGGAGAGTGCTCGGCACGAAGGACGACAACTCGCTTTGGAGTGCGACGCGAACTCGGTCGGGACGGGCCCGATCGAGGACTGCGCGGACCGCTGCGCCGGAGGGGTCGATGAAGGGCGCGGCCAGGTTCACCTCGGCCGCCCCCGCCGGCAGTGCGTCGACGATCGGCTCCTGCAGATTGTGGAGCAACCGCACGTCCGGGCGGCTGTCGTCGATCGCCGTCGGCCGTAGAGCGGCTCCGATATCCGAGAGCGTCTCGGCGATCCAGCCGGGCATGGCGACGTGGCGTGGGAGGTCCTGCAGCCAGGACGCCAGATCACTCTGCACGCGGAGCCCACAGTCGCGGCGACCACGCAGAACACACCACAGCTCATGGTTGTGGCCCCACCCCGACATCGTCGGGTTGCCCGAGCCGATGGCCGTCCATACGTCCTCCTCCCCGACGAGAATCGCGAGCTTCGGGTGAAACGCTCCGGGAATCGTCGCGGCGCCGTACTGGTAGACGTGGCCCGCAAAGCGGACGTCGATCGGGTCGTGAATCTGCTGGTCAGCATCGGACAGGACAGTCACCCGAGCCCCCATCTGACGTGCTTTGGACACCGCGAACCGCTCAAGGAACGCCAGGTCCGCCGTGTACCCGAGCACGAGGAACTCGCGGAGCGGATCCCCCTCCGGACGGTCCTGCCACTGGCTGAGCAGGGTCAGCGGGGAGGCGAAGGCCGTGTGCTCGATCGTCGTCATCGGGGCAGCTCCAGGAGGTCACACCCGAGGTTGGTGACGGCGTCGTCGGCGAGCCCCAACTGCGTGGCGAGTCCGGCCAGTTGGTCGACGCGCAACCCCACGTTCCCGGAACCCTCCCGACTGCTCGCGGTGAAGGTGTCGTTGCGCTCGTGCAGGCGGGAGAACACCTGCATGCGGCCGTGCTGGAACTGCACCTTGCGAAACGCGACCCGCCGGGACTGGGCGAGCATGTCGTCGACGAGGTCGCATCCGAGATCGCGAAGCGACCTCGTCGCGTTCTCGTTGACACGACGGCCTACCCACTCCGGGCCGAGGATGCTGTTGCGGACCGACTTGCCGCCGCGGAAAGCCTCAAGAGCCAGCCCGTCGAGGGTCTCACGGCGGCGGGCGCCGACAGAGAGGAGCGCGAGGTTCTCGAACGCCCCTTCGCCCTGCGCCAGGATCTGCTCCTCGGCTGGAGCGGGGTGCCCATCCGGGTCCGCCAAGTCGGGGAGCATCGTCTCCCACTTCGAGACGCTCGAGGGCGGAAGTCGGTCGCCGATCCACGTGTGGATCTGGGCGCGGGACGTCACCCCGTTGTCGCGTACGAAGTCGACGAGTCCGGCCCACAATCGCCGCCACGCGCCGACCGAGTAGTGCCGCAACAGGAGTCCCCGCCACGCGAGAGCCCGCTCCTCGTCGGCGAGGACCTGGTCGTCCGTCGCACCGGGGCCGAAAGCCAGTGTCTGTCGGAGGGCGACCGTCCAGGGCTCGTCCGGCGACAGCTGCTTGGCGCGCAACAAGATCCGCATCGTCGCCCTGCGCGTGAGGTCGGTGGGCTCCCAGCCGTCGGGGTCGTGCACTCCGGCACGGGTGGCGGTGAACAGCTCCCGCAACGCTTCCGAGTCGGCTCCCCCTGACGACCCGACGGACAGCTGCGCGAGGTGTGGGAGGAGGTCACTCGGCGGCGTGGCATCACGGCTCGCGGCGGAGAAGACCGGAGCGAACATCCGGCGGACCGGCTCCGGGCAGGCGTGCCGCGCCGGCCGGATCGCTCCGTCCTTCGTCGTCGCCGTCCCGAGAACATCGGACGGACCGCCGTACTGAGACCAGAACCCCCAGTTCCGGGGCGAGTACGAGGTCTTACCCAACTCCGCCAGCTCCCAGGCTGAGCCGCCTCTCTTCAGCCCTCGCTGCAAGGCGTCCGCGCCATGGGCGGTCACGCCGTCCGGGTCGTGGGTCTTCGTCGCCAGCGCTAGCAGAACCTCGGATCGGCGAAGGATCCGCTGACATCCCGCCCCGTCGAGATCCAGCCGCTCGGCGTAGTCGGCCAGTGCCCAGTAGAGCCCGTAGTACCGGGCGAAGTCGGTCAGCGTGGACACCCCGGGCATGAGCATCGCGACCATGCCCAATACGGAAGCCTCGACGGCGAGCGGATAGCGCCCATCGCGCTGGTCGAGCCCCTTCTGCGCCCAAGCGGGCCCCTCGACGACAGCGGTCACTGCACAGCTCCCACGAGCCACCGCCAGGCCTTCTGCTTCAGCTTGGTGCCGGCGCCGAGCGCGAGACGCTCGTCGCGATCCTTCGTGAAGTCCCCGCGCTCGCACGCTTCGGACTCGTTGTCGAGGAAGGAGCAGATGCGCCGGAAGGCGTCGTAGGCCGTCTTGCGTTCGTCCAGATCACGACTGAGGTACGCGGCGGGGTGGCGCTTCACTCGGTCATCGGGCTCAAGCGGCGCCCCCTCCTTCGTCCTCGGCTCATTGTCTGGCGGGTCACCCCACAACTCATGGAGCAGCCGCTGCGTACGGCTCCGAGACCATCGCGCCTCTTCCAGGCGTTCACGCGGCCCGGAGATCTCGCTCAGGTAGTCCTCGATCATGGGACTCCCTTCGAGCAGCTCGAGCCGATCGCTCATTCTGCCGACGTGCGGGATCTCGTAGGAGTCCCACCTCGCGGGCGGGGTGAGGACGGCATCGGCGGCCAGGTCCGCGATGACGAGCTGGACCCGGACAGCGCCCTCACCGCCGTGCCGGTTGTGAGCAAGCAGGATAAGGAATTCGCCAGGCGACAGCTTGGTCACGCGGCACACGAGGAGCACCCGCTCACTTGCCCGGCCGAACGAGGCGGCACCGATCAGCTCGGCTCTCGAGTGATGCCGCTGCGCCAGGCCGACGACCGCCTCAGCGAGCTTCTCGTTCTCCGCGACGCGGTACGCCGAGGTGACCACGCCCATCACCTCGCCGCGATCAGGTCGCACGAGCGCCTGGTAGCCCTGTACCGGGGCGATTCCCTCGTGTAGCTCGGTCAAGACCGGGCGATGATCGACTCGCCAGTCCAGCTCGGCAGCTGCCAACAACGAGCCGGCCTCGCCCCCGAGGTCCGCATCGAGGTCTCCCGCAGCACCCGACTTCATGCAGAAACGAAGGAACGGCGGAACACCCCTCGGGCCGAAGCTTCTCTCGTGATCCGACGCGACCAGGAACTCCCCACCCTTGGCGTCGCGATAATGCGGCACTGCGGCCCCCAGACTCACCGTCGCTCAGCCATACTGAGCCCATTCCCTCTTCGGACCTTCAACTCATCTGAGAGCCGGCAGGTCACGCCGCATAGCGCGGGGCCATCGCTTCCATCTGCTCGATGACCTGCTTGATCGCGCCCGGCTGCTTGTCCGGCGGATACTTGTACTTCACCAGCAGCCTCTTGATCGACGAACGGAGCTTGGCGCGGACGTCGTCACGTGCCATCCAGTCCGTCTTGACGTCCCGACGCATCACGGCGACGAGCTCTCGCGCGATCTGCGCGAGGATCTCCTCACCCTGCAGATCCACCGCAGAGGGGTTGTCACTCACGGCGTCGTAAAAAGCCAGCTCGTCGTCGTTCAAGGGTGGCGTGAAGCGCTGCCCGCGGTTTCCCTCGGCAGCGACCTCCTTGGCCAGCTCGATGAGCTTGGCGATGATTTCCGCGGACGTGAGCTGCTGGTTGGTGTACTTGTTCATCAGCTCCTTGATCCGCTCGGAGAAGGCCCGCTGCCGAACCACGTTGTTGCGCGCGACCGTGGCGGACTCCTGCGTCAACAGGTTGCGCAGCGCCTCAATGGCGAGATGAGGGTTCTCGGCTTGCTGGGCCTGCAGCTGGAACGTCGGGCTGAGGTCGGATAGCGACGGCTTCGGCATCCCGGCCGCCTCGTAGATGTCGAGGATCCGGCCCGTCACCGTCGAGGTAGCGACGAGCTCGGACAGCAGCCGCTGGATCTCCTCCGGCACCGGCTCACCGGCGGCCTGCCGTTCTGCAGCGTCGAGCTTCGCCATGAAGACCCGGACCTGCTCGTAGAACTGCACAGCGGGCCACAGGTCCGCGAGCGTCTCGCGGCCCGACGCCACCGACCACCACCGGGCGAGCCGCGCGACGAGCTTGCGGAACCGCTGCCCGATGGGTTCGGAGTCGTCCCCTGAGTTGCCCGCAGTCAACGGCGAACGGAGCCAGTTGGCGAGCGCTGTCGCGGTCTTGAACCAGATCTTCGGGTCTTTGCCCTTGAGCTTGGCCCGCCAGCCGAACCCCGCACAGAGCTTGTCGAGCTCCTCGATCAGTCGCCGCGTCTCCACGGCGGCCTCGTCGACGTCCCGGCCGACGGGCTTCGTCGTCCGGTCGGGCTCTGTGTATTCGGCCAGCGCCTTCTCGAGGTTCTCCGCCAGTGGCGCATAGGCAACCAGGAGGCCGTCCGGCTTACCGCGGAACGTGCGGTTGACTCGGGCCAGGGTCTGCATCAGCAGCGCCCCCTTCAGGGGACGGTCCAGGTAGAGCGTGTGCAGCGGCGGCGCGTCGAACCCGGTGAGCATCATGTCCTTGACGATCACGATCTGCAGCGGATCGTCCTCGTCCCGGATGCGGTTCTGGATGACCTTGACGTCCGAGCCGCGCCGGACATGCCGACGGATCAGCTCGGTGTCTGAGGCCGACCCGGAGTACACGACCTTAACGACGCCCGTAGCGTCGGAGTCACCGTGCCACTTGGGCCGCAGCGCCACGAGCTCCTCGTACAGCCTCGCGCAGATCTCCCGGGTCGCACAGACGATGAAGGCCTTGCCGGTCACGCCGAGGAAGGGCGCCATCGCCGCGGAGCGCCGCTCCCAATGTTCCACGACGTCCGCTGCCAGCGCCTTCAGCCGGGCCGGCGCGCCGTAGACGGCATTGATCACCGCCACGGACTTCTCGATCTTCGCCCGCTCGACGTCGTCGAGCCCGAGGGTCGCCTCATCGGCAGCCTCGTCGAGCTGTTCCTCGGTGACGTCCCCCGCGAGCTTCACCGAGATCAGCCGCGGCTCGAAGCGGACCGGCACAGTAGCGCCGTCCGCCACTGCGCGGGTGAGGTCGTAGGTGTCGATGACCTCGCCGAACACCTCTTCGGTGTCGCGTCCGGACAGGGACAGTGGCGTGCCGGTGAAGGCGATGAAGGTGGCGTTCGGGACGGCATCACGGATGCTGCGGGCGAGGCCGTCGATGTGGTCGTAGTGGCTGCGGTGCGCCTCGTCGACGATGACGACGATGTTGCGGCGGTCCGAAAGCTGCGGGTGCTCGGGCCCGGCTGCCCGCTCCGCGCGTGTCCGTCCGAACTTCTGCAGCGTCGTGAAGTAGATCCCGCCGGTGACCCGTTGCCGCAGCGCGGTCCGCAGTTCCTCGCGCGACGACACCTGGATCGGCGTCTCGCTCAGCAGCCGTGAGCGGTTGAACGTCTCGAAGAGCTGGGTGTCGAGCTCGGTGCGGTCGGTGACGACGAGCAGTGTCGGGTTCTTCAACGCGGGCTGGCGGGCGACGAGATGAGCGTAGAGCTCCATCTCCATCGACTTGCCCGATCCCTGGGTGTGCCAGACGACGCCCGCCTTGCCGTTGCTCGCGGCCGCGGCCACCGTGGTGTCGACGGCCTTGGTGACCGCAAAGAACTGGTGTGGCTTCGCGATCCGCTTTGCGAGGACTCCGGAGTCCTGGTCGAACGCCACGAAGTTGCGCTGGATCTGCAGGAAGGTCCCCGGCGCGCCGAGCCCGTCGATGAGGAGCTCCAGCTCCACCCCGATCCGGTCATCGGTGACATCGGTGCCGGGCTCGACCGGCCGCCCCTGCCCGTCGACGTTCCACGGCGAGTAGTGGTTCAGCCCCGTGAAGGGCGTGCCGTAGCGAGCTTGCAGGCCGTCACTGACGATCGTGAACACGCAGAACCGGAAGACCATCGGGAACTCGTGGATATACGTCGCGAGCTGGGCGTGTGCCTTGGCGATAGTGGCCTGCGCCGAGCCGGCGTTCTTGAGCTCGACGATCACGACGGGCATCCCGTTGAGGTACAGCACGATGTCGAAGCGCCGCTGCACGTCCTTCCTGCGCACGGTCACCTGGTTGACCGCCCGCCACTCGTTCTCGTCGACGCGGTGGCTCACGAGACGGATGGTGGGGTTCTGCTCGATCCCGTCGGCGTCGATGTAGCTCACGCCGCGATAGCCGTCGACGAGGATCCGGTGCAAGCGATAATTCTCCGCGATCGCGTCCTGGGACTGCGGCGCGGCGATCTCGGCCAGCGCCTGCTCCAGGAACACGAAAGGCACGCGCGGGTTGAGCCGCTGCATCGCGGCGAGCAGCGGCTCGCGCAGCACGAGATCGTCCCAGGCGGTGCGACCGCCCGCGGTGCCCGGCACGATCGACGGGCCGTGCAGCGGCTCCCAGTCGTGCTCGGCGAACCGCTCCAGCGCGATGGCTTCCCACTCGGCTTCGCTGTACATCAGTTCCCCTCCGGGTCGACGAGCCGGTAGCTCTGCCTACTGCTGCGCGTCGGTTGGGTCGGCGCGATGAGGTTGCGCTCGATGAGCGTGGTGAGTCGACGAGCGACGGTGCGCTGAGACAGCCCCAGCCGTTCGGTCAAGGCGCGGGTGGTGGTGCTGCCGGCCTTGATCGCCTGCAGCACGGCGTCGAGCTCGGCCTCGATGCCGGTCAGGCGGACGGGCCGCGCGGCCTGCTGCTCTCCGGCGTCCTCGACCAGTCGGTAGCTCGCATAGCGTCGGCCACCGGTGCTCGTGGCCAGGCCACGGTCGACGAGGTCTTTCAACGCCCGGCCTGCGGAGAGCCGGTCAACACCCCAGGCCTGGAGCATGGCGTTGGTGGCGCGGCCCGCCGTGCGCATCATGGCCAGCGCGAGATGCTGCGGATCGGTCAGGCCGACCTGGCGGAGCGAGCCGATCCAGGCGATGGTCTCGGGTGCGAGGAGCGCGTGCTGAGGCACGGTGACCGCGACGCGTCCAGGACCGACGTCAAACTCGGGCGGGCTCATCCCCGCGCGACGCAGTTCGGCGAGCACGCTGAGCAGCCCGGACCCGCGGTTCTCGCACAGCGCCTCGCCCCGCGAGCCGGGGACCTCCACGTCCGCGAGCATCGCAGCGAGGGTCTGGTTCCGGGAGGTCGACGGGTGTTCCTCCGAGCCCAGGTCCGCGACTGTGATCGGCCCGAACAGCCCGCCCGGGCTCGCCACGACGAGACGGTCCGGGTAGAGCTCGACCTGGACCTGTGCGCCGCGCGCCGCGGGGCTGTAGTCGCGGTGCATCAGCGCGTTGACGATCAGCTCCCGGAGCACCGCGAGCGGGTAGTCGTAGCGGTCCTCCCGCCCGACGCCCGTGACGATCGCACCGGCTCGCATGTTGCGGATCGCGACGGCCACGGCGTCCGCGACCATCGACGAGATCGGCCCGGTGATCGTCTCGTTGTCGAGGAAACGACGCCCGTCGGGTGCGGTCTCGCCCATGCGCAGGCCGGGCAGCACGACGAAGGACACGAACAACTGCGGGAAGAACTCCTGGGGGTACTCCCCCAGGCAGAGCAGCCCCGCGACGGTCGGCCGTAGCGTTCCGTCCGCATCGGATGTCAGGACGCCGAGCCGCACGAGGAGTCGTCCACGTTCGGTGGCACGGAAGGCCGGAGAGCGGCGACGCACGCGGGCGAGGTAGGCCTCCACGAGGGCCTCGTCGAGGTCGTCCGGGGTCGCTCCCTCGACGACATCGCGGTCGTGGGTGGGCTGGCTGCGGTTGGAGAGGAGCTGGGTCACCTCGTAGTGCGACAGCCGCCGGTCCCCGTCGCCGCCCCGGATGAAGGAGCCTGCGTAGGCACCTCGAGTCGCGACGAAGCACGGCTTCTCTACGGGATCGAGCTCAGGGACGTCCAGGCGCACCACGAGTGCGCCCTCGACCTCCTCGATCTCAATGGACGCGCGGCAGGGCGGGTCAACCTTGTTCGCGCAGGCGTCCGCGAGCACATCGCGCACCGCGGGGGCGTCGAACCCCTCTGCGGGCGCGAAATCGTCCGACTCGTCGATGCCGAGGAGAAGCGTGCCGCCGGTGCCGTTGGCGAACGCGCTGATCGTCTCGACGACCGAGGAGGATAGACCGCCGCGAGCGGACTTCACCTCGACGTCCGAAGGCTCCATCCCCAACCGCCGCAACCGCGCGAGCAGCGCCACCGTCTCCACGATCCACCCCCTCCCAGCCAGACTTTGCCACACTTTGCCACTTCACTTCGCCACATGGCAGAGCCGGCGAAGTGAGTAGTCGAAGTCAGAGCACCTCGCTCGCCACCCGCTCGGCCTCCCGAACCTTGACCCTGCCGGACATGAGCAGGGGCAGTAGTTCGTCGCGTGCTTTCATTAGAACCCGCGACTCGATCTCCGCTGCGTGCACTCGCATTCTCAACGGCAGTGCCATTCGCTCAAAGCTCTCCCACTCAGCGGTGGTAATGTTCGGGATCGGGGCCGCCTCGAACCGATCTCCCCGAACAGCTGGATATGCACTACCTTCGGCAACACTCTCCAGATAGCTGGCAAATACATCCCGCCGACTAGCCTCATATGTTCCCGCAACTCGCCCAGGCCTCGGCGACAGCACCGCGAGGCCGGTCGAGGCAACCAGCAAAGGGTCATCCTCAAGGATCAGGGCGTGCGAGCGACGATTCGGGCGCACCGTCGACCAAACCGTGTCGCCAAACCGAAGAGCCCGTCGTGCCCGCCCAGGCGCCGAATCCCACGGCGTCTCCTCCGGTCCTACATAGAAGCCCTGCTGCACAGATGAGATATCAAGATATCGAAGATTCGACCCTGGTTGAGGTTTCACCGCTATAGCATTAACGTCTGCGATGTCCCGCAGAGCGGCTCTCCCGCGTCCTTGGCAGAGACGGCCGAATTTAGCCTGTAGCAGGTCATCAACCAGTAGCCGCACCTTTTCGTTAGCGGCGACCTTTTCGTCGAGCGATCCCAGCATATTGCCGATTGCTTCTTGCTCAGGTAATGTAGGCAAGGTCAGCTCGATCGACTCAGCTGCCTTGACATTGAAGTGCTGCTGCACCGCACCGACAAGATGACTAGCGATCGTACTATCTGCTATCCAGTTTAGATAGTAGCTCAGCCATCGAGAATTCAGACGCGGCCCAGGCCGAACGATTACCAGATCGGAACAGTTCGACTCCGGCAACCACTCGGGCACGACAGCCGCTTGCCCCGGTTTCCCGGTGCGCACAATCACGACGTCCCCAGGATGCAGAGAGGACTTCCTTAGGCGCTGATGGAAGCCTTGGCTCACATATCGAATTTCGGACATGTCTAGCCGATGCGGGCGAACATTTAGAGACCTGAGGAACGGGATCCCTGAATCGCGATACTCCGCAGTCATCGAGCCGACGAAGCCGACAGTCACCTTCGCTGCGATGGCGCCGAGCCGGACCCTCTGCCATTCAGACATTGATCCGCTCCAACTGTTCGCGAGCAACCCTTTCCAATCGCGCCGATTCATCAAATGCCGCCAGTAGTTCTTTAGTAAGGCGCTCAATCTTGTCGTTCGAGGGCTCGCCGTCGCCAGCCACCTCTACGGCACCAACGTATCGACCCGGCGTAAGGGCGTATTCGGCCGCCTTGATCTCGTCCAAGGTCGCCGACTTGCAGAATCCTGGCATATCGCCGTAAGTCAGGCCCTTCGCCGCAGCGGACGGCGCACCACGCCACGCGTGATAGGTGTCGCCAATCCGGACGATCTCCTCGTTGGTGAAGGCTCGTTCAGCGCGGTCGACCATATGGCCCATCTCACGCGCGTCGATAAACAGCATCTGACCAGTACGGTCGATCGAGCCCTGCTTGCCCGCGGCCTTGGTCTTGGCGAAGAACCACAGGCATACGGGGATGCCGGTGCTGCGGAAGAGCTGCGTGGGTAGCGCGATCATGCAGGACACGAGGTCAGCCTTCACGATCTCTGCGCGGATGGCGCCCTCGCCGTTCGAATTGGACGACATGGAGCCGTTGGCCATCACGACGCCCGCCTTACCACCAGGAGCGAGCTTCCACAGAATGTGCTGGATCCACGCGTAGTTGGCGTTGTTCGCGGGCGGGACGCCGAAGCGCCAGCGGTCGTCCTCGGTGTTGCGCGTCCAGTCCTTGATGTTGAACGGCGGGTTGGCGAGGACGTAGTCCATCTGCACCCCTGCGTGGAGATCGCGGGCGAAGGTGTCGCCCGGCCCGGAGCCGAGGCCGTTGTTCGCGATGCCGTGAATGGCGAGGTTCATCCGCGCCATGCGCCAGGTTTCCCCGATGGCCTCCTGCCCGAAGACGGAGATGTCCTTGGGATCGCCGTCGTGCTCGTGGATGAACCGCTCCGTCTGCACGAACATGCCGCCCGAACCGCAGCAGGGGTCGTAGACCCGCCCGCTGGACGGCTCCAGGACCTCGACCAGCACCTTCACCACGGAGGGCGGAGTGAAGAACTCCCCGCCCCGGCGACCCTCCGCGCGCGCGAAGTTGCCGAGGAAGTACTCGTACACCTCGCCCATCAGGTCCCGTGCGCGGTGCTCGCCCTGCCGGCTGAACCGCGCGCTGTTGAACAGGTCGATCAGCTCGCCCAGGCGCCGCTGGTCCACCGCGGCCCGTTGGTATCCGCCCGGAAGCGCGCTGCGCAGGCTCTCGTTGACCTCCATCAAGGCGTCCATGGCCGCGTCGACCAGGTATCCGATGCTGCGCTCCGGCTCGTCGCCGTCGGAGGGCTTGCCCTTGGCGTGCTCGGCGAGGTAAGACCATCGCGCCGTCGGGGGCACGACGAACACCCCGTAGCCCTGGTACTCCTCGGGATCGTCGATGAGGTCGGCGATCTGCTCCTCGTCGTACCCCTGCTCGGCGAGCTCGGCGCGGATGACCTCCCGGCGCTCGTCGTACGCGTCCGAGACGTACTTCAGGAACACCAGCCCGAGGATCACGTCCTTGTACTGGTTCGCCGAGAGTGAGCCGCGCAGCTTGTCCGCGGCCTTCCACAGCGTGTCCTTCAGTTGCTTCATGGTGGACGGGGCCTGCGGCTCCGCCTTCTTCCGCGGTGGCACGTCAGCCTGCTTTCGACTCGGTGAGGACGGGATCAAGGGTGACCGCGCCCGCGGCGACGCCGTGGACGAGGCCGGTGACGAGATCGTGGACGGCGCCGAGACGCCGGTTGAGGTCGGCCTGGTGGTCGGCCGCCGCGCCGAGGGCCGACTCGAGGACATCGCGCTCGGCCGGCGGCAGGTCGGGGACGCTCCACGTCGGCCACTCGCTGCCCGCAACTGCGGTCTCGTTGATGACCGCGGCGAGGGCGCGCGGTCCGATCGGCGCTCCGAGAGCCAGCCGGAGCACCCGGCTCGGCGTGGCGACGAGCGAACCGCCGACCACGTCCACTCGGGCCCTCGGCGTGGGGCCGTCCAGGAAGATCACGTCGCCCGGCTCCGTGCGGGTCGCGCGTCGGTAGATCGCGGCCGCGTCGAACGGGTCGAAGCGCAGCTCGTCGGTGCTCCCATCGGCCGCGAGCACCCGCACCGTTCCGCTGGGATCGCTGCGGTGAGGGTCGATCCGGTTGCCGCGCAGCATCTTGACCTGCTTGACCACGTGCAGCTCGCCAAGGGAACGCTGCCGGAGGACGATCCGGCCCGGGGCCGGCGCCACCGTGATGTCAAACCCCGGGAACGGAACGCTCGTCGTAAGCGTGGCGGCGTGAATCCGGTCGAGGTGGGCGGCCGGCTCGGCCACGGCGATTCTGGTCGCCCGGACACCGCGGGGCAGGACCTCGACACCCGCGAGCACGGTGGCCGGCTCCACGCGCCGCGCGTAGCGGTAGGCGCGGTGCGCAGTCCCGGCGAGCGCGGCCATGACGTCCGAGGTGAGATCGCCGAGATCGACCGTCGCGCCCTCCAAGTCCGCGAGGCACACCGACCGCGTCACGTCCGGAAGCCCGCTGACCACCCACACCGCGAGGTTCTGCCGGTGCGCCGCCTTCCACAGCCCGCGCGGCAGCCGGAGGGCCATCGCGAGGTTGCCCGCCGCGAGCGTCTGCGTCCGATTGCGCGCGGCCTTGCCGTGCAGCGGATCGCACAGTGCCGCTGCCGAGCCCAGCACGATCCCGACATCACCCGGCTCGAGTGAGACGACGAGGTCGTCGGCTGCCTCCAGCGCCTCCTGCTCAGCGAATCCGACCAGCGATGACACCTCAACCCGGCCATCCGCGTCGTCGACCAGCTCGAGTCCCTCGATCATGGCGCGGCGGCGCGCCGCCCTGGACTCGTCGGGCAGGATGATCCCGGCGAAGGCCTCGGCGAGCGCACCGGCGAGCCGCCGATCGGCCACGGGCGGCACGAGCGCGACGGCGCCGGCCAGATGCATCCGGGCCCCTATCGCGATCGCGCCGATCAGGGAGTACGCCGTGTCCGTCAGTCCTCGATCACGTTCCTGCCTTCGCAGCCGCCCCGCGTCCAGGCGCGCGAGCGCATCGGCCGGCCCGTAGGACGCGGCCATGAGCTCGTCGACGTAGCGCCCGAGTCCGTGCTCGGCGTCGGCGGCCCGCACCTCCCGCAGGAGGAAGCGGTCCTCGGGATCGACCTGCGCGGCGAGCTCGATCAGCTCGGCAGGGGTGAGGTCCTCGAGCTCCGCTCCACCGAGAGTGTGCAGGCAGAGCAGGGTGACGACGTCCTCGACATCCGCTCCCTCCGGAACCGCGAGCGCGGGTGCGTCCTGCCGGACCTCGTCGTTGTTGCCGCGCCCGGTCTCCTCCAGATAGGCGACGATCTCCTCGCGATCGAATCGCTCGACGCCATCGTCCGAGGAGACGGCCGAGGGAAACAGGACGGTCCGGCCACGGACCCGTGGACGCTGTCGCCACATCGACACCACGTGCCGCTGGACGCGCGCGAGATCGGCGATGTCCTGCAGCGTCATGGTCGAGCGCTGTGCCACGATGACGGACCTCCTCCCCGCTCCTGCTGGACGTGATCATAGGCAGGGGATCTGCTTCGGCGAAGCAGAACTCCGAGAAGCCGCCTTCTCAGCGTTCAGCATCGACTTTACAACCGGATCTCTCCCATGGTTCTCCACACCGATCGGCCGCCCGGGCCGCCCAGGAGGAGACGAGGAATCCATGCCCGCACACTTCGACACCACCGTCCCTGCGCTCGTCGTCGACCAGCTGTCCGTGGATGACCCACGGGCCGTCTCGGAGGCCCGCAGGTGGTCGACCGGCCGCCGCGGCGACGCCGCCCCCCTCGCGGAAATGGTCGGTCGCGACCTGACCGCCTTCGTCAGCCAGGCCATCGTCGTTGGCGCCCAGGCGATCACGACGGCCGGTGGAACCCAGGAGGCCGTCGCGCTGGAGTCTCTGATCGCCGAGGTCCGTGAGAGCACCACCCAGGCCTCAACCCAGGCCGCGAGCCGGACCGCCGAGGCGATCACCCAGGCGACGACCGGCATCGCCGAGTCCACCGAGGCGGCCCGCAAGACGCTCGGCGAGATCGTCGAGCAGGCGCAGCGGCGGAGCGCGACCGACCTGGAGACCCTGCAGAAGGCGATGCTCGGCGAGCTCACCCGCATCTTCGGAGGCGACAGCCCCGAGCTCCTCACCCGCGTGCAGCCGGTGCTGGACAAGGTGTCCCGCGAGCTGGAGGAGCGGGCCACCCGACAGACCGCCGAGCTGATCGCCAAGGCCGAGCGGCAGTTCGACCCGAGCGACCCCACCACGCCGATGGGGCGCCAGCACCAGCTCCTCGCCGAGCAGCACCGGCAGCTCAAGGAGGAGCTGAGCCGGGACGGCGAGAGGGTCCGCTCGATGATCAGCGAGCTGGCGGAGGCGGTCCGGACGACCCAGGCGGTGGCGCAGGCCCGCACCGCGACAGTGCAGGCGAGCCCGCTCAAGGGCGAGCCGTACGAGCAGGCGGTGCATCGGGTGATGGCCGGGATCGCCGCCGGGCTGGGTGACGAGTATGTGGAGACCGGCACGACCGCGGGCCGCGTCCCCCGCAGCAAGAAGGGCGACGGGGTGCTGTCGGTGGAGGGCGGGGACGTGCGGGTCGCGCTGGAGATGACGGACTCCGACCGTCCCCGGTGGGGCGAGTACCTCGACGAGGCCGAGCGGAACCGCGGCGCGGTGGCGTCGCTCGGGATCGTGCGGACCGCCGACCAGAACGGTGGGCACGGTCTGGTGTGCCTCGGCCCGCGGCGGCTGGTGCTGGTCTTCGACCCGGAGACCGACGACACGGACCTCCTCCGCACCGCGGTCCAGCTCATCCGCCTCACCGCGCAGGCGGCCGCTCGGGACACCGCAGGAGGTGAGGTCCGGATCGCTGACGAGAAGCTCGCGGAGGCGCTCGACAAGCTGAGCCGGATCGAGAAGATCACGAAGGCGGCAGGATCGGTCCGCCAGCACGCGAGCACGATCGAGACCGAGTCCGACAAGCTGCGCGGCGAGCTGATGCGCCTGCTCAGCCAGGCGCGGATCGCGCTGGGGACCGGGGTCGGCGGGAGCGTCAGCGATGCTGCCTGACCGCCGGGAGTCCATCCTTGCGCTCGCCGTGCCCATCCCGGACATCCGGATCGACCCCGAATCGGTGATCCTCACCGCACACGCGGTGCAGCGGTACCGGGAGCGGGTCGAGGGCGTGCAGCGCCGGATCGCGGTGCGCCGCCTCCGCCACCTGCTGGACACCGCGCAGTGGGAGCACCGGCCGCGTCCCTGGACGGAGATCGTCCTGCACCCCGAGGTGGTCTACGGCTACAGCCCCGACCGACCGGACGTCTGTCTCCTCGTTCGCGGCAACGCGCTGGTGACTGTTCTGTCGCAGCGGTTCTTCGCCCAGGCGATACCGCACCCGCGGGCTCGTCGATGCGGCTGACGCCGCTCGACCGCCGGGTCGGCGCCTCGAACCCCGGAGGGGTGGGTTCGGGGCGTCGGCCGCTCCTCAGAAATAACGATCTTGACCGGCCTGGCTCACACAAGCCGAGATGACATCGATGTAACTCGCAGGAGGTCCTCATGACGACGTTGGACGAACTGTCGGTTCCCGCGAGCCTGCCCACCTGGGCCACGGGAACGGCGGTGCTCACCGCAGACCCGGACACTCTCGCCGTCTGGCAGGTGAGCCTGGATGGGCTGCCCACCGGCGCGTGGATCACGCCGCTCGACGAGCTGCGTGCCGAACCGGACACGGCGCGACGGCTGCTGACCTGCATCGAGCGGCGGGCGATCGCGGTGTCGGACGTGTCCGGAGCGGAGGCGGTGCTGAGCGAGCTCACCACCTGCGCCAAGCTCGACGACGGGTGGTGGCGTGGACAAACGTTCGACGTTGCCGGCGCGTTCGGCGATGTGTTGGAGCGCCGGGTCGAGGTGGGACACGTCATGGCGGCGGTACGGGAGTCCGGTCGGAAGGTTACCGACATCGGCTGGCGTCGTGATCTCGGCGGGCCTGCCGGCTCGATCGCGGAGCTTCGCCGCCTGGCCCGGCTCGGGGTGCCCAGCGGCTCACCTGCCGCGTCCGAGGCCCTCACGGTCATCGGCGTGCTGCGCTGGATCGCCGAGGTGTGGGACGAGACCGAGCAGGTCAAGAACCGGCGCGACTACGTCCGCACCGCCTTAGGGCCGCCGGAGTCGCTGCCGACCCGCTGGCGGGACGCGGCCCTGACCGCCGACCGCACCCGGCTGCCGCTGTGAACGCCGCCGGCTACGCGGTCGTCGACGTAGAGACGACCGGGATCCAGCCCGGTTTCCACCACCGCATCGCCGAGATCGCGATCGTGCACATCGACCCGTCCGGCTCTGTCACGGACTCGTGGGACACCCTCGTCAACCCCGAACGCGACCTCGGGCCGCAGTGGATCCATGGCATCCGCGCCGCCGACGTTCGGCGCGCCCCGGTATTTGGGGAGATCGCGGGCGAGATCGCGGCGCGGCTGTCGGGGCGGGTCGTCGTCGCGCACAACTGGGCCTTCGACGCCATGCACCTGCGCGCCGAGTACCAACGGCTCGGGCACGAGGTCCCGCTGCACCGGGAGGCCGGGCTGTGCACCATGCGCGCTACCGGAGCAGCGATCCCGTGGACCCGCCGCTCGCTGGTTGAGTGTTGCGCAGCCGCAGGGCTGCCCGAGCGCGACTGGCACACTGCGGCGGCGGACGCGGCCGCAGCCGCCGACCTGCTGAGGTTCCTGCTCTCCGCCGCACCGGACGTCGTCCGCCTCAGCGACGAGCAGCTCCTCACCGCGGCGTGGGGCTGGCCGGATCTTGGTGGCCACCGAGCGCGTGCTGTTCACCGGACGCCGTCCGGGGTCACGCGACCGCACTTCCTGGCCCGCCTCGTCGACCGGATCCCACGGGCCGAGCGCCCCGAGACCGACGCCTACCTGGCCATGCTGGACCGCGCTCTGCTCGACCGGCACCTCTCCGACACCGAGGCAGACGGGCTTCTCGACCTCGCCCACAATCTGGGGCTGCACAAGGCCGAGGTCGTCGAGGTGCACCACAGCTATCTGACCGCGCTCGCCCAGGCGGCCTGGGACGACGGTGTCGTGACCCCCGAGGAGTACGCAGACCTGGTCTCCGTCGCGGCTCTGCTCGATCTCGAGGAGGACGCGGTGGACGCCGCGCTGCGCGCGGCACTGGAGGAGCCTCCGACACCGGCAGCGGTCTCAGCAGGCGGTCTCCACCTCCAGCCGGGTGACACCGTCGTCCTCACGGGAACGATGTGCCGCGGGCGACGGGAGATCACGGCAGATGCCCTCGCCGTCGGGCTCAGGATGACGACCAGCGTGAGCCGGCGGACCACGGTCGTCGTGGCAGCCGATCCCGACTCCCTGTCCGGCAAGGCGGAACGGGCTCGCGAGCTCGGTGTCCCGGTCGTCACCGAGGACGCGTTCCTCAGCCTCCTCGACTCAGTGCGCCATGGGTAAGCGGGACCAGCCGCGCAACGACGACGGTACGTGGCGCAAACGCGGCGTGACCTTTACCGTCGCCGCCTCGCTCGCCGTGGGCGTGGCCTACTTCGGCACGGCCGGCGGGGCGTCGACGGCGGCTCGACCCGCGAGCTCCACTTCGGTCAAGGCGAAGGACCGCAGCTTCGCCAAGACCGTCACCAAGCTGGAGCGGCATGGCCGCACCGTGCGGCGGCTCGACGAGGCCTTCGACCAGGACTGTGCGCGGCAGTCCTACGGCCAGGTGCAGGACTACCTCCGCGCCAACCCCTGCGAGGGACTCGGGCGCGCGCTGTTCGAGGTCACGGAGGACGGGATCACGGTTGTCGTCGCCGTCGCGGTGGTTGACATGCCCGACGAGACCGACGCGCGGGAGCTGCATCGGCTCGTCGACACCCACGGCACCGGCAACACCACGGAGCTCCGCGGTACGCGCCGAGTCACGTGGACCGGCGAGCAGTACGCGTCCGGACGCCACGAGACGACGGTCGTGAACGCCCAGGTGGAGCCCGCAACCCGAACCGCCGCAGCGGTTCGCCTGGCTTCCAGCCTCGCCGACAGCGTGGTGTGACGGAGCACCGCAACACCGCCGATATCACCCGATCGTGACCCCACATGAGCGTTGGGTGACCGATCACCGCTAGCGTTCTCTAAGCATGACCATCCGGGGGATGTATGGACAAGGCAGAGCTGGGTCTCTACGAGCTGCTCATCGAGCGACTACTCGCGGACGACGCCGTCGACGACGCGATGTCCGGGCTGATCCTCGCCGCGTGGTCCGGCGCCGACGCTCTCGCCGACGCTCTCGCCGGTCGTGGCGCACCCACCGCTGAACCTCCCGGCGAGACCGAGGTCGAGCACCCCGACGTCTACCTGGCCGCGGTCCATGTCGAGGGGTTCCGAGGTATCGGCAGGCCCGCGACTCTGCAACTGGCGCCAGGTCCTGGGCTGACTCTGGTCACCGGCCGCAACGGTTCCGGGAAGTCGAGTTTTGCGGAAGCCGCCGAGCTCGTGATGACCGGCAGGAACGAGCGCTGGGCTGGCAAGAACGCCGTGTGGCGCGACGGCTGGCGCAGTCTCCATTCCAGGGACGACGCCTCGGTCGCCGTCGACCTCACCGTCGCCGGCACGAACGGCACCACGAAGGTGCAGCGCCGTTGGACCCAGGAGGACAAGCTCGAGGGCGGCCGCTGGACCCGGCAGGAGCCCAAGGCCAAGGTGCAGGACTTCGACGGGTCCGCATGGGGTGCGTCGATGCAGACTTACCGCCCCTTCCTCTCCTACAGCGAGCTCGGCGCCCTGATCGACGGCAAGCCGACGGAATTGCACGACGCGGTCCACGATCTCCTCGGACTCGGAGCCCTGACCGCGACCCAGACGCGGCTCAAGGCGGCGCGCAAGCCGCTCGCCGACCGGGCCCGAGACGCGAGCGCCGAACGCAAGGCCATCCGGACCGACCTGGCGAGCGCGGACGACCCGCGCATTGTCGAGGCGCTCGCTCTGCTCAAGCCGACTTCGCCGGACTTGGGACGGCTCGCCGGACTTGGGACGGCTCGCCGGACTTGGGACGGCTCGCCGGACTCCTCACTGCTGCCGAGGATCCCGGCGGCAATGCCGCAGGCCTGCGCGCGGTCCTGGACCTGTCGCCTCACTTCGCGAGTACCAGCGTCGCGCGGTTGAAGGTGTTCAGGATCCGTTGGTGGGTCTGCCGCGGGAGGGAGCGGGTGCCCGGTTCGCCTAGGGGCGTGCCCGGCTGAGCTGCGGCGTCGTCCAACAGCTGGTCCAGGCCGCTGCGGGCGAGCATCAGCAGGCCGTGGGTGGCTCGGGTACAGGTGACGGCGAGACGACCGAAGGCGGAGTTGAAGTCGTCGAGCTTGTCCGCGCCGGAGAGGGGGTGGATGGCGATCGTGATCGCGTTGGTCTGGCCCTGCCAGGAGTCCACCGTGGAGGCGCGGAGAACGCCGTCGGGGAGGTCGAGGCGGGTGGTGAGGCGCTCGACCATCTCGGCGGCGTCGTCGACGGCCTGGTTGCGGGTAGCGAGGATGACGATCAACGGGTCGTCGCCGGGGTCCGCCGAGTCGACGACCTTCTCCCCCGCTGGCTGCCAGACGCCGTCGTGGCGGGCGGAGATCGCGGAGAAGCCCCCTGCGAGTAGCGGTTCCAGCAGGCGCTCCAGCTCGTCGAGCAGGGGCTGGTCGATGTCAGGGGCTTCAGCGTCCGGCAGGCCGTCAATCTCCAACAGGGTCGGGGCGCCGGTGGCGACGGCCTCCCAGACCGTCCGGACCGCGCCGTCGAGGGGCGGCAGCTCGATGCGACGGTCGCCCGGGGCGGCGACGCAATCGAGCCGGTCCCAGTCGCTGTAGAACGCCCGCCAAAGCGGGAGTTGGGCGGCGGTCGGGCGCCACACCGCGGGAAGGTCGACAGCGAAGGTGCTGTCCAGGGACTCGAACGCCGTCGGCCAAGCGCGGTAGGGGTTGTAGCCGGGGTCGCCGCGCCACGGGTTCTCCGACGGGTCGATGGGCGGCAGCTGCCCCACGTCCCCGACGCCCACCGACAGCGGCGCCAGCCTCTCCACGGTCGCGTAGCGGTGCAGCGGAAGCTGCCAGGCCTCGTCGACGAACAGGACGTCAAAAGGGCGGTCGCCGTTGGCGGCGGGGCCGAGCTGCGACCATCGCGTCCGGTAATACATCGCGCCGAGCTTGTGCGACGTCCCGAGCACGACGCGAGCGGTGTCCGGGATGCCGTCCAATCCGGTCGCGACGGTGACCGCGGACAGAACGTGGTCGGGGATGTCGTCGAGGCGGTCCTTGCTCACGAACAGGCACACCGTCGCGGCGCCGAGTTCGTTTCCGAGCGCGCCCGCCAGCGGGAAGACCTGCTTGTTCGCGAAGGCCGTGACTGCGACGCGATGGCAGTTCGGGTGCGTCAGCGAGGTGACCACCATCCGTCGCAGTGCGACGGACTTGCCGGCGCCCGCAGCCGCCCGGAGGAGGATCTTGTCGTGGTCGGCCTGGCCCGCAAGCACCTGTTGCAGGGCGTCGATGGCCCGGTCGGAGGCCGCGACGTTGCCGCGTGCGGCGTCTCCGTGGTGGGCGGCGTCGGTCAGGTGGGCGGCCGCGGGCGTGAAGCTGATGGTCACTATCAGTCCAGGTCATCGATCGTGAGGCCGGCGGGGGCGACGGAGGCGGGCGGCTCGGCGGGGGTGTCGCCGCCGACGTCGAACCGCTCCTCGTCGACGAGCGGTGGCCAGGTGTCCGGGTTGAGCTCGCCGCGCGCCCGTCGTGCCGCGAGCGTGTCCGACCAGTCCGCCTCGGCGACGGCGTGGGGGCGGCAGCACCATAGGTGATTGCCCTTGTCCGCCGCGTAACTGTCCGGACCGCAGTCGGCCTTGGGCGCGGCCTGGTTGTCCTGGCTCGGCCGGGCGACGGCGAGATCGGTGCCGTTCTTGAACGGCTTGCCGAACCAGGCGGCGTCGGCGAGGACGATCTCGTCGCCGACGGCGAGCGGCGGGCAGACCTTCGGATGCCACTCCAGCTCGTCACCCGCCGTCTCCACGAGGTCCGCGATGGCCATCTGCCCGAACTTGAACGACCCACCCTGGATCTTGAGGGTGGTCGAGGCACGCTCGATCATGCTGCCGCCGTTGACGTGTAGCGCAGCGACGCGCAAACCCGTCTTGAGGCGACGCGACCGGACGCGGAGCCGGAGCGGCTCGACACCGGTGACGGTGGCGAGGGCCAGCTCGCGCACGCCCGCGTCGGCGGCGCGGTCGTGCGCGAAGCCGTAGTCGCCGAGGCTGGCGAGCTGGACTGCGCAGGTGCGATCGTCGTCGAGCATCTCGACCTGGGCGTTGCGCCAGCTCGTGTAGGTCCGCGAGAAGCGGACCAGGTCAGACGCCTGCAGCGCGAGCCGGCGCCCCCACACCTCCTGGGCATCCGTCTCCAGGGCGCGGTGCACCTCCCGGAGCCGTGACGACGGCACTCCCGACAACACCGCGATCGCCCGCTCGACGACCGACATCCGGTACTCGAGAGCGTCGGCGACGAAGTCCTCGTAGGCCTTGTCGTCGTGCTCGCGACGTGCGGTGTGCAGCATGTCCGAGACCACGTTGGACAGGCGGGCGCCCGGAGTCTGCTCCTGCGCGGCGATGGCATCGGACACGGCGCGGTGGTCGAGCGGCTCGGTGGCCTCGGCCCAGGTGACCAGGTAGTCGAGGCGACCCGAGTCCATCGCCGGTCCTCCGGCCGTCACGTGGGCGGCCAGAACGGAGCGGAGGTCGACGATCGGTGTCCGCAGGCTCATCGCCCGAGCGCGATCCTCCTCGAGCAGGAAGCTGACGGCGAGGCGCTCGTCCGGGTGCAGCGCCTCGGGGATGGTGGCCTCGGCACCGTCGAAGGTCAGCGCCGGGCGCCCCTGCTCGACGTCGCGTTCCCACCGCAGCCTGCTCAGCTCGACGCCGGCGAGGGAGTCCGCGGCCGTCGCGAGCAGGTCGGCGGTCGGTCGGTCCGGGACGACGAGTTGGACGGGCAGTCGTCCGGAGTGCCCGCGGATCGCCTCGCCGATCAGGCGCATCACGGCCCGGCGGGTCAGCGGCGACTGCGGATCGACGAAGGTCTGCCGCACCCAGGTTCCCGGGTAAGACCGCACGGCCACACCGTGCACACCCAGCGCGGCCGAGTCGGACTTCACCACGACGACGTCGATCGTTCCCGGCTCCCCCGCCGGGTCCGTCCGCCGCCGGTCGGACCACACGGGAAGGCCGCTGAGAGTGGCCTGCACCTGATCGGTCACGCTCTTCGGCGCGGTGCCGGCCTGGACGGCGGCGTGCAGGTGACGCTCCACGCCGATCTCAGTGAGCAGCGCCTCCGGCTCGGGGCGGGCGCGCAACTCGGACCGACAGTAGGAGAAGAGGCTGCAGGTGACGCAGCTGCGCGGATCGAACGTCGCTCTCTGGTGGGCGACGAAGTCGGCCAGCTCGCCCTCGGTCGGACGGTCGTCACCGAGCTTGGCCCGCATCGCCAGTCGTTCCTCGGCGCGCGCCCGCACCTCGGCCCGATGGTCGTCGAGCAGCTCGACGACCGGCTCCGGCTGCAAGAAGGCGTTGCGCGGGACGGCGAGTGCGCCGAAGCGATGCACGGACATGCCCGCGGGGAGCTTCGACCACGCGTACGCGGACTCGGCTCCCAATGCGACCTGCAGGAAGCCCTTCAGCATTCGCTTGTCGTCGATCCGGGAACGGATCCGCTCGTAGTCCTTCGCGTCGCCCATGATCAGCCAGGACCCGCCGTCCGCCCGCGGGCAGACGATCGCGAAGTCCGGTTGAACCGCGGTGGCGTCGGCGTGGTGCTCCAGGTGGACGTACGGCACGGCGAGCCGGGTCAGCATCGTTGCCTGGCCGGAGATCGCACTCTGGTGTGCGAAGACCAGCTGCGCGGCCGTGCTGCCGACCTTTCCGCCACAGTCGCGGCGACGGACGGACACCGGTCGTGGCAGCCCGAGCCGCCCGACGGTGCGGGTCAGAAGCTCCGAGACGAAGCGCTCGCCGTGGACCAACGACTCGAAGGTCATCGCGCGCATCCAGCGGGCCTCCGGAATGCCGGCTGAGTCGTCCGGGAAACCGAGGAAAGTCGCCGTCGCTCGCCTGCTCCGGCTCGTGATGAACGGGTCGGTGAGCCGGAACCGCTCGCATCCCGCATGCGCCGACGCGGCGACCGCGCTGGTACCGCCCCCGGACTGCAACCCGCCCATTCCCTGCTCCCCCCGACGCGACACGTTCGCCCAGCCCATCGCAGGCCGGCCGCGGCGATTACCGGTTCCGATGGGTCTTCAGCAGGATTGAGTAGGCCGAACGGCCCTCGCGCTGTTCGCCGTAACGACGTACACGGTCTGCGCGAAGGGCTCAGGGATCGGACGAGGTGGGGAGCAGCATGACGATCGCAGTGGACCGGACGCGGAGTCGGCGTGTGAAGACGGTCGACGCCGAAGCCGTCTCCTTCCTCAACGACCTGGTGCTGCGCTCACTCGCCGCCGCCATCGACGACGTTGTCGACACCCCTGAGGAGGAGTTGGAGGACGGGGAGGGAGCGTTCCTTCGGCTCCTGGACAACATCGTGGCGGTGGCGGAGGCGCTGGAAGTCGTCGACGACCGCGTCGTCGGGGAGTACGTCCGTCCACGGACCTACCGGGGACCCCAGACAGCCGAGACCGTGTCAGCGCATGTCGATGCCCTACGGCGGTTCGCCGAGGCACTTCCCAAGGCACCGCGCCCTCGCAATACACGTGAGCGCGCGCTCCGGGAGCAGGAGCGCGCCGCCTACCTCGCCCCCTGGAAGAAGCAGGTGTTGGGTTCCCTGCGCACGGACCCCACCTCGCGCTCGTGGGAGTCGCGCGCCGATGCCCCCCAGCGCCTCTATCTCGTCGCCTGGCAGAACTGGGTGAAGCTCGGCCACGGCACCGAAGCTCGGGTGCGGCAGCACCTCGCGAACCCCGACTGCCACGTGCTGCAGGTCGTCGAGGCCAGCCACGTCGACATCACCCAGGCCGAGCGGGACCTCCGGCATCGGTTCTCCCGCAAGCGCAAGCCCGGGCGGAACATCAAGCTGCAGATGCCCCGCAGCTTCGGTGCCGGCCGCGAGCTGGTCCCGTACAGGGAGATCGCCGACTTCGACCTCCTATCGCTCATGTCGAGCGGCGGCGCACGGGACGTCACCGACGAATACTGACCAGCCGGTCTTCACGTCACGGACCGTCCGGCGCCGCGCCCCCGGCGCCCCCGAAGCATGCGGAACTCTCTCGTTCGCTAGATCGTCTGGTCGCGCCTTGCGGCCGCGGCAGGGAGCGCTCTATCCAGCTATCCCCGGTAGGAAAGAACCAACGACGGGCCGCTGGCGGTGCACGATCGATGCCTCAGTCGCCGGGGCAGCCAACGCCGTCCCCGTCACGGTCGACGACCCTGCTGCAGCGGGATCGCCCCTGCGGATCGGGGCAGCACCCGCTCTTCGCACAGGCGACCTCTACAAGCGGCGGACCGACACCAGCGACGCTTCCTCCAGGCCCTCGACGACGAGGACGATCCGGACGACGGCGGAGCGTCCGTCGCTCCGGAATGAGCGATGCTCCGGAAATGCTCCGGGAACACCCCGGGGAACGACGAAACCCCTGGTCACATCCGGCTCGTCGAGCCTGTGACCAGGGGTTTTGACTGTGGGCGATACTGGGATCGAACCAGTGACCTCTTCGGTGTGAAGCAACAGAGGCAACGGCGCGACCCGCAACGCCGCGCAGGCCAGCCCGGCCGTTCCGTCCGTGGACGTCCGCCGGATGCCGCCAAGGTGAGGGACCGTTGTCAGGCAGTTGGTCAAGCATCCCCAGCTTCACGGGAACCCAGAAAGCGTGGCGACAAGATCCACTACTTCCGGCGACGCTCGGACCTTCGCCGTTGCCCCTCGTGCGCTGCACGGACCCACCGAGGCGTCTTCCACCGGCAACGGTCCATCGTTGGCTTCTGCCGTTGGATCTCGGGGTAGCCCGAGGACAAGCCCGCTCCCCCGCGCCTTCCGAGTGCCATCCCGTCGGCCTGTCGCCAGACCGACCGCGCGGGCGCCCGTGGGCGGCCCTCGATGCAACCGCACCCGACCATGCCACGCTCCGCCCACGGGTGTCCGTGCGGTACGCCCTCCGGGAGGTCGGCGGGATGGCACGGTGCCCACCATCCCGGAGATCTGCCCGCCCGGCGAGGGCGCGGTCGATCCCTTGCCTGCCGGGCACAGGTAGAACGTTGATGGCATGCGCCGATGCTCGCGTTCGCGCTGTTCGGAGTCCCATGACGTCCGTGGGTGTCCATCGAGGCACCAGTCGGTTGTCACTCAGCTAGACACTCGCTGCTAGCTCTAAGCAGCTGCCGCCCCATCGACCACCAGGAGCATGAGCATCGCCGTCAACGACACGGCGGCCTGCCTACCTTACGACCCGCCGAGAACCGGGTTAAGGACCTGCTCGCGGTAGCGTTCTAGCTTGAACTCCTGATCGGGACAGCTCTCTCTTACCGCCGACTCGGCCTTCAGCTCATTCGCTGCATAGTCGTGACCAGGCGCGACGTCATCGATCGCCTGTGCGATACCGGAGATGTCGTTCGCTGCTTCCAGATCAGTACACACCTGCGGCTTGGCGTCTGTCCCGCACGAGGCGGCGAACGCCAGCGAAAGAGCGGTCGCCGCGATGCCCCATCGACGAATCCCCATAAGATGAGGCTAACGCGCTTAGCTGAGAGTTAGCGGTACACGATCGCGTGGGACACGTCAGGACACAGCCCTCACACGCGCTCCGCCCGATTACTCCGGTCCGAAGTAGAGCCCCGACGGGCATCGACGCCCGGGGCAGCGCCCTCGTTCAGTCCGTGGGTGTCCGCCGGCCTCGCTCCCCCACACGCTATGGCACGGCCCACCGCCCCGGAGGTGAGCCCGCCCGGCGAGGGCATTGCGATAGGAGATGTACTGCCGCTGGGGAAATGCCGACCACCCGAAACGGCGTCGATCTGGTCGCTGACCTGCGAATTCAATGGTGGTGACCGGTCGTCGTTGGGTGTCGCTGGCCGGGCTGGTTTGTACCGGATTTGTACCGGCGCTGCTGTGCCCTGCTACTCCACCGCGTTGGTGACCACGCTGGTCAGGGCGAGCCCGGCCCACCCGCGGGCAACGGGTTGAGCCTGGGCGTTCACGACAGTCGTCCCGTCTCGCCGGGAGGCGTAGGCATCCCCGGTGTACCGAACGGTCCGGTAGCGCCCGCGTTCGCGGGACAGCTCGGTCACGTTGCCCGTCGCAGCGGTGTCCATGAGCGTCTTGAGCTGGCGAGCCTCGGTCTCGGTCAGCATGTCGACCCATGCAATGGGAACGAGAGCCACGTCGCCGTTGCGATCCCGTACCTCGAACTGCGCTCGACGCAACGAGGCGCACGGGTGGTCCCGGAAGAATTCGCGGACCCGACCGTAGGAATGGGCCGCACAGTCGGCTGCGTCGTCGACGATCCGGCCGGTGACACGGAGACCTGCGCTGGTCAATCTGACCTGCACGTTGTCGAGGTTCCGAGACATGGTTCCCGAACTGCTTCGCGCGCCCGCGCTTGAACCTGACGCGCCGCCAGACGACAGCGCACTCCCACCAGCCACGCCACCCGCACCGAGCACGACGGCGATGGTGATCGCGATGACGAGACCACCACCCTTACTCCCCTTATCGCTTCCGCCGTCAGGTCCGCCAATCCGCCTACCGGCCAACGCCGCCCCCGTACCTGATCACGGTCGGACGGTCGTCAACTGACGACCTTGTGTTACATCCGCCCGTCAGAGCGCTGCATGCTTGTGCTGCGCAGGCAAGCACCGCCTTGCAAACGCAAACCAGGCTCGCCGCCTGCCTGCGCGTTTCCCCTCGGTGCCGTCGACCATCAGCCCACCCGCTGCCATGTCACGTCAGCGGGTATCGGGCCGTTCTGGGGCGGACGTGCCCCAGATGTGCCCCCGCCGCGGGCCGCTCCGTGTGCCTGCTGAGAGCCATCCCGTCGACCTGCTGCAAGCCGACCGCGCGGGCGGCCGTGGGCGGCCCTCGACGCAACCGCCAGCCGATCTCGTCAAGCTCCGCCCACGGTTGTTCGTGTGGTAGCCCGGAGGGAGGTCGGCGGGATGGCACTACCCCTATCCCGGAGATCAGCCCGCCCGGCGAGGGCCTGCAGTTGACCCCTTGCCTGCAAGGCAGCGGCGGATCGCTCTCGGCGTGCCTCGACATGGAAGCACCGAACTCTCGCAGCCAGCGGCCTCCAGGGCACGAATCGTCGCCCGGTAGCGGCTGTGGTGGCTATACTCGGCGCTTCACCTTAGGGGGAGCGTTGGTAATTGGGTCTGCGGCTGCAAATCGGATTCGCATCCGCGAGTGGATAGTTGAGAACTTCAAATCGATCGAGCATGCAAGCACGCGCCTACCTCCGCTTTCTTTGCTCGCTGGAGCGAATAGCGCTGGGAAATCTTCACTCCTCCAGTCGCTTCTTCTAGTGGCGCAAAGCGACAACGACTCAATTGTACTCAACGGTCCACTGGTTCGCCTAGGCTTGGCAGGCGATGTGATTCGAGCCGGCACAGATCACTGTGCCGTCGGCGCCGTAGTGCGTGCCCGGCTAGGCGAATCACAGAAACAGCTTAGCGACGTCGCATTTCGAATTGAGCTCAAGAACGCTGACGGCGAGCTGGTCGTGCACGCTTTAGCCATCTATGTTGATGACGAGCCAGTCATCGAGGCTACTTCCCGTGGCGTCACCACATCGAGACTGGAGGAGTTGAATCTAGGGCGCGCGGGCGGCCAGACCATACTTCGAATTCGTGAGATCGACGGCCGTCGAGCCCCTTCTCGATCATATGTAGGATTCGGCGGCCTCGGTCCGGAGGCTTTCATCTATCGGGTTCAGACCGAGGATCGAGTTAAGGATCTTCGCCGGGCCCTCCGATCACCGGATCGCTATATACGCATGCAAACAGCGATCGAGCTCGAGCGGCAGATCGAAAGCGAGGAGTGGGATCTCCCAGAGGGGTCACCGCTCCAGAACGCGAGCGCAACGACAATCGCAGCATGGACGCCTGAGGAGATAGATGCTGCGATTCAAGAAATACAGAGCTTCATTCCTGAGGTGGAGTCCGTGGCGGTGCAGGTTGCGCGCACCTCGTACGCAATTGCAAGTAGTCGGCGCAGCTTGGGATATCAGGCGAGCAGTCCTGGTATCGCAAAATTTGTACGAGCCCTAAGGGCGCTAGGCATTGTGAACGATACACTCCGGACTATCCGAACGTCGGCGCGATATCTCGGCCCACTTCGATCGGAGCCTCAGGTTGTTTCTAGAAATGTCGGAAGCACGCGGAATTTGCCAGTGGGCGCACGAGGCGAGGCGACTGCGGATCACCTAGTAGTGCAGAGCCGCCGCACAGTTCGTTACGCGGACTGGACCGGCGCCATTCATGCTGACCCTCTCGAAATCGCTGTTTCAAAGTGGGTACATTACTTGGGGATCGGTGATAGCGTAACTGTCCTAGACCAGGGGAAGCTCGGTCGGGGGCTTCGAGTGCTGGTCGACGGCAACGAAAGAGATCTGACGACTATCGGCGTGGGTGCAAGTCAGGTCCTTCCAGTCGTTGCGCTGGTGCTCGGCGCATCCCGCGGTGACCTCATCATGATCGAACAGCCTGAGCTGCATCTTCACCCGGCGGTGCAGTCACGCCTTGCTGACTTCTTCATGCTGGCGCGCGCGGATGTGCACCTCCTTATCGAAACCCATAGTGAGTACCTCCTTACTAGACTCCGGCTACGAATTGCGCAGGGCAGATTCAGAAGCCGGGATGCCGACGTACTCTATGCGCAGCAAGTTGCAGGAGTCACCTCGATCGATCCGCTTTCAATTAGTGAATTGGGCGACCTGAGCCATTGGCCTACAGGATTCTTTGACACTCAGGATATCGACGGACGGGATCTTGTAGTTGCGGTTCGCGCCAAACTCGATGCGGCAGATAATGCGCCTTCTGATTGATCCGGGGATCCTGGTGGCTCCAGGAGAGCGAGCTTTGCACCAGCGATACTGGGAACGTTTAGTGGACTGGTCCTTAGACTCTCGGGCGTATTTGGGTGAGCACAGCCAGAAGCGCGTTCTTGATTCATTCGCTGAGTACGGCTATCCTCATAACGAGTTAAACCTACATCCTCCCGCGCTTCGGGGGGCGTTCAGTCGGGCGCTCAATATCGTATTGAGTAGAGTGGCCCAACTGAACGGCGAGGATGCGGAGGTACGGAGCTTTGCACCTCCGTATAGAGGTGACTACGAGCACGGCCGCGCACTCGGCCGGGATGTGGCTGGGACCCTCCACCTTCCCATCGGAGGGATTGCCACGGTTGTGGACTCGTGGGACGACGAGGTGACGCAAGTCGATTGCGTGCCTTCGCCGCCGGCCGAGCTCCATCTCTGCCGTGAGCCCGGATTGCAGCTTCCAGCGGAATTTGACGCCGCCGTGGCAGCGTTCTTCAGCACGCGACGGGTTCACATAGTCGGCGGTAGGCCAGAGGAGCGTGTCGTTAGGCGTATAGAGGAAGGTCCACTCGCTCTCGCCGGACGTCTTTCTTGGATCCCATCGGAAAAGAACAAGCCCCCCAGGGGGCTCGATCGGTCGTGGTCAGGCCTTTCTCCTGATATTGATGTAACCGTGTGCATTACGGGGAGGATTGGTCACGCAGCATCCGGCAAAGCTGCTACGGTCGCAATGTCCCGCGGTGTGGCACATCTGAAGGTCGAGTCGGCAAATGGAATTGAGAGTGCGCTAATAGGTTACTTTCGGGCCAGATCGCTCGAGCCCGGAGAGTGATCGCGGAATGTCGGCTTCGTACTCCGAGTCCGCGCGGGGACCGGCCGGAGGCCGCAGCCCTGCGCGGACGGGCGCCGAAGGCGCCGCTTGATGATGCATGGAGAGTTTCGACACCGGCGCGCTTCGGCTCCAGGTCCCGGCTCGCCGAGCGGCCGAGATCGGGTAGTGGGACGGGCATAGAGTTGTCGGTGATGCCTGAGACACCGACGCCCGGTGAGGCCCGTTCCCTCGCCCAGCAGCTCCTCGAACCGCTGCACCGCCGCTGGGCCCACGTACAGGCCGTGGCGGAGAAGGCACGCGAGCTGTCCCCGGCGGTCGACGAGCAGGATCGCGAGCTGTTGGTCGTCGCGGCGTGGCTGCACGACATCGGCTACTCCCCCGAAGTCCGCGACACGGGTAGCCACCAGATCGACGGCGCGGCCTACCTGGAGCGCCAGGGCTATCCGGACCGTCTGTGCGCCCTCGTCGCTCACCACTCCGCGGCGTCCTACGAGGTGGCTCACCGCGGCCTCGCCGACCGCCTGGCCCACTGGGAGTGCGAGCGCTCGCCGGTCTCCGATGCGCTGTGGACCGCGGACATGACGACCGGTCCGGCTGGGCAGCGGATGGGCTACCCGGAGCGCCTGGAGGAGATCCTGGAGCGCTATGAGCCGGACTCGGTGGTGGCGCGGGCGATGACGGCGGCGCGGACGTCGATCGAGATCGCGATCGATCAGACGACGATCCGGCTGGAGCGGGCCAAGTTCAGTTGATCTGCGGGGTGGGGTCGCCGCGTAGCGCGTCGTCGATCCGCCGGCGCATGGACGGGTGGATCGTCAGGCCGTCGATGTCGGCGGGCTCGACCCACTTCGCGGCCTTGGTCTCGGTGCCGTCCTCGCGCAGCGTGCCTCCGGTGGGGCGGGCGTGGAAGCACACGGAGAACTGCTGGCGGACCTCGCCGTCGTCGTAGGCCATGACGTGGCCGGGGTCGGTGTAGATCCCGACGAGCCCGGTGATCTCGACCGACAGCCCGGTCTCCTCGGCGACCTCGCGCACGGCGGCGTCGGCGATCGACTCCCCCAGGTCCATACCACCGCCAGGCAGAGCCCACTTGTCGTTGTCGATCTTGTGGATCATGAGCAGTCGCCCGCGGCCATCGCGTACGGCGGCGGTGGTCGACGGGACGATGCTGTTCGCCTGCGGGGCGTCGGGGTCGTGGAAGTAGTCGATGCGGCCCATGACTCAAGCATGGCGCACGTTCACTTCTCGATGGGCTTTCCCGAGTCCCAGACCTCCTCGAACGAGCGCATGAAGTGCTCCCACATCCGTCCACCGGGGACGCGGCGCAGGTGCATGACCGGGGAGTGCCCGGCCGGGGCGCCGTAGGCGTGGCCGTTGACGAGCAGGTCCTGGTCGAACCGGAACAGCGAGTTGTAGAGCGTCGTGCCGTGGGTGCGGACCTCGATGCCGGGGAGTCCGACGACGTCGCGCAGGTAGCGCCGGTGGAGCTGGATGCGTCCCTCCAGCCCGCCGCTGGTGCCCTCCTCCTCGGCGCGCAGGCGGACCGCCTCGGAGGTCTCGTCGCCGATCAGGAAGCGGCAGCGCACGCCCTCGCGGGACTTGGTGCGCAGCACCTCGGTGATCTCGTGCTGCTCGAACAGGAACGACCCGGCGTAGGTCAGGATGTCCATCGCCTCGCGGGCGGAGCCGTAGAGCTGCTGCCAGGTGTCGTGCGGGACCGACGCCCGGGTCGGGTGCAGCTCCAGGAGCTCGGCGACGCTGGCGGACTGGGTCACCTGTTGTCCCAGGATCTCCGGCCAGAGGTACGCCTCGTCGACCTCCAGGGCGCCAGCCACCGCGACCCGGTGCGTGCGGTGCGGCAGGCGTCCCTTGGTGATCCAGCGCTCGACCGTCTTCGGGTCCACGCCGATGCGCTCAGCCAGTCCAGTGGGGTGCAGGCGGGCCGCGATGATCGAGCCACGGAGCCGTTCGTTCGTGGTCATGGGACCTCCTGGGACGGTCGACCACAGCAGGGACGATTCTAGCGTCCCTAAAACGTCCTGTCACGTCCCTTGTTGGCGGTGCCGACGTCCCCCGTGGTCCAGGTCTCATAGATCTACGCCGACGACGAGACGAAGGGGCGCAAACGATGAAGAACCTCCCGGTGGTGCTGGACGGCTACAAGCTCACGGTGGTGGAACCGCCCGCACCCAAGACGCGCGAGGACGCCAACGGCGCGCAGATCCCGGTGACTGACCGGGACGGCGTCGCGCAGTTCGTGGTGTCGCTGTTCGCCAAGCTCCAGGTCGGTCCCGGTGAGCGGTCGCCGAAGGGCGAGGAGATCAAGGTGACGCTGACGACCGACCCGGGCAACGACTTCCCGGAGGACAGCCGGGTCCAGCTCATCGACCCGCGGATCAACCCGTACTCGATCGAGTCGGGCGACGGCCGCACGGTGTCGGGCATCGCCTTCAAGGCGCTGGGGCTGCGTCCGGCGCACCCGATGCCCGTTCGGCGTGGCAAGGACAACGAGGGCGAGTAGCAGTACCCGCCGCAATTCTGAGCGGCGTAGTTCTTCCCGCCGGACCGGTTCCGGCAAATCCGAGCAATTCCGCGATGGGGACACCTGTGTCTCCGATCAGGGGTGATCGCCGGTGATGTGTGGCGAATGCAGCGGTAGCCGCGCCTGCGACGTGTGCGACGGCTACGGCGACTCGACCGACGGTGTCGAGTGCGAGGCGTGCAGCGGTTCCGGGGCCTGCCCGGGCTGCTTCGGAGAAGGCGAGACCAGCGGCGCCCGGTCGCCGGTCGGGACGGAGGCACAGCGATGAACACGACCACCACGAACCGGCCGCGGGTGACCGCGGGAGTCGGCCGACTCGTCCGGCGTCTGGAGCACGAGCGGCGGACCTGGATCCGTTCCTACGGCTCAGAGGTCGCGACCGAGCAGGCGTGGCGGGCCGGTGTCGCGGAGGGCCTGCGGCTGGCGCAGGTCGCGATCCGCAAGGGGGTCTGACCGATGGCGCTCAACCTCGGGCCCCGCGACCGTCTCAGGACCCTGCCCAAGGTCAACCGGCGTGCACTGCGCAAGTACGGCGAGTTCTGGCGGGCGCTGCAGCTCGTCGGGGACGCCCTCGCCGACGCGGAGAAGGTGGCCGCGAAGGCCACCGACGCCAAGCCCCGCAGGAACGGCAAGGGCAGCTCGGCAAAGGCCGGCGCCGACGGACGGCACTGGTCGGTCGCCTCCCCCGACGAGATCTCCGCGTCGGCGAAGAAGGCACACAGCTCGCTGCGGGTCATGGCCTCGTCGGCGCAGAAGTGGGAGGCCGAGCTGGTCTCCCGGGAGTGGAGGAAGTGACGTGTCCAAGGCAGTCGACCGGACCGTGGACGAGCTGGACGCCGCGATGCGGGAGCTGAAGCGCTCGCTGCACGGCATCCCGTACCGCACGGGCGGATTCAAGAACACCCACGACAACCTCGCCCGCGACGTCGCGCACCTGACGGTGCAGCTCGACTCGGCACGCGGCGCATTGCGCGAACAGAAATGACCACCTGGGTGGTGGGACGCCCGCCGATCTGATTCTTGGCGGAAACACCGGCGGGCGTCCCGCTACCCGACTCGAACTCGTGAGGACCGGTAGCAATGAACAAGCGTAGTAGCACTGTAACCCGTATGAACGGCCCGGCCCGCCACCACGCGGGACGCGCCACCCGTCCCCCGGGCCGCGAGGTCCAGGCCGCCGCATGGCTGCTCCGACACCCGGGCTTCGCCCTGGTGCCGCTGCTCGGCCTCGGCCTGGCCGCGACCCTCGGCCCGCTCGGCGCCGGGCTCACCGTCGCTGCCGCGGTCGCCGCCGTCCTCGTGTGGTGGCGGGTCCACCCGGCGACCTTCGACCGGTTCGCCGCCCCGCGGCTGCGGTCCTCGTGGCGCCGCTGGACGGTCTACCGCGGCCGCCGCTGGGCACAGCTCATGTCCGACACGGGGCTGACCCGCGAGCACCGCCACACCGGAGACCAGCTCGTCCCCCGCGTCCTGCGGGTCCGCTCCTCCTCGCCGTCGATCGACACCGTCTATGTCCGGATGGTCCGCGGTCAGGACGTGGCCTACTGGCAGGAGAAGGCATCGGTCCTGTGGGAGGCGCTGATCGCCCACCGGGTCGCGATCACTCGGCACCGGCCGGGAGTCGTCGCGATCGTGATCGAGTGGGAGCTGCCGTTCACCCGCACGATCCCGGCACCCGACATCCCCGAGACCGTCGACGACGTCGACCTGCGGGCGCTGGAGATCGGCGACAACGAGCACGGCCAGCCCTTCACCGCCTCCGTCGTCGACGGGCACCGCCTGGTCGCCGGATGCACCGGCTCCGGCAAGGGGTCGGTCCTGTGGGGCACGCTGCGCTCCCTCGGTCCGTGTCTGCGCGACGGCGTCGCCCGGGTCTGGATGGTCGACCTCAAGGGCGGGGTGGAGACCGAGCAGGGCGCCCCGCTGTTCCACCGCTACGCCACCACGATGGGCGAGGCGCTGGAGCTGCTGACCGAGTTCCGCGACGCCATGCGCGACCGGCAGGACTGGATGCGCGACAACAACATCCGCCGCTGCACGCCGTCGGTCGAGACACCGGTCGAGCTGCTGGTCATCGACGAGATGGCCATGCTTACCGCCTACGGCGACCGCGCTGCCGTCCGCGACGCCCTCCGGCTGCTCGCCGAGATCATGACCCAGGGCCGGGCGTCGCTGTTCACGGTCCAGGGCTACCTCCAGGAGCCCTCCAAGGACGTCCTCGACGTCCGCGAGCTGTTCACCCAGCGGATCTGCCTGGCCGTCACCGCGGCCAGCCACGTCGACATGGTCCTCGGCGAAGGGGCCCGCGAGCGCGGAGCGCTGGCCGACGAGATCCCCGGCGACGACCGGCACGCCGGTGTCGGATTCGTCATCGACCACGGCTCCCGGCTGCCGGTCCGCTTCCGCGCCGCCTTCGTCACCGACGACGACATCGCCGAGCTGGTGCAGCGCTGCGCACCCCGCGACGCTCAGGTCATCGAGCTGACCGGGGACCGGGGCGCCGCCTGATGGGCGCCACCACCGCATGGGCCCTGCGCACCTGGGCCAAGCTGACCCTGCTGTTCGCCCTGATCGTCGGCGGAACCTGGCTCTACCTCGGCACCGCCTCCGGCTGGTTCTGGATCGTCACCGGCGGAGCCGTCGTCGCCGAGTGGTACGTCATCCGCCAGCTCGCCCGCGAGTGGTCCTGGGAAGCCCGCGCCATCTGGTGGTGGTCGGCATGACCGGCACCGTGCAGGACGCGCTCTTCGGCGACCCGGTCACCGTCGAGACCGACGACCACGGCCCGGCCGCCACACAGGACCCGCGCGAGGTCGCCCGCATCGTCGCCACCGCCCAGGAGCCCGGCTTCCTGATCGTCGAGCGCACCGGACACGTCCTGCGCGCCGACCCGGCCAACCCCGGATGCGCCGACGCCGTGTCCCGCCACGACGGGGACACCGTCGTCCAGCTCCTCGACACCGGACACCTCCGGCTCGGAGGCACCCACCACGTCCACCACAACGGCTCGGAGGGCCCGGCCCGCTCCGTGCTGGTCCCGAAGGCGACCCGCGACATGGCGAGCCGCTGGGACCACCTCCGACCGATCCCGGAGCGCGCACCGGCGGCCAAGCCGACGAAGGCACCGCAACGATCCACCGGGGTGATCGGCGTCGACGTCGTCGAACCGGGCAAGGCTCTGGTCATCCTTGGCACTACGGGCGAGGGCGGGACCGTCCTGCGCGACGACGGCCGCTACCGGGTCGAGAACGACCACGGCGCACTCGTCGGCCACGCGTCCAGCTACCGGGCCGCCGCCCGCCTCCTCGCCCGCTACCACGGCTTCACGCCGGGCCCGGTCGAGATCGAGCACGAGCACCGCACCTACCGCCGCTGAGCAACCCCGCGCTCCGGCCCGGCTCCGCCGCGTGAGACCAGCTCCCGGCGGGGCCGGTGCCACCCCACGACCACATCCCGGGAGGGATGCCGCCATGACGGCTGCCACGACCACCCAGCACGAGCACGACCTCTCGCACCTGCTCCGATCTCCCGGCTTCCAGGACTGGCGCCGCGAGGTCACCGCCATCGGCGGCTGCGCCGCACCCATCCACCTCACCGGCTCGTCCCGCATCTATGACCGCGCCACCGGCACCGTCCTCGCCGAACGCGACGGCGAGATCCTCGCCCCGTGCGGCAACCGACGGGCGTCGGTGTGCCCGGCCTGCTCGGACCGCTACGCCTCCGACGCCTACCACCTCATCCGCTCCGGGATGGCAGGCGGCAAGGGCGTCCCCGACACCGCCGCCGCACACCCGCGGGTGTTCGCCACGCTGACCGCACCGTCGTTCGGGCCCGTCCACACACGACGGATCACCGCCCGCGGGCTCGTCATCCCCTGCGGCTGCGGGGACAAGCACCACCGCGACGACCCGCGCGTCGGGACCGCGCTCGACCCGGACACCTACGACTACGTCGGCGCCGTCCTGTGGCAGGCCCACGTGGGCACGCTGTGGGACCGGTTCGCGATCCGGCTGCGCCGCACCCTCGCCGCGATGCTCGGCATCAAGGTCCGGGAGTTCCGCGACCACGCCCGCCTGTCCTACGCCAAGGTCGCCGAGTACCAACGCCGCGGACTCGTCCACTTCCACGCCGTCGTCCGCCTCGACGGCCCCGACGGTCCCTGGACCACCCCACCCGCCGGCCTCACCGCCGACGGGCTCAACGCCGCGATCCGGGATGCTGCGCGCGACGTCTCACTCGTCGTCGACCGGCCCGACGGCGACCCTCTGGCACTCGCGTGGGGCTCGCAGGTCGACGTCCGCCCCATCACCTCCACCACCGCGGCCGCACTGGAGAACGACGACGGCGACATCACCGACTCCGCTCTGGCCGCCTACGTCGCCAAGTACGCCACCAAGGGCACCGGCAAGTCCGAGGCCACCGACCGGCCGATCCGCGACATCGCCCACCTCGACCATCTCGACATCACCGCGCACCACCGCAGGCTGATCGAGACCGCGTGGGAGCTCGGCGGGCGCGAGGAGTACGAGGGGCTGAACCTGCGCCGGTGGGCGCACATGCTCGGGTTCCGAGGCCACTTCCTCACCAAGTCCCGCGCCTACTCGACGACCTTCGGTGCGATCCGTGGGGACCGGCGGACCTACCGGCTCGGGGAGACCATGGCCGCCCTCGACACCCCGGCTGAGCCCGGGGCGGTGCTGGTGGTCAACGACTGGGCCGTCGTCCACATCGGGCACCGCAACGACGCTGAACGAGAGATCGCCCTCGGCATCGCTGAACGACGACGCGAGCAGCGACGCGCCGGGACCGGCCCCGAGGGGACGACATGACGCTCGACGAGATCCCGCCGTGGCGGCTGTTCCGAGTGTCCGAGGCGATGGAGCTGCTGTCGATGAGCCGATCCGTGATCTACGAACAGCTCCGTTCCGGACGGCTGCGCTCGGTCCACCAGGGCCGCGCCCGCCTGATCCCCGCATCCGCCATCGCCGCCTACGTCCAACTGCTGACCGACGAGACAGGAGACCGCTATGAGCGCTCGGCGTAGCCGCGGGGACGGAAGTCTCCACTGGCACGAGGGACGGCAACGCTGGATCGCCTCGGTGACCGTCGGCTACACCCCCGACGGCAAGCGGATCGTGCGATCGGGCAGCGGCAGGACCAAGACCGCCGCCAAGGCCAAGCTGCGCGAGATCGTCCGAGCGGTCGAGGACGGGCACGCCGTCGCCGAGCACGGCTACACCGTGGAGCAGGCTGTGCGGGACTGGCTGACCTACGGCCTGACCGGACGCGCGGAGAGCACCATCGAGACCCGGCGCATCCTGGCCGAACAGCACGTCATCCCCGCTCTCGGTGCCCGCAAGCTGCGGGAGCTGTCCGCCGAGGACGTCGACCGCTGGCTCGCCGGTAAGTCCCGCGACCTGAGCACGCGCACGTTGCAGGACATCCGTTCGATCCTGCTGCGCTCGGTGAAGCGGGCCCAGGCCCGGGACAAGGTCCAGCGCAACGTCGTGCTTCTGTGCAGCACTCCGAGCGGCCGGACCGGGCGCCCGTCCAAGGCCCTGACCTTCGCCCAGGCACGCGCACTGCTTGGTCGCGACGACGCCACGACCTACGGCGCCTACGTGGTCCTGGGGCTCCTGACCGGGGCCCGCACCGAAGAGCTGCGGGCACTCGTGTGGGCCGACGTCGACCTCACCGGCAACCCGGACGCCGATCCCCCGGTGCCGCCGCACATGAAGGTCTGGCGCTCGGTCCGGCTCGACGGCGACACCAAGACCCGGAAGTCACGGCGCACTATCGCGCTGCCGAGCCGTTGCATCGCGGTCCTGCGGGCCCAGCGCGCCAGGATGGATCGGCAGCGCGTCCGCGCCGGGGCACGCTGGCACGGCCACGACCTCGTGTTCGCCTCCGAGACCGGGACCGGACTCGACGCGGCCAACGTGCGTCGCGGCTTCCGCCGGGTCCTCACCGCCGCCGGGATCGACGCGGCCGAATGGACGCCGCGCGAGCTGCGGCACAGCTTCGTGTCGCTGCTCTCCGACAGCGGTATGACGGTCGACCAGATCGCTCGGCTCGTCGGCCACGCGGGCGGCAGCTCGGTCACCGAACTCGTCTACCGCAAGCAGATCCGGCCCGTGATCGACGACGGCGCCACGACGATGAACGGCCTGTTCCCCGAGGAACAGCGATAGTCAGGCAGTTCGACAGGCAGCACACCCGAACACGACGAAACCCCTGGTCACATCCGGCTCGTTGAGCCTGTGACCAGGGGTTTTGACTGTGGGCGATACTGGGATCGAACCAGTGACCTCTTCGGTGTGAACGAAGCGCTCTCCCCCTGAGCTAATCGCCCTCAGCGGTGATACGTACTCTACACAGCCCGCCCCACCGCCGTTCACGGGGGTCGGTGCCGATCACGGCGCCCCCGTGACCAGCTCCGATCCCGGCACGGGCACCGGCGGGGGCGGCGGCTGGATCATCGGCAGCAGCGGCGACTTCAGCCAGGCCCACTCGATCCCCACCCAGCCGCCGACGGTGTCGAACACCCCGAACAGCCACGCGCACACCGCGACCGTGCCCAGGATCAGCGTCATCACCAGCATCTGGACGGGGCGGTTCTGCCGGCCCATCCAGTCGACCCAGGCGTCGTAGCGGACGCGCACCCAGTGCAGCACCCGCTGCGCCCAGCTGAACTCCGCGGCGAGCACGCCGAGGCCCAGGAAGATGATCGCCCACCCCGGGCCGGGGGCGGGCAGCGCGATGATCCCGATGATGACGATCGCCGCGCCGAGCACGCCCGCTGTGATCCGGTAGGTCATGTCCAGCACGGGGTTGCGCGCCACCCGGGCCCGGAACGCCCGGTAGCGGACCTTGCCCCGCCGGAACTTCGTGCGGAGGGCGGTGTAGCGGCGCCGGGGACGTCGCGTCCCCGCCGCCGTACCGCCGACGTCGTTCTTCTCCGTCGTACTCAGGTCTCCACCTGCCCGGCCGCGACTACAAGGGTCGGCGCGGGGGGAGCCTCCCTTCCGCGCTCGAGCGAGACGGCGTACGTGCCGTACGTGCCGTTCGTCCCGCCGTCGGTCGATCGTACGGCCAACGGTCCGGTCTGCCCCGCCTGCACGTCGAACGTTCCGATCGCGGTCGGAGTTCCGTCACCGTTCAGCCCCCACAGCACGTAGGTCTGGTCGGCGACCTGGTTCGGCGCCAGGCCCATCGGCATGACCTGGCCCCGGCCGTCGTGGACGACGACCGCCGCGACCATCGGTGCGCCGGGCTCGGGCGCGAGGAAGGCGTGCGGGGTGCCGGGCTGTGCGATGGCCGCGAGCACGTCCTGCATCTCCCGGGCCTGGGCGACGCTCGCGTCGCGCTCGGCCCGCAGACTCTGGACCTGCCCGACGGCGACCCCGCCACCGACGATCACCACGAGTGCCGCCGCCACGGCGGCGAGCACCCGTCCGGGGCGGCGCAGCCACCCGTTGCGGGAACGACCGCGTCCCGGCCCGGCCGGCGGGCGTGTCGGACCGGCGGGGGTCCGCTCGGGCCCCGCCGGCACCGGCCCCCGGGCCTCGTCGCGGCGTGCGTGCCGCGGCGCGGGACGGTCGGACGGTGCGACCTGCGGTGTGCGGCCCGCCTGCTCCAGGATCGACGCGCGCAGCGACGACGGCGGCTCGGCCTGCGGCACCGCGGTGGCGAGCCCGGTCGTCACCTCACCGACGTCGGCGGCGAGCCGGCGGCACTCGGCACAGGTCGACAGGTGCTCGAGCACCTCGTACTCCTCGTCGGGCTCGAGGGCGTGCAGCGCCCACCCGACCGTCTGTTCGTTCATCGGACAGGGCCTCCCCTCGTTCCCGCTCACGACAGCCCTCCTGCCAGGTCTCCCCCGGCGTCCCCGAGCGACGGCCCGAGGAGGTTCCGCAGCCGGGCCACCCCGGTGAACATGCGCGACTTCACGGTGCCCAGCGGCACCCCGGTCATGGCGGCGACCTCGCGCTGGGTGTAGCCGCCGTAGTAGGCCAGCGCGAGGACCTGGCGCTGCTCGGCCGGCAGCCGGCCCAGCGCGTCGCGCACCTGCCCCGCGACGAGCGAGCCGATCGCGCCCTCGTCGGCCCCCGGGCCGGGCGGGGCGTTCCACTCCGCGCCGTCCTCGGTCGCCGGCACGGTGCGGCGCCGGATCGCGCTCTCGCGCCGCACGGCGTCGACCGACTTGTGGTGCACCAGGGTCAGCAGCCAGGTGCCGAAGCGGCCCCGGGCCGGGTCGAAGCGCGACGGGTCGCGCCAGAAGGCGAGGAACACCTCCTGGACGACGTCCTCGGCCAGACCCTCGTCGGCACAGATGCGCCGCGCGAGGGAGTAGGCCTGCCGCCCGAACCGGTCGTACAGCTCACCCAGGGCGGTCGAGTCACCGGACACGATCCGTTGCACGAGGCGAGCGTCCCCGGCGTCGTCACGACGCGGGGGTTCGCGGCGCGCGGCAGCGCCTGCCGGCCGCCCGTGGTCCGGACGGTCCGGCGGATCGGCGATGCCTGCCACCAGCGTTGTCCTCACGATTGCTGTGTTCGTCGTCCGCGCCCGTGCGGTTCGGACTCCGGCGAGAGTAGTCGTTCTGCATCGCGCGGCTCACACGCCAGGACGGCGACCAGCCCGTTCAGCCCTGTAGTCACACGCGGGGAGTTACACCGTTGTGACTCGATCGGGGGTCATCCCACGGTGATCCACGTTCTTGCGCATCGCACCCGTCACCCCGGGGGCTTCTGGCTCGTTCCCACACTGACGCCCCACGCAACGCCCCACGAAAGAGGATCCCCGATGCGCGACGAGTCCAAGACGATCCGGGCGACGGCCATGTTCGAGCTCATCGCTCCGGACGCGCCTGTCGTGCCCGTGAAGGTCGAGCTGTCCTACACGAGCCGCGACCCCTACGCCGTGCAGGCCTCGTTCAAGACCGGCCACGACACCACGGTCGACTGGGTCTTCGCCCGCGACCTGCTCGCCGACGGCCTGGTCGACTCGGCCGGCACCGGCGACGTCCGGGTGCAGCCGATGAGCGAGGACCCCACCCGGATCGAGCTGGAGCTGACCTCCCCCTCCGGCCACGCGCTGTTCACCACCTCCGCGGCCACGCTGTCGGAGTTCCTGCAGGCGACCTACGACGCCGTGCCCGCCGCCGCCGAGTACTCCTGGCTCGACTTCGACGCCGCCCTCGCGGACCTGCTCGACACCACCGCCCGGGACTGACCCGACGCACCCCACCACCGGCGCGGAGCACGTCTCCGCACGTGAGAGGACGACCGGTGGTGGAGAGGGGGTCGGTCGGACCCCCCTCGGGGCGGGTGCTAGTGTTCTCTCACCGCACTGCAGGACGGGCAACCGGACGCGGTGCACGGTGCGGACGTAGCGCAGCTGGTAGCGCATCACCTTGCCAAGGTGAGGGTCGCGGGTTCGAGTCCCGTCGTCCGCTCGGAGAATTCCATCTCATGCGCGATTAGCTCAGCGGGAGAGCACTACCTTGACACGGTAGGGGTCACTGGTTCAATCCCAGTATCGCGCACCACGAACCGGATCCCCGGAGCCTCCCCGAGGCCCCGGGGATTTCTGCTTTCCGGGATCGTCGATTCCGGGTGCCCCCGCGCGGCCGCCGGCGACACCCCCGTCCGGCCCACCGCGCCCTGACCAGCGACGACGATCTTCGGGTACCCCCTTCACAGGCGCTACGGACCGTGCGCTACTGTTCTCCCAACGCACCGGGAACACGCGGAAACGCCCCGGGAACGGTGCGACATGCGGACGTAGCGCAGCTGGTAGCGCATCACCTTGCCAAGGTGAGGGTCGCGGGTTCGAGTCCCGTCGTCCGCTCTGCCGGGCCCCGACAAGCAGGCCGGTTTCCGGCGGCGTGGCCGAGTGGCTTAGGCAAGGGCCTGCAAAGCCCTGTACGCGGGTTCGATTCCCGCCGCCGCCTCGCGCGATTAGCTCAGCGGGAGAGCACTACCTTGACACGGTAGGGGTCACTGGTTCAATCCCAGTATCGCGCACCATTTCCGGAAGAACCCCCGGGCCGATCGGCCCGGGGGTTCTTCCGTTCTCCGGTCCCGGTGCGCCGTACCCGCCCGCCTCCCCCGGCCGCTGATGATCTTCCGGCGTGCGCTAGCCTCTCCCTGCACGCACCGGGAACGGTGCGACTGCGGACGTAGCGCAGCTGGTAGCGCATCACCTTGCCAAGGTGAGGGTCGCGGGTTCGAGTCCCGTCGTCCGCTCCACGTCACCAGGGCCGCCACCCGTCGCGGTGCCGCGCGAACCCTCTCTCCGGGTCGATCACCCGTACCGGATCCCCGCCACGGCTCAGCCGCGGGCGGCCTCCGGTGCGATGGCACAGCGCAGCCGGGCGGGCAGCGCCTGCGGGTCCGGCGCGCTCCCGTCCTGCAGCCAGCGGGTGACCGCGCGGACGTCGTCGGTGCTGCGGACCGGACCGACCGCGACCACCGGTGACTCGGGACGGGTGCGCGTCGCGTCGCACGCCTGCACCAGCACCATCAGGCCGGGCCGGCGCGTGGCGCACACGCCCGGGCCGAGCCGGCAGCCCGCGGTCACCAGCACCCCGTGCCGGCTGTCCTGCACGACCGCGCGCAGGCCCTCGACCAGCACCTCGTCGACGCCGGGCAGCGCGGCCACGGTGCCGCGGGCGTCCTCGTCGAAGCCGGACGGCGCGTGGGCGCAGGCCCCGCACCGGACCACCGTGAACCCGTCCACCGGCCACCCCTTCCTGCAAACAGGAATCGTTGTCGTTTAAGCTCGACGGTAACAGCCACGACGCAGGAGGAACACCGTGAAGCCCGGCATCCACCCCCCGTACGGCCCGGTCGTCTACCGCGACTCCTCGACCGGGGACCAGTTCCTGACCCGCTCCACCGAGACCTCGCGCGAGACGGTCGAGTGGTCCGACGGCAACACCTATCCGCTCGTCCGCGTCGACATGACCTCGGCGTCGCACCCGTTCTGGACCGGCAACTCCCGGGTGCTCGACGCCGCCGGCCAGGTCGAGAAGTTCCGCCGCCGCTTCGGGGAGCGCCGCCGCGGCTGAGCGGGCGTAGCGTCGGGAGGCATGCGCCGCCGGAGCCGCCGACGCGAGCCGGTCCGGGTCGTCACCGACCTGACCGAGCCGCTCGCGGTCGAGCACGGCCGCCGGATCCGGATCCGGCTGGTGGCGATGGTCGCCTGGATCGCGGGCTGGATCGTCGCCGGGGCCCTGTGGCGCGACGGGTGGCTGGCGACCGCGATCCTGCTGACGAGCGGGCCCGGGGTCTGGATCCTCTGGTGGCTGTTCGTGCCGTCACGCCCGCGCGGACGCCGTGAACCCGTCCCGCGGGCGGCACCGCGCGCCCTGCCCGGGCCGCCCGACCGGGAACGGTGATCGGGTGGGCGGCCACGGGGATCCGCGACCGCCCACCCTCGCGTCCGGCGTCACGGACCGGAGGGTCGTCGACGGCACGAGACTACACCAAGGTAAGCCTTACCTAATAGACGGCGCCAGCACGGTGCGCGGCAACAGGTCCGGGAAGTGCGAGCCGACCCGCTCGGAGTGCCGTCGCCACTCCCGCGGGTAGCCGAGCGACACCTCGACGAACGGCACGTCGTCGACCGTGACCGTGCGCGGGATGTGCAGGTGCCCGTGCACGACCGCCCGGGCGCGGTAGCGGCGGTGCCAGTCCGCGGTCGCCGTCGTGCCGCACCAGAGCGCGAACTCGGGGTACCGGAGGACGTCGCAGGGCTCGCGGACCAGCGGCCAGTGGTTGACCAGCACCGTCGGCAGCGCGGGGTCGAGCGCGTCGAGCCGGGCGGCGGTCGCCGTGACCCGGGCCGCGCTCCACGCGGCGCGCGAGGGGTACGGGTCGGGGTACATCAGGTGCTCGTCGGTGCACACGACACCGGCCGCGTAGGCCGCGGCCAGCCCCTCGTCCGGCGTCGCCGTGCCGGCGGGCAGGAACGAGTAGTCGTAGGGCACGAACAGCGGGGCGACGACGACCGGCCCGCCCGGCCCGTCCCACACCGGCCACTCGTCCTCCGGGGTCGACACACCCACCTCGCGGCAGCGGCGGACCAGCTCGTCGTAGCGGGCGACCCCGGCCAGGCGCTCGACGTCCTCGGCGCGGGCGTTCTTGCCGCGGGTCCAGAGCTCGTGGTTGCCCGGGGTCCACAGCACGGCCGCGAACCGCTCGCGCAGCGACGCCAGCGTCGCGACCACGCTCTCGATCCGCTCGTCGACGTCGCCCGCGACGACCAGCCAGTCCCCCGGGTGCCCCGGGCGCAGCGACTCGGTGATCGCGGCGTTCTCCGCGTGCCGGACGTGCAGGTCGCTGACGGCGAGCAGGCGCGGCTGCGCGGGGGCGGTCACACCCCCTTTCGTACCCGCCGCCGCCCGCCGATCCACGCCGGGGATGGCAGCCAGGACCTACCGGCGGTAACTTACTGGCGGTAGCCTCGACGGCGAGGCACGAGTGGGGAGGCCGGCATGGCGGCATCGCGGGGTGTACGACGGTGGATCCGGTGGCTGTTGCGCCACGGGGCGGTCCGGCGCGAGGTGTCGCGCCAGGCGGACAAGGGCGACCTCGGCGCCCGCATGATCATCAATCCGGACGCGGTGCGCGACCCCTACCCGGCCTACGAACAGATCCGCGCCCAGGGCCGGATGGTCCGCTCGGCACTGACCTGGACCACCGTCGACCACGAGATCACCACCGAGGTCCTGCGCAGCCCCGACTTCTGCGTCGGCCTGCGGATGCCGGAGAACGCGCCCGGCCTGCTGCGCGCGCTGCTCGCCGCGGGCGGGACCTGGCCGCTCGGGCCGGCCGAGCCGCCGTCGCTGCTCTCGATCGACCCGCCGGACCACAACCGGATCCGCAAGCTCGTCGCCCGCTCGTTCAGCGCGAAGGCGATCACCGGGCTGCGCGGGCGCACCGAGCAGGTCGCGGCCCAGCTGCTCGACGAGATGGAGGCCCGCACCGGCGCCGACCGCCGGGCCGACGTCATCGCGGACTACGCCGCGCTGCTGCCCGCGACCGTCATCGCCGAGATGCTCGGGGCGCCGGTCGAGATGCGCGAGAAGTTCCTCGAGTGGGGCGAGGGCGGCGCGTACTCGCTGGACATGGGCCTGGACTACGCCACCTTCCGCCGCTCCGAGCGCGACATCGACGCGCTCACCACGTGGATGACCGGGCACTTCGAGCGGCTGCGCCGCGAGCCCAACGACTCGATCCTGTCCTCGCTGGTCGCGGCGTACGACGCCGAGGAGGGCCGGCTCACCCAGGACGAGCTGCTGTCGCTGGCGATGCTGCTGCTCGCCGCCGGGTTCGAGACGACGGTCAACCTCATCGGCAACGGCACCCGCCTGCTGCTCGCCCACCCCGGCGAGCTGGCCCGGCTGCAGGCCGACCGGGCGCTGTGGCCCAACGCCGTCGACGAGATCCTGCGGGTCGACTCCCCCGTGCAGCGCACCGGCCGGGTCGCGGCCCGCGACACCGAGGTGTGCGGATTCCCCGTCCGGCGCGGCGCGCTGGTGCTCACCCACCTGGGCGGGGCGAACCGCGACCCGGCGGTGTTCCCCGACCCCGCCCGGTTCGACGTCGGGCGGGCGGGCGCCGACCGGCACGTCGCGTTCAGCCAGGGCATCCACTACTGCCTGGGCGCGGCCCTGGCGAAGATGGAGGGCGAGGTCGGGCTGCGGGCGTTGTTCGACCGCTACCCCGGCCTGCGCGCCGACGGCCCGCCGGAGCTGCGCGGCACGCGCGTCCTGCGCGGGTACCGCACGCTGCCGGTCCGGCTCGGCGAGGCCCGGGTCCCGGTCGGGGCCTGAGGCCCCGGCCGGGCTCAGACCCGGTTCGTCGCGCTGGTGACGGTCGTCGTCACCAGGCTGATGATCGACATGCCGATGACGAGGTGGATCACCGCGGTGGCGATCCGCACCGTCCACGGCTGCTCGGCGAGGATCAGCGGCGACACCGCGGCGAGCGCGGTGAGCAGCCCCGCGATCCAGCCGAAGTAGGACATCGGGCTGGGCACCGTGACCAGCAGCAGGTGCGCCAGCCCGGTCGCGGCCAGGCCGGCGATCGCCGCCCAGATCGTCAGGCTCTGCGCCGCGGCCCAGCCGTCGAGCGGCTCGGAGACCGCGGGGGCCAGGTACGGGATCTGCAGCAGCACCTGCAGGATCAGCAGCCCGACCAGGGCGATCAGCGCGGCGATCACCGCCGTCGCGACACCGCCGGCCCAGAGCCGGCCGGCCTGGATCCCGCTGAAGGACCTGGGACGGGCGGTCTCGCGGCCCAGCGCTCGGGTGCGGTCGTCGGCCTCGGACATCTCGTGCTCCCTCCCCGGTGACCCGGGATGATCACCCGGGGTGCGCAGGAGACTACGCCTCGCCGCCGGAGCGCGCGCCGGTCCTCTCCAGTGCGGCGAGCGCGGCCTGCGCATCGGCGACCACCCGGCGCCGCCGCCGCTCCAGCACCTCGCCGGACTCCGCGCCGGCGCCCATGTTGCCCTGGGCGTAGCGGGTCCAGACGCCGGTGCCGATGCACGCGCAGCGCCAGTGGGCGAACGCCACCCAGTACGGCAGCTGGTCCAGCGCGCGGCCGGACCGCTCGGCGTAGCGGGTGGCGACCAGGTCCCGGTCGGGCCAGCCGGGCGCCGCCGTCGGGCCGCTGGTGATCGCGGGCAGCGTGTCGCCCGGGCGTTCCCACGACGCGAGCAGCCACCCCAGGTCGGCCAGCGGCTCCCCCAGCGCAGCCAGCTCCCAGTCGAAGACGCCGGTGATCCGCCCGCCCCGGAACGCCAGGTTCCCCGGCCGGTAGTCGCCGTGTGCGATCCGCGGCCCCTCGGCCGGCTCCGGCGGCATCGCCGCGACCAGTGCGGCGTGCGCGGCGTCGATCGCGTCGAGATCGGTGAACGCGCCCGAGTGCGCCTGCCGGTGCCAGCGCCGCAGCTGCCGTTCCAGGTAGCGGCCGGGTCGCGCCAGGTCACCGAGCCCGACCTCGGCCGGGTCGACGGCGTGCAGCGCGGCCAGCACCTCGGCGGCGTCGAGCCCGCAGGCCCGCCGCTCGGTCTCCGGGACCGCCTCCCCCGCCGACCGGTCACCGGGCACGACGCCGTCGACCCAGCCCATGACGTAGAACCCGGCGCCGAGCACGGCGGTGTCGTCGCAGTAGGCGACCGGCTCGGCGAGCGGGACCGCGGTGCCGGCCAGCGCGGTGAGGAAGCGCCACTCCCGGCTCATGTCGTGGGCGGTGGCGAGCACGCCACCGGTCGGCGGGCGGCGCAGCGCGAACGGCGTGCCGTCGGCGCCGGTGATGCGGAAGGTCAGGTTGGAGTGCCCCCCGGAGATCCGCTCCACGGCCACCGGGCCGTCGCCGGTCCGCACCTGCGGCACCTGCGCCGCGAGCCAGCGGGTCAGGGCGACCGGGTCCACCCCGTCGTGTGCGTCGGTCATGCCCCGATGCAACATGATCGCCTCGCCCCCGGGCCACCCCCTGTTTCGCGACGCCCCATTGCGGGCACCTCTCGTGTGATCATGCATGCCGGTCGCGGCCCGCCATCCCGGTACGGGTGCCGCACCGGCGGGAGAGGAACACGTGAGCGACCAGATCAGTGTCACCCGCACCGTCGCGGCCTCGCCGCAGCAGCTGTTCGCGCTGCTGTCGACCCCGGCCCGGCACCAGGAGATCGACGGCGCCGACATGCTCCGCGGCGTGGACGGCGCGTCGGAGATCGGCGGTGTCGGCGACGAGTTCGTCATGAACATGCACAACGGCCAGCTCGGCGACTACCAGATGAAGAACACCGTCACCGCGTTCGAGACCGACCGCGTGATCGGCTGGGCCCCCGCGATGCACCCGATCGACCTGAAGAAGGACCAGATCGGCGACGTGCGCGCCGAGGGCCACACCTACACCTGGCACCTGGAGCCCGAGGGCGACGGCACGAAGGTCACCCAGGTCTACGACTGGAGCGGCGTGCAGGACCAGGACTTCCGGGGCTTCTTCCCGATGCTGTCCGAGGACCAGCTGGCCGACTCGATCGACAGGGCGGGCCGGGCCGCGTCCGCCTGAGCGACCCGCCACGACGGCGCCGCCCGCACCGCGCGGGGCGGCGCCGTCGTCGCGCTCAGGACGGCGCCAGCACGAGCCGGGCGAGCAGCCGGTCGGCCTCGGCGACCGGGTCCGCGGTGAGCCCGGCGTGCACCGGGCCGGGCCGCACGATCGTGCTGCGGGCGGTGGTCAGCCGCCGGAAGCGACGCCCGATGTCCTCCCCCGCCCCGGGCCCGCGGGCCGCCAGCGCACCGGTGGCGTGCCGGTCCGAGCGCGGCGGTTCGGGCACCGCGGCCACCGCGGCGACGGTCTCCAGCGCCTCGGCGACCGCGTCGGCGTCGGCCCGCGGGGCGAGCGCGGCCAGCCGGGCGCGGTCGAGGTGCACGCGGACGGCCAGCACGTCGCGGGCCCGGCAGTGCAGCAGCACCCCGGCGTTCATCGTCTCGCCGCGCTCGACGCACGGGACGACCTGCAGCAGTGCGTACTCGTAGGGCACCAGCGCGGTCACCGGACGCTCCCGCCGTCGCGCCCGGCGCCGCCGATGCGCAGCCACGGCGGGCGGCGCGGGGCCCGCCGCACCGGCCGCGGGCGGCCCGCCGCGACGGTCCGCGCCACCGCGGGCAGCCAGGCGTCGCGCTGCGCGACCCGGGCCAGCAGCGCATCGGCGTAGGCCTCGCGGACGGCGTCGGGGCCGTCGAACCCGTCGGGCAGGTGGGGGCCGTCGATCCACTCGTCGGGGACGAGCGCGACGACCTCGCCCAGCAGTGCCGGGGTGACCAGCGGGGCGAGCGCGGCGTCGGCGGCGTCGAGGTCGGGCGCGGAGCCCAGCAGCACGTGGTCGCCCGCGTCGAACGGGCGGCGGGCGAAGCGCGGTGCCGCCGACCAGTCGTGGGCGAAGGTCAGCGTCGCGCCGTGGTCGATCAGGTACGGGCTGCGGTGCCACAGCAGCATGTTGGAGTTGCGCCAGGACCGGTCGACGTTGCCGACCAGCGCGTCGAACCACAGCACGCGCCCGGCGAACCCCGGCCCCACGTCGAACGCGACCGGGTCCAGGTCGAGCGCGCCGGGCAGGAAGTCGACCGCGAGGTTGAGCCCGTCGGAGTGGCGCAGCAGCTCCTGGACCTCCTCGTCGGGCTCGGTGCGGCCCAGCCGCCCGTCGACGACGACCGTGGCCAGGCGCGGCACCGGCAGGCCCAGCGCGCGGGCCAGCTCGCCGGCGACGACCTCGTTGACCAGGACCGGGCGGCCCTGCCCGGCGCCGGTGAACTTCACGGCGTAGGTGCCCAGGTCGTCGGCCTCCATCAGCCCCGGCAGCGACCCGCCCTCGCGCAGCGGCGTGACGTAGCGGACGGCGGTCAGCCGGGGCAGCGTCCGGGCCGGCTCGGAGGTCACCCGCGGAGGCTATCGGGGCGCGCACGACACGAACGGCCCGCATCCCGTGGCGTCGGGATGCGGGCCGTCGTCGTGCTCGCCGGGGGTCGGCGGGGTCACCGGTCCGCCCGGCATCGGGGCGCGCGGGCGGACCGGGAGGTCGTCAGACCGAGACGGTCTGGCGCGGGATGGCCTGGGTCTGCTCCATCCGGCGGGCGGACTGGCGGGAGAGCACCTCGTCGAGGCTGAACCGGCCGGCGCCGGTGGACATCAGGATCAGGGTCGCGCAGATGATCGTGCCGACCAGCGCCCAGCCGTTGTCGGCCATGAACAGGCCGTTCTTGCCGTGGACGAACCAGATCGCGCCGCACATCACGAAGGTCATCAGCGCGCCGGGCACCACCATGCGCAGGCCGAGCGCGACCGACAGCGAGAACACGAGCTCCACGACGATCGTGAACGAGGCCGCGCCGATGGCCAGCGGGATGCCGAACTTCGCGAAGACCGTCGCCGTGTCGAAGAGACCGGCGTCGATCTTCTTCCACGAGTGCATGACCATGATGTAGGCGAGCACGAGACGGGCGACGAGCAGGACGACGTCGCGCGGGGTTCCGGTCAGGGAGCGGTACACGGTTCCTCCAGGTACGAGCTGATCACCGCGGGTGACCTCGTCACCACGGACTGCACAAGACCCTAAGCGCACGAACCCGCTCCGCCACCCGGTTCAGCGACTCTGCGCGACGAGACGGCCGCACCGCGCGACGAGATGCGCGCCACGGTGTGTCACCCGTACGGGGCCCGCCGCGACCGGTGCGTTCGGCGGCACGACCGGTCGAACGGCGGCCGGCGACCTCCCGCCCTCCGGATCGCCGCAGGTCACGAGCACGCAGCGTGCCACCCGGCACCGGCCCGTCACCCGGACGTCGTAGTGACACGCGCCTCACCCGGTCCGGTGTCACCCACGGTCGGGCCGGGGTGCAGTCCGGCGATGCGGACACACCGCTCGTCCCACCGGCGGCCGGTCGCGACGGGCGGTACGCCCGGGCGGCCCAGCGCCCTGCACCGGTGCCGCGGACCGGTGCGCCGCCGGTGGTCGTGTCGGCGCGCCCGGGGTGGGGTGCTGCGCCATGATGGCGGCCGTGTCCGACACGAACAGCAGAGACATCACGGCGACGCGGGAATGGACGGCGCTGACCGAGCACGCTGCGGAGGTCGAGCCACGGCACCTGCGGTCGCTGTTCGACGACGACCCGGGGCGGGCGACGGCACTGACCGCCGAGGGCGCCGACCTCGTGCTCGACTACTCCAAGCACCGCGTCACCCGCGACACCGTCGGCCTGCTCGCCGCGCTGGCCCGGGCGGCCGGGCTGCCCGCGCGCACCGAGGCGATGTTCACCGGCGAGCACGTCAACACCTCCGAGGACCGCGCGGTGCTGCACACCGCGCTGCGGCTGCCGCGCGACGCGTCGCTGACCGTCGACGGCCAGGACGTCGTCGCCGACGTGCACGAGGTGCTCGACCGGATGGGCGCGTTCACCGACGCCGTCCGCTCCGGGGAGTGGACCGGGTTCACCGGTCAGCGCATCCGCACCGTGGTCAACATCGGCATCGGCGGCTCGGACCTCGGCCCGGTCATGGCCTACGAGGCGCTGCGCGACTACGCCCTGCGCGAGCTCGAGTGCCGGTTCGTGTCCAACATCGACCCGACCGACCTCGTCGAGAAGACCCGCGACCTGGACCCGGCGACCACGCTGTTCGTGGTCTCGTCCAAGACCTTCACCACCCAGGAGACGCTGACCAACGCCCGCAACGCGCGGGCCTGGCTGCTCGACGGGCTGGGCACCGGCTCCACCGACGCCGTCGCCCGGCACTTCGCCGCGGTCTCGACCAACGCGGAGAAGGTGTCGGAGTTCGGCATCTCCACCGACAACATGTTCGGCTTCTGGGACTGGGTCGGCGGGCGCTACTCGCTCGACTCCGCCATCGGCCTGTCGCTGATGTGCGCCATCGGCCGGGAGCACTTCGCGCAGTTCCTGGCCGGGATGCACGCCATGGACGTCCACTTCCGCGAGACGCCGCTGGAGCAGAACCTGCCGGTGATCGCCGGGATGCTCGGCATCTGGTACTCGAACTTCTTCGGCGCCGACACCCGCGCGGTGCTCCCCTACTCCCAGTACCTGCACCGGCTGCCCGCCTACCTGCAGCAGCTGACGATGGAGTCCAACGGCAAGTCCGTCCGCCGGGACGGCACCCCGGTGACGACGACGACCGGCGAGATCTTCTGGGGCGAGCCCGGGACCAACGGGCAGCACGCGTTCTACCAGCTGCTGCACCAGGGCACCCGGCTCGTGCCGTGCGACTTCATCGGCTTCGCCCGCCCGCACCACGACCTGCCCGGCGAGGGCGAGGCCGACATGCACGACCTGTTCATGGCGAACCTGTTCGCACAGTCCGCGGCGCTCGCGTTCGGCAAGACCGCCGCCGAGGTCGAGGCGGACGGCACGCCCGCGGCGATCGTGCCGCACAAGGTGATGCCGGGGAACCGGCCGTCGTCGACGATCCTCGCCGAGCGGCTGACCCCGTCGGTGCTGGGGCAGCTCATCGCCTTCTACGAGCACGTGACGTTCGTCGAGGGCGTGATCTGGGGGATCGACTCCTTCGACCAGTGGGGCGTCGAGCTGGGCAAGGTCATGGCGAAGCAGTTCGGCCCCGCCCTCTACGCCGCCGACCCGCCGGACGCGCAGGAGGCGGGTCTCGACGGCTCCACCGCCGCCCTCGTCGGCCGCTACCGCGCCTGGCGCGGCCGCTGACCCGTCTCCCGTCCGGCGCGACCGTGCCCGCCGGGTGAGAATCCGGCCATGGACGACCGGGGACGACCGCCGCTGCCGGCCCGCCTGACCGGGCCGGTGGCGGCGGTGCTGCTCGTGCTGGCCGCCGTGCTCGTCGCCGTCGCGGCGACCGGCGGGCTGCAGGGCGGGGACACCGCGACGGCGGTCGGGCTGGCCGCCGACCGGATCCCGGGTGTCACGACCCTGGCCCTGGTCGTCACCGAGCTCGGCAACACCGTGGGCAGCACGGTGGTCGGGCTGGCGGGCGGGGCGCTGCTCGCCGGGCGCGGGCACCGCGCCGCCGGCCTGTGCCTGGCGGCGGTCCCGCTGGTCGCGAGCGTGGTGTTCACCGTCGTCAAGCGGCTCGTGGACCGGGCGCGCCCCCCGGCGGACCTGCAGGTGCTGGCCGTCGCCAACGAGTCGCTGCCGTCCGGGCACGCCACGATGGTCGCCGCCGCCTGGACGACGCTGGTGCTCGTGACCTGGCCGCTGCTCGCGGCACGGGGACGGGTGCTGCTCGCCGGGTTCGCCGTGCTGTGGGCGGGTGCGGTCGGGTTCACCCGGATCTACCTGGGCGTGCACTGGCTGTCCGACGTGCTCGCCGGGTGGGCGCTCGGGGCCGGGCTCGCGTTCGCCGGCACCACCGCACTGGCCGTGGTCACCGCGCGCCGGCGGGTGGGCGCGGCCTGAGCCCCGTCCCGGCGCCGGGCACCGGCGGCGTCACCACCGTCTCCGCCGGCCGAGGTGGCCGGACCGTCCCGGGAGGACCGATGAGAGCCGTCGAGTTCGGCACCGACCGCACCGCCCGCGTCGTCGACGTGGCCCCGCCCCGCCCGGATGCGGGCGAGGTGACCGTCCGCATCACCTCGGCCGGGGTCTGCGGGTCCGACGTCACCGCGCTGCGGGGGGTGCACCCCTTCCGGGTGCCGCCGCTGATCACCGGGCACGAGGGCGGCGGGATCGTCACCGCCGTCGGCGACGGGGTCGACCCGTCCTGGCGGGGCCGCCCGGTCGCGCTGGAGCCCCAGCGGGCCTGCGGGCGCTGCGCCCCGTGCACGACGGGTCTGGTCCACCTGTGCCGCGACCGGCTCATGCTCGGCATGGCGGGCTGGCCGGGGACCCTCGCCGAGCAGGTCACCGCCCCCGTCTCCTGCCTGCACCCGGTCGACGACGCCGTGCCCGCCGCGCTGCTCGCGCTGGCCGAGCCGCTGGCCGTCGCCGAGCACGCCGTCGCGGCGGGGCCCGCGCCCCGCGGGGCGCGGGTGGCCGTGCTGGGCGGCGGCCCGATCGGGGCGCTGCTCGTGCACCTGGCCGCGACCGGCGGTGCGGAGCACCTGCTCGCCACCGACCCGCGGGCGGCCAGCCGGGAGGCCTGCACGCGCGTCGGGGCGCACGCGACCGCCGACCCGACGACCGACGGGTGGCGCGACGCGGTGCGCGGCGACGGGTTCGACCTCGTCCACGTCGCCGCGACGGCCCCCGGGATCCTCGACGACGCCGTCGCGCTGCTGCGCCCGCGCGGCACCGTCGTCGTGGTCGGGCTGTTCGCCGGGCCGGTCACCTTCGACGTCGCCGCGCTGCAGCAGGACGAGAAGTCGCTGGTCGGGTCCACCGTCTACACCGCCGACGACTTCGCCGCCGCCGCCCGCGGGCTCGGCGAGCACTGGCGCACCCTGGCCGGCCTGGTCACCGACGGCGGGGGGCTCGACGGCGCCGTCGCGTTCCTGCGGGCCGCGCTGGACGGCCGCTCCGACGACGTCGTCAAGCTGCTCGTCGACCCGGCGGACGGTGCCCGGTGACCGGCACCCGCGACCCCCGGCGCGTCACCGCCGTCTACGACATCGAGGCCGTCGACCCCGAGCGGTCGGCCGCCGGGCTGGCCGGGGAGCAGTCCAGCGGCACCTTCACCGCCGTGCCGGGTGAGACCGACGCGCTGCGCGAACGCCACGGCGCCCAGGTCGTCGCCCTCGACGTCGGCGAGGAACGCGCCCCCTCGCTGCCGACCCGGTTCGCACCGGAGCGGGTGCGCCCGGCCCGCGCGACCGTCGAGTTCCCGATGGAGAACGTCGGCACCGACCTCGCGACGCTGCTCACCGCCGTCGCCGGGAACCTGTTCGAGCTGGGCGACCTCACCGCCTGCCGGCTGTCGTCGCTGACGCTGCCCGGGGAGTTCGTCGCCGCGCACCCCGGCCCCGCGTTCGGCGTGCCCGGCACCCGCGAGCTGATCGGCGGCGCCGGGGGCGTGCTGGTCGGGACGATCGTCAAACCCAACGTCGGGCTCGACGAGGACGGTTTCCGCTCCGTCGTGCGCGAGCTGGCCCGCGCCTCGATCGACCTGATCAAGGACGACGAGCTGATGACCGACCCCGCGTACCTGCCGCTGGCGACGCGGGTCCGGATCGCCACCGAGGAGATCGCCGCCGCCGAGCAGATCACCGGCCACCCGACGATGTACGCGTTCAACATCACCGGCGACCTGGCCGGGCTGCGGGCGCGGCACGACACCGTGGTCGCCGCCGGGGGCCGCTGCGTGATGCTGTCGGTGCCGATGATGGGGCTGCCCGCGCTGGCGTGGCTGCGCTCCTTCGCCGAGGTCCCGATCCACGGCCACCGGGCCGGGCTGGCCGCCCAGATGCGCCACCCCGCGCTCGGGGTGGACTACACGGCCTGGCAGCAGCTGGCCCGCCTCGCCGGGGCCGACCACGTGCACGTCAGCGGGCTGGGCAGCAAGTTCTCCGAGACCGACGACCAGGTCGCCGCGAACATCCGCAGCCTGCAGGCCCCGCTCGGGGAGACCCTGCCGGTGCTGCCGACGCTGTCGTCGGGGCAGACCGTGCACACCCCCGCCCCCACCTTCGCCGCCGTCGGCTCGACCGACCTGCTCATGCTGGCCGGGGGCGGGATCGTCGGGCACCCGGGCGGGCCCGGCGACGGGGTGCGGGCGCTGCGGGCGGCGTGGGACGCGGCCCGCTCCGGGACCCCGCTGGCGCAGGCCGCCCGGTCGGTGCCCGAGCTGGCGGCGGTGCTGTCGTGAGCGGGCCGGTGGTCGGGTTCTTCGCCGACGACCTCACCGGCGCCTCCGACGTGCTCGTGCAGGCCCACGGCGGCGGGCTGTCCGCGGCGCTGGTGCTCGACCCGGCGGGCGGGCTGCCGGACACCGACGTCGTCGGCGTCGCCGGGACCGCCCGGTCGCTGGCCGGCGACGAGCTCGACGCCGCCGTCCGCGCGGGGGTCGCGCCGCTGGTCGCGGCCGCCCCGCAGGTGCTGCTCTACAAGGTCTGCTCCACCTTCGACTCCTCGGCCACCGTCGGCAGCATCGGGCGCGGCATCGAGCTGCTGCACGAGGCGGTGCCCGGGCACGGGCCGGTGCCGGTCGCGCCCGCGCAGCCCTCGGCGGGGCGCCACACCGCGTTCGGCAACCACTTCGGCCGCTCGGGCGACGCGGTGCACCGCCTCGACCGGCACCCGGTCATGTCGCGGCACCCGGTCACGCCGATGCACGAGGCGGACCTGCGCCGCGTGCTGGCCGGGCAGCTCACCGGCGCCCCGGACGTGGCCCTGCTCGACCTGCCCGGGCACGCCGGCTTCGACGGGCACTGGGCCCGGCTGCGGGCCGGGCACGGCCCGGCGTTCGTCGTCGACGCCGTCACCGACGAGGACCTCGACCGGGTCGCCGCCGCGCTGCTCGCCGACCCGGCCGCGCCGTCGCTGGTCGTCGGGTCCGGCGGGATCATGGCCGCGCTCGCCCGCCGCCGCGGGTCCGGCGCCCCGCCCGGCGACGGCGACCGGGGCGCCACCGGCCCGGTGCTGGCCGTCAGCGCGTCGGCGTCGGCGGTGACCGGGGACCAGATCGACGACGCACTGGGCCGCGGCTGGACCGGGGTGCCCGTCCCCGCCGGCGCCGGGCAGCAGGACGCCGAGGCACGGGCGGGCGACGCGGTCACCGCGGCGCTGCGGCGCGGTGAGGACGTCGTCGCCTACACCGTCCGCGGGCCCGACGACCCCGCGCTGCGCCACGACGGCGCCGACCCCGCCGCCACCGGCGCCCGGATCGGGCGGCTCGCCGCGGCCGCCGTCACCGGGGGCCTGACCGGCGACGTCGTCGTGTGCGGCGGCGACACCTCCGGCCACGCGCTGGTCGCGATGGGGGCGCGGGAGCTGCGCGTCGTCGCGCCGTTCGTGCCGCTCGCGCCGGTCTGCCGGGTCACCGACGGCCCGCAGGCACTGACCGGGTGCCGGCTCGTGCTCAAGGGCGGCCAGGCCGGGCCGCCCGACGTCCTGCACCGCTTCGCGGCCGGGCGGCCCCGGTGAGGGCCGTGCTCAAGCCCGCGGCCGGGCCGGGCGTGGCCTACCGCGACGACGTCGCCGAGCCGCGGGCCGGGGCCGGCGAGGTCCTGCTCGCGGTCGAGGCGGCGTCGCTGTGCGGGACCGACCGGGAGCTCGCCGCGTGGGGCTCCGCGGCGCAGGCGTTCGCGCCGGCCCTGCCGGTGGTGCTCGGCCACGAGGGCGCGGGCACCGTGCTGGAGATCGGGCCCGGCGTCGAGGGACTGCGCGCCGGGGACCGCGTCGCGCTGGAGAGCCACCTCGCGTGCGGGCTGTGCGTGCCCTGCCGGACCGGGTGGGCGCACGCCTGCGAGCGGACCCGCATCCTCGGGATGCACGTCGACGGCGTGTTCGCCGAGCGGGTCGCCGTCCCGGCCGGGATCTGCGTCGCGGTGCCCGACGGCGTCGGCCCGCAGACGGCGGCGCTGCTGGAGTCCGCGGGCGTGGCGATGCACGCGGTGCAGCGCTGCGGGTACGCCGTCGCCGGGCGGTCCGTGCTGGTCAGCGGCTGCGGGCCGGTCGGGCTGGCGGTGGTCCACCTGTCACGGGTGCTCGGCGCCGCGCACGTCGTCGCGGTGGAACCGAACCCCGCCCGCCGCGCCCGGGCGCAGGCGTTCGGCGCGGTCGCGCTCGACCCGGCCGCCGGCGACGTCGTCGCCACCTGCCGCGACCTGGCCGGGCGGCGCGGCGGGTTCGACGTCGCCGTCGAGTGCTCCGGCGCGCCCGGCACGCTCGACCCGCTGCTCGCCTCGCTCGCGGTCGGCGCGACGCTGGTGACCGTGGGCCATCCCGGGCGGCCCGCCGCGGTCGACCTCGCCGCGCACGTGAACCGGCGCCAGATCGAGGTCCGCGGGATCTTCGGGCGACGGCTGTGGGACACCTGGGAGGACCTGCTGCTGCTCGTCGGGTCCGGGCGGGTGGAGCTGGACCGGCTGGTCACCCACCGGCTGCCGCTGTCCGCCGTGGACGAGGCGCTGGGGCTGCTCACCGGCGACGCCGGCAAGGTCCTGCTGCTGCCCGGCCTCGGCTGAGCCCTACCGCGGCGGGTCCGGCTCCGACGCGGCGCGCAACCGTGCGGCCCGCTCCCCCACCGCGACGAGCGCGCGGGCGTGGTCGTGCCACGCGCCGACGTCGCCGCGCAGCCAGGCCGCGCGCAGGTCGCCGGTCGCACGGGTCCACTCCCGCACCACCGCGACGCCCTCACCGGCCCCGCCGGCGCGGCGGCTGCGCAGCGCCCCGGTCACGGCGAGCACGGCGCGCATCGCCGTCGCGACCTTCCCGGTGATCTCGATCGGCACGGGCAGCCCGGCCGCCGCCTGCGCGACGACGGCGGCGCGGGCGGCCAGCACCGCGACCACCACGGCGGCGAGGACGGCGAGCACCGCGAGCAGCCAGAACCCGGCCCCGCCGACGCCCGGCAGGACCGCCGCGACGACGAGGGCGGCGAGCACCGCGGGCGGCAGCCACCGCGCCCACCGGGCAATACGGGTGCTCCCGTGCGCGCGGCGCTGGGCGGCGAGGTCGGGCGGGGAGTCGTCGGCGCGGACGAGGCCACGCTGGACGTGGAGCAGGGCGGTGTCGGACTCGTCCGGCATGAGGTGATTCTGCACGGCGGCCCGCACCGGGCCGCGCGTCAGGTCTGCTCCTGCGGGCACCACCACGTCGAGCGCCCGCCCACGGTCCCGTGCACCATCTCCGTCCCGCAGCGCGGGCAGTGCCCGCCCGGGTGCCGGTGCTCGATGACCTCGCCGGTGTGCACGCCGCCGCGGGCGATCGCCCGTTCCAGCGCCCGGTCGAGGTTGCGGTGCAGCCTGTCCAGGTCGGTGCGGGTGAGGTCGTGCACCCGCGTGCGCGGGTCGATCCGCGCCTGCCACAGCGTCTCGTCGGCCAGCAGGTTCCCGACGCCGGCGAGCACCGACTGGTCGAGCAGCCGCGCCTTGACCGCCGCCGTCCCGCGCAGGAGCCGGTCGCGGAACTCGGCCGGCTCCATGCCCTCCGCGTCGGGACCGAGACCGGACAGGTCGGGGTCGAGCCGGACCCGGCCGAGGCGGCGCTTGTCGAAGAGCCGGAAGCGGCCGCCGTCGTCGAAGGTCATCGTGAACCGGTCCCACTCGGCCTTGCGCGGCTGCCGGTCGGGGCGGGCGGGGCCGCCGCCGATGCGCTCGCCGTCGCCGTTGGTGACCACGATCCGCCCGCCCATGCCGAGGTGCACGCCCAGCGCGGGGCCGGCGTCGCCGTCGGCGGTCTCGGTGTCGCACCACATGGTCTTGCCGATGCGGTGGGCCCGGGTGAGCCGCCCGCCCTTCAGCGCGGAGGCGATGTCCCCGGGGCGGTGCGGGCGGCACACCCAGTCGTCGCGGTCGTCGACGTCGGTGATCGTCCGGCCGACGGCCTCGGCGAGGACCGTGCGCGCGTTCTCCACCTCGGGCAGCTCGGGCATGACGATCAGTGTGGCGCGATCGGGGAACACCCGCGCGGCGGTGCGTCGTTGGTCCCCGGTGTGACCACGGGTGAACGCATGAAGGTCCGGGCCCCCGAGCTGCGCGGGCGGCGCTGGCTCAACACCGGCGGGCGGGAGCTGAGCCTCGCCGGGCTGCGCGGGCGGATCGTCGTCCTGGACTTCTGGACGTTCTGCTGCGTCAACTGCCTGCACGTCCTCGACGAGCTCCGGCCGCTGGAGGAGGAGTTCGGCGACGTCCTGACCGTCGTCGGGGTGCACTCGCCGAAGTTCGTGCACGAGGCCGACCCGGCCGCGGTCGAGGCCGCCGTCGAGCGCTACGGCGTGACCCACCCCGTGCTCGACGACCCCGAGCTCGCCACCTGGGACGCCTACGCCGCCCGCGCCTGGCCGACGCTGGCGGTGATCGACCCGGACGGGTTCGTCGTCGCACGGATGGCCGGGGAGGGCCACGGGCCCGGGCTCGCGGCGCTGCTGCGCGAGCTGGTCGCCGAGCACGGGGACCGGCTGCGCCGCGGCGACGACCCGGCGGTGCCGCCGCCCGCGCCGGACACCGCGCTGCGCTTCCCCGGCAAGGTCGTCGCGCTGCCCGGCGGGACGTTCCTCGCCTCCGACACCGCCCACCACCAGCTCGTGGAGCTGCGGGCCGACCTGGGCACCGAGGTCCGCCGGATCGGGTCGGGCACCCGCGGTCTCGCCGACGGCGACGCGGACCACGCCCGCTTCTCCGAGCCGCAGGGGCTGCTGGTGCTGCCCTCGGCCGACGCGGTGCTCGTCGCCGACACCGTCAACCACGCCGTGCGCCGGGTCGAGCTCGCCACCGGCGCCGTGTCGACGCTCGCGGGGACCGGCGAGCAGCTGCGCGAGCGGGTCGCGCCCGGCGGGGTCTCGGCGCTGCTGTCCTCGCCGTGGGACCTCGCACGGTGGGACGGGCGGGTCGTCGTCGCGATGGCGGGCCCGCACCAGCTCTGGACCGTCGACCCGGACGGCGGCGAGGCGCGGGTGCTGGCCGGCACCTCCAACGAGGGGCTGCGCGACGGCCCGTTCGACGCGGCGTTCTTCGCCCAGCCCTCCGGGCTCGCGACCGGCCCCGACGGCACGCTGTGGGTCGCCGACAGCGAGATCTCCGCGCTGCGCCGCATCGGCGACGGCCCGGGCGCGGACGTCGCGACCGCCGTCGGGCAGGGGCTGTTCGAGTTCGGGCACCGCGACGGCCCGGCCGCGCAGGCGCTGCTGCAGCACCCGCTCGGCGTGACGGTGCTGCCCGACGGCTCGGTCGCCGTCGCCGACACCTACAACGGCGCCGTGCGCCGCTTCGACCCGGCGAGCGGGCAGGTCTCGACGCTGGCCGAGGGGCTCGCCGAGCCCTCGGACCTGCTCGTCGACGGCGACACGCTCGTCGTCGTCGAGTCCGCGGCGCACCGCCTGGTGCGGGTCCCGGTCCCGGGCGGGTCGCTGGTCGCCGGGGCCGCGCACGCCGTACGGCGCGCCCCGACCGCGCTCGCGCCGCAGGTGGCGCTGCGCATCGGCTTCGTCCCGCCGGCCGGGCAGTACCTCGACGACCGCTTCGGGGACCCGACCTCGCTCACGGTCGCCGCGGACCCGCCGTCGCTGCTGCTGGACGGGGCGGGCACCGCGACCGGGCTGACCCGCGCGCTGCGCCTGGACCCGGCGGCCGGGCCCGGCGTGCTGCAGGTCGCGGTGGCCGCGGCCGCCTGCGACGACCCGGGCGACGGGTTCGCCGCCTGCCACCGCTACCAGCAGGACTGGGGCATCCCGGTGACCGTCGGCGACGACGGCGCCGCCGAGCTGGACCTGGACCTGCGCTCGGTCTGAGCCGGACCGGCCGCTCAGCCCTCCAGCCAGGCCAGCACCGCCATGACGCGGCGGTGGTCGTCGGAGGACGGCGGCAGCCCGAGCTTGGTGAAGATCGAGGAGATGTGCTTCTCCACCGCCCCCTGGGTGATCACCATGAGGCGGCCGATCGCGGTGTTGGTGCGGCCCTGGGCCATCAGCTCCAGGACCTCGCGCTCGCGCGGGGACAGCTCGGCGAGCGGGTCGCGGCGGCGGCGCTTGGTGAGCAGCGCGGACACGACCTCCGGGTCGAGCACGGTGCCGCCCGCGGCGACCCGGCCGAGCGCGTCGGACAGGTCGGCGAGCTTGGACACGCGGTCCTTCAGCAGGTAGCCGACACCGCCACCGGCCTCGAGCAGGTCGGTGGCGTAGGACTCCTCGACGTACTGCGACAGCACCAGGATCCCGACGCCGGGGTGGTCGCGGCGGATCTCCAGCGCGGCCCGCAGCCCCTCGTCGGTGAACGACGGCGGCATCCGGACGTCGACGACCGCCACCTCGGGCCCGTGCTCGGCCACCGCCGCGACCAGCGCGGTCCCGTCGCCGACGGCGGCGAGCACGGTGGCGCCCGCCTCCTCCAGCAGCCGGACCAGGCCCTCGCGCAGCAGCACCGAGTCCTCGGCGAGGACCACCCGCATCGTCATGGATCCATGATCGGTCACGCGTCGCCCAGCCCGGCGACCGGGACCTCGGCGACGAGCACCGTCGGGCCACCGGGCGGGCTGTCCACCTCCAGCCGTCCCTCGACGATCTCCAGGCGGTCGGCGAGCCCGGCCAGGCCGTGCCCCTTGCCCGGGTGCGCGCCGCCGCGGCCGTCGTCGCGCACGCACACCCGCAGCAGCGTCGCGTCGACGGTCACGGTGACGCTGACCGCGGTCGCGCCGGCGTGCTTGGCGACATTGGTGAGCGCCTCGGTGACCACGAAGTAGGCGGTGTTCTCGACCAGCGCGGGCAGCCGGGCGCCGTCGTCGAGGCCGACGTCGAGGTCCACCGGGACGGGGCAGCGCCCGGCGGCGGCGCGCAGCGCGGGCCCGAGGCCGCGGTCGGCGAGGATCGGCGGGGCGATGCCCCGGGAGAGCGCGCGCAGCTCCGAGAGCGCCTCGCGGCTCTGCTCCAGGGCCTCGTGCAGCAGCGGGCGGGCGCGCTCGGGGTCGTCGTCGAGCCGGCGCACCGCGGCCTCGAGGTCCATCCCGAGCCGGACGAGGCGCTGCTGCGGCCCGTCGTGGATGTCGCGTTCGAGGCGGCGCAGGGTCTGCGCCTCGGCGGCGACGGCGGCGCGCCGCCCCGCGGCCAGCGCGAGCGCGCGGGCCCGCAGCGCGGCGGTCTGGTTGGTGAGCAGGCCACGGGCGAGCAGCGCGCGCACGTCGGTCAGCCAGCGCACCACCGTCGGCAGCGTCATCAGCAGCAGCACGCCCAGGCCGGTGTTGAGCGCGACGTCGCCGAGGGTCGAGTCGATGCCGGTGATCGAGCCGAACAGCGTCCAGTTGCGCTCCCCGCGGGGCAGCGACCACTGCCAGAAGACGTAGAACAGCCCGCCCAGCCCGGTGACCGCCCACACCAGCGCGACGGCGGCGGTCACGATCCGCACCGGCAGCGCGGTGACGGCGTGCGCGACGTCGCGCCAGCTCTGCGGGTCGGCCAGCGCGCGGAACAGCCGCCCCATCAGCGAGCGGCCGCGGTTGGGCCGGTAGTGGTGCGGGGGCAGCGGGCCGCCGGTCGCGGCCTCGGTCGCCCGCCGCTCCAGCTCGGCGAAGCCGCGCGCGGCCGCCAGCATCCCGACGGTGATCGGCAGCCCGATCCAGACGACGAACGTCCCGGCGCCCAGGCCCAGCCCGACGAGCACGACGAGCCCGCTGACCACCGCCAGCGGCAGGCCGGCGAGCAGGTAGGCCATCTGCGCGCCGAGCCGGGTCCGTCCCGGCCACGCCGACGGCCAGCCGGTCGGGTGCGGCAGGTGCGGGCCGCCGTCGCGCAGCAGGTACTCGCGCAGTGCGCCGTTGCCCCAGCCCTCCAGGACGCGGACGAGGTGGACGTCCAGCGGGCTGCCGCCCGGCTCGTCGGGGGCAGGGCGCTTCCGCGTCGCGACGTCGCGGTCGTCGTCCGGCACGGTGTCGCCTCCGAATCGGGTGCGGTTGCTCCGCGGACGAGGATAGGCGGAGTGACGAACGCCCCCGCGGGGTCGCGCGTCCCGGCCGCGCCGTGATGAGCTACCCACAGTAAGAAACGCGACGACGCGAGAAGGTGTACCCGTGGACTCCGCCGACCTCACCGACGTTCTGACCTCGGTCCGTGACTTCATCCGCACCGAGGTGGTGCCGCAGGAGGAGCGGATCGACGCCGAGGACGCCGTCCCCGAGCGCATCGTCGCCCAGTGCAAGGAGATGGGGCTCTACGGCTTCACCATCCCCGAGCAGTACGGCGGCCTGGGCCTGACCGCGTCGCAGGAGGTGCGGCTGGCCTTCGAGCTCGGCTGGACCACCCCGGCGCTGCGCTCGCTGTTCGGCACCAACAACGGCATCGCGGGGCACGTCCTGCTGGAGGGCGGGACCGAGGAGCAGAAGAAGCAGTGGCTGCCCCGGCTGGCGTCCGGCGAGGTCACCGCGTCGTTCGGGCTCACCGAGGCCGACGCGGGCTCCGACCCGTCCTCGCTGTCCACCCGGGCCGTGCGCGACGGCGACGCCTGGGTCCTCAACGGCTCCAAGCGCTACATCACCAACTCCCCCGTCGCCGACGTGATCATGGTGTTCGCGCGGACCGACCCGGACGCGCCGGGCAACCGCGGCATCTCGACCTTCCTCGTCCCGAAGGACACCCCCGGCCTGTCCGTCGGGCCGAAGGACCACAAGATGGGCCAGTTCGGCGCGTGGACCGCCGACGTGCACCTCGACGACGTCCGCGTCCCGTTCGACCACGTGGTCGGCGGCGAGGACGGCATCGACAAGGGCTTCCTGGTCGCCGCGAAGTGCCTGGCCCACGGGCGGCTGCACATCGCCGCCGTCTGCGTCGGGATGGCCGACCGGCTGGTGCACGAGACCGTCGAGTACGCCCGCACCCGCGAGCAGGGCGGCAAGCCGATCGCCCGCTTCCAGCTTGTCCAGGGCCTCGTCGCGGACTCGGTCACCGACGCCCGCGCCGGCCGCGGCATGGTCCTCGAGGCCGCCCGCACCTTCGACGAGGGCACCGACATGGTCTCCGGGCCCGCCGCCGCGAAGTACTTCTGCTCGGAGATGGTCGGCCGGGTCGCCGACCGGGCGGTGCAGGTGCACGGCGGGGCAGGTTACATGCGCGGCGTCGCCGTCGAGCGGTTCTTCCGCGACGCCCGGCTCTTCCGCATCTACGAGGGCACCAGCCAGATCCAGCAGGTGATCATCGCCCGCGACGCGCTGGGGAAGGCCGCCCGCGGCTGAGGCCCCCACGCAGGCGCCCGCCCGGTGCGCCCCGGCCTCCCCGGCCTGCCCCGAGGGGCACTCTCGTGACACCCGCCGGCCCCGGGCGGCGGCCCAGGGCGCCGGCCCCGGGCGGCGCCCCCAGGGGCACCTTCGTGACACCGCCCGCCCCCGGGGCTGCTCCGAGGGGCACCTTCGTTGCCCTCTAAGCCACGAGAGTGCCCCTCGGAGCAGGGCGGGGCGCCGGCCGACGCGCGACGGAGTTGTCCACAGGGGCGCAACTCGCACCGGGACCGGGGCCCGGCGGGGGCACGCTCTCCGTATGCCCCGCCGTAGCGCGCCGTCCCCGGCCGACATCGCCTCCCGCTGCGACGACGCCGTCGTCCCGGTCCGGCTCCTCGAGTCGTTCGGGCTGGACCGGCGCACCATCGCGCGGCGCTGCCGGCCCGGGGGTCCGTGGCGCAGCCTCTGCCCCGGGGTGGTCAAGCTGGCCAACGGTCCGGTCACCCGCGACGAGCGCCAGCGGGCGGCGCTGATCGTCGCCGGTGACGGCGCGATGCTCACCGGGCTCGACGCGTTGCTGCTGCACCGCGTCCGCGTGGCCCCGGCCCCGCACGGACCGGTGCACGTGCTGGTGCCGCACGAGCACCGCCGCGGCCGGGGGACGATCGTCCGGGCCGAGCGCACCCGTCGCGCGCCCGAACCGGTACGACGGCGGCACCCGGTCGCGCCCGTCGCCCGCGCGGCCGTCGACGCGGCCCGCTGCTCACGGGACCGCGACCTGGTGCGGACCCTGTTCGCCGGCCTGCTCCAGCACGGTCACTGCTCGCTCGCCGATCTGCGCGACGAGCTGGTCGCCTGCAGCAGCCGGGGGGCGGCTCTGCCGCGCACGGTCCTGGGCGAGATGGTCGCCGGCGTGCGGTCGGTCGCCGAGGCCAGGGCCCGACGGCTGGTGGCCCGCAGCCGTCTACCCCGGCCGCTGTCGAACGTGCGGCTGCTGGACCGCGACGGGACGGTGATCGCGGTCGTCGACTTCTGGTGGCCCGAGGCAGGACTCGTGTGGGAGATCGACTCGATCGAGTTCCACCTCTCCCCCGACGACTACGCCCGCACCGTGCGCCGGCGGTCGGCACTCGGCCGGCGCGGGGTCGTCGTCGTCCAGACGCTTCCCGGCGACCTCCGGCGACGGCCGGCGGAGGTGCTGGACGAGCTGCGCCGCTGCCACGCGCGCGCACTCGCGTCGCCGGCACCGGACGTTCGCCAGGATCTCTCCCCCGCCGCCTGACGGCGCCCGCCTGTCGCCGCGCCGCCCCTCTCCGCGTGCTCCGAGGGGCACCCTCGTAGCACAGCCCGATGCCGCGCCGCGCCGGGCCCGGCCGCGCCGGGCGAGGCCAGGCCGGGCCGGGCCGGGCGCGCGCCGGGCCGGCCCGGTGCGCGCCCGGGGACGACGACGGCCCCCGTCCCGGGTGGGGCGGGGGCCGTCGGTGCGTCGGGCTCAGTGGGCGGCGGGGCCCCGGTGGTACTCGAACACCAGCCCGCCGACGGCGATCAGCACGAGCGTCATGCCCACGACGATCATCCAGGCGTACCAGAAGGCGACGCCGAGTGCGGCGAACGCCGCGGCCGCGGCCAGGCCCAGCGGCCAGTAGCTGCCGGGCGAGAAGAAGCCGACCTCGCCGGCGCCGTCGGACACCTCGGCCTCCGGGTTGTCCTCCGGGCGCTCCTCGAGGCGCCGCGAGACGAACCGGAAGTAGGTGCCGACGATCAGGGACAGACCGGCGGTCAGCCACAGCGCCGTGACGCCGACGACCTCGCCGGCGATGAACATGTACGCCAGCGCGGCGAGAATGAAGAAGCCGGTGACGATCTCGAAGATCCGGGACTCGATCTTCATGGCGTGCTCGTCCTCCCTCAGCCCGTGACCTGCGCGGCCAGCTGGCCGCGGTCGGTCGAAAACGGCTGCGTGCTGATCGCCTCCGGCGCGCACCACTGACCGCAGTTCAGCGCCTGCAGCGCCTCACCCGTCGTGTAGGCCTGCCCGGTCTGCGGGTTGGTCTCCTTGCGGAGCTGGATGTACCGGTCGAACAGGGCGGGCTCCAGGGCGCGCACCTCGAAGTTCATCTGCGAGTGGTAGGTGCCGCACAGCTCGGCGCAGCGGCCGACGAACGCGCCCTCGCGGTCGATCCCGTCGATCACGTAGGTGTTGTCCTGCTCGTTGCGCTCCGGGTACGGGAAGACGTCCCGCTTGAACAGGAACTCCGGCACGTAGAACGAGTGGATCACGTCGGGCGAGCGCTGGGTGAACTCGATCGACCGGCCGGTCGGCAGGACCATGACCGGGATCGTGTCGCTGGTGCCCAGCGTGCTCACCGGGCGGCCGCCCTGGCCGGCCTCGTCGGGGTAGGAGAACTCCCAGTTCCACTGGAACCCGACGATGTCCACGCGCAGGTCGGCCGGACCGCCCGCGGTCGGGCTCTCCTTGTCGATGTAGTTCTGCACGTTGACCGTGAAGCCGAACAGCACCGCCACGATGACGGTGGGGATCGCGGTGAACACCAGCTCGACCGGCAGGTTGTACTGCGTCTGCCGGGGCAGCGTGCCGTCGTCGTCCTTGCGCTTCCGGTGCAGGATCATCGCCCAGAACATGGCGCCCCAGGTGATGACGCCGACGACGAGCGCGGCGATCGCGGACCAGGTCCACAGGTTGCGCATGGCCTCGGCCTCGGAGGTCACCCCCTCCGGCCACCCGAACCGGATGACCTCCTGGACCGAGCAACCGGCCAGAGCCGGCGCCGCCAGCAGGCCGACCACGGCCACCTTCGCCGCCCGGGCGATCCGGGAGCGGCCTTCGGTTCGGGCCACTGCACGCCGCCTTCCTGTCGTCTCCTGCGTACGCCGCACTGCCAGCACGTTCTTCCTTGCTTCGTCGATACGAGCCAGCGGCCGAAGATGATCGTGTGCCACCCGTATGGAGCACCGTCTTCGACCTCGCGTAGAGACTAGACGAACCCCCGTCGGCCCGCGCCCCCCGGGGTTGGGGGGACGGGACGTGAACGCGGTCACCGGCCGGAGCGAAACCGGCAGTCTGGCAGCGGGAAGACCGTTTCGCACCGGGGCGCGCGAGACCCGTCCGGCTGACTCGGCATACTGACCGGTGTGTGCGGACTGCTGGGACTGCTGACCGCCGGGGCGGACGCCGCGACCCGGGTCGAGCCGATCGCCGACGCGCTGCGCTGTGCGCGGCACCGGGGACCCGACGAGAGCGAGACGTGGAACGACCACGATCTCGTCCTGGGGTTCAACCGGCTCTCGATCATCGACGTCGACCACTCCCACCAGCCCCTGCACTGGGGGCCGGTGCCGGGTGAGGACACCCGCTACACCATCGTCTTCAACGGCGAGATCTACAACTACCTCGAGCTCCGCGAGGAGCTGATCGAGACCTACGACGCCGCGTTCGCCACCGACGGCGACGGCGAGGTCATCGTCGCGGCCTTCCACTACTGGGGCCCCGACGCCGTCCAGCGCCTGCGCGGGATGTTCGCCTTCGCCATCTGGGACGTCGTCGAGCGCGAGCTGTTCCTGGCCCGGGACCCGTTCGGCATCAAGCCGCTGTTCCTGGCCACCACCCCGGCCGGCACCGCGTTCGCCAGCGAGAAGAAGTCGCTGCTGCAGCTCGCCGGTGAGCTGGAGATCGGCCTGGACCTGGAGCCGGCCGCGCTGCAGCACTACCTGACCCTGCAGTACGTGCCCGAGCCGATGTCGCTGCACCGGATGATCTCGCGGGTCGAGTCCGGCACGCACGTCACCGTGCGCCCGGGCGAGGAGCCGCTGCACCAGCGCTACTTCGCGCCGAAGTTCATCTCGCTGCCCAGCCACGCCCCGGCCAGCGCCGAGGCCGAGGCGATCGTGCACGGCGAGATCGCCGACGTGCTGCGCGACTCGGTCGCCAAGCACATGCGCGCCGACGTCACCGTGGGCGCGTTCCTCTCCGGTGGCATCGACTCCACCGCGATCGCGGCGCTCGCCAAGGAGCACAACCCGAACCTGATCACCTTCACGACCGGGTTCGAGCGCGAGGGCTACTCCGAGGTCGACGTCGCCGCGGAGTCCGCGGCCGCGATCGGGGTGCGCCACGTCGTCCGCACCGTGAAGCCGGACGAGATGATGGAGGCCCTGCCGCTCATCATCTGGTACCTCGACGACCCGGTGGCCGACCCCGCGCTGGTCCCGCTCTGGTTCATCGCCCGCGAGGCCCGCCAGCACGTCAAGGTCGTGCTGTCCGGCGAGGGCGCCGACGAGCTGTTCGGCGGGTACTCGATCTACCGCGAGCCGCTGTCGCTGTCGCCGTTCGAGAAGGTGCCCGGCACGCTCAAGCCGCTGATGCGCCGGGCGTCGCGCAAGATGCCCGAGGGCATGCGCGGCAAGGACCTGCTGCGCCGCGGGTCGCTGTCGATGGAGCAGCGCTACTACGGCAACGCCCGGATCTTCCGCGACGACCAGCTGCACGAGGTCCTGCGCGGCTACGACCCGCGCGTCTCCCACCAGGACGTGACGGCGCCGCACTACTTCGCCAGCCACGACTGGGACCCGGTGGCCCGGATGCAGCACGTGGACCTGTTCACCTGGCTGCGCGGCGACATCCTGGTCAAGGCCGACAAGATGACGATGGCGCACTCGCTGGAGCTGCGGGTGCCGTTCCTCGACCCCGAGGTCTTCGACATCGCCTCGTCGCTGCCGCAGTCGCAGAAGATCACCCACGGCTCGAACGGCACCACGAAGTACGCGCTGCGCCGGGCCTGCGAGGGGATCATCCCGCCGCACGTGCTCAACCGCCCGAAGCTCGGCTTCCCGGTGCCGATCCGGCACTGGCTGCGCGACGAGATGTACGCCTGGGCGCGCGACATCCTGCAGAACTCCGGTGCCGGGCACCTGATCGACCTGCAGGCCGTGCACCGGATGCTCGACGCCCACCGCGAGGGCCCGGTCGACCACTCCCGGCGGATCTGGGCGGTGCTGGTGTTCCTGCTGTGGCACGGCATCTTCGTCGAGAAGCGGATCGTGCCGGAGGTCCCGACGCCGACCTACCCGGTCAAGATCTGACCCGTGCACGGCCGAACGGCCGGTACCCGCCTGGTGCGGGTACCGGCCGTTCGTCGTCGGTGGGGGCGGGATCAGGCGGGCAGGGCGCCGCGGATCTCGTCGGCGGCCGCGTCGCCGAACGCCCCGGCGAGACGGGTCAGCGCCGCGTCGCGGTCCCAGGTCCACTCCTGCGGGCCGTCGGACTCGAGCACGTAGGTCGCGATGAGCGCGCCGAGCTGGGCGGAACGCTCCAGCGACAGGCCGGCGCCGACGGCGGTGAGGAACCCGGCGCGCCAGGCGTCGCCGACGCCGGTCGGGTCGACCTGCTCGGTCGGCGGGACGACGTCGATCCAGGTCTCGGTGCCGTCGGACCCGACGATCACCGCGCCCTTCTCGCCGTGCGTGGTGATCCGGGTGCCGACCTTCGCGCCGATCTCCTCGGCGGTCCAGCCGGTCTTCTTGAGCAGCAGCTCGAACTCGTAGTCGTTGGTGACCAGGTAGGTCGCGCCCTCGACGAGGCGGCGGACCTCCGGGCCCTCCATCCGGGCGAGCTGCTGGGACGGGTCGGCGAGGAAGGGGTAGCCCTGGGTCCGGCACTCGTCGGTGTGGCGCAGCATGGCCTCGGGGTCGCTGGCGCCGATCAGCACCAGGTCGAAACCGCCGACGCGCTCGGCGATCGGGGCGAGCTCGATCTCCTTCGACTTGGCCATCGCGCCGGTGTAGAAGGACGCGATCTGACGCATGTCGTCGTCGGTGGTGCAGACGAAGCGGGCGGTGTGGACGTCGTCGTGGGTGTGCACCCCGGAGGTGTCCACGCCCAGGTCGTCGAGGATCGCGCGGTACTCGGCGAAGTCGGCGCCGACCGCGCCGATCAGCACGGGGTTCTGGCCGAGCACACCGAGGGCGAAGGCGATGTTGCCGGCGACCCCGCCCCGGCGGACCGTCAGGTCGTCGACCAGGAAGCTCACCGAGATCCGGTCGAGCTGCTCGGCGAGGATCTGCTCGGAGAACTTCCCCGGGAAGTGCATCAGGTTGTCGGAGGCGATCGATCCCGTCACGGCGATAGGCACGAAGGGCACCCTACGTCACCGACGACGACGGGCCCCGCCGGAGATCACCGGCAGGGCCCGTCGAGGTGGTGCTCAGTTGAAGCTGTCGCCACAGGCGCAGGAGCCGCCCGCGTTCGGGTTGTCGATCGTGAAGCCCTGCTTCTCGATGGTGTCGACGAAGTCGATGGTGGCGCCCTGCAGGTACGGGGCGCTCATCCGGTCGACGCCCACCTTGAGGCCGTGGAAGTCACGGAACAGGTCGCCGTCGAGCGAGCGGTCGTCGAAGAACAGCTGGTAGCGCAGGCCGGCGCAGCCACCGGGCTGCACCGCGATGCGCAGGTGCATGTCGTCGCGCCCCTCCTGCTCGAGCAGGGTGCGCGCCTTCACGGCGGCGGACTCGGTCAGCTCCACGCCGTGGGTCTGCTCCGCAGCGGTGGCAGCGTTCTCTACGGTCATGACTCTCCCAACAACGCGCATGGCCCGCCGTGTTCCCACCGGCGGTTGCTTTCCCGCGGCCCATACTACGACGGCCGCGCCGCGCGCAGCCCGCGGACGACCGCCCGATCGCCGGGACGGCGGATGAGCCGCGTCACCTGCTCCAGCGCGGCGCGACCCGGGCGGCGAGCCCGGCGAGCGTCCCGGCGGGGTCGGCCATGGACGCCTCGACGCCCACCTCGTCGGCCACCCCGAAGGCGGCGTCGACCCCGGCCGCGCCCGCCTCGCGGCGCCCGACGCTCACCTGCCCGGCGAGCACCACGCACGGCGTGCCCCGGTCGGCCGCACCCCGCGCGACGGCGGTGATGAGCTTGCCGCGCAACGACTGCCAGTCGAAGCTCCCCTCCCCCGTGACGACGACGTCGGCCGAGTCGAGCTCGGCGTCGAGCCCGACGAGCTCCCGGACCAGGCCGGCGCCGGACTCGACGCGCGCCCCCAGCGCGAGCAGCGCCGCGCCGAGCCCGCCGGCTGCCCCCGCGGCGGGGATCTCGCGCACGTCGCGGCCCGCGAGGCCGGCCAGGACGTCGGCGAACCGGGCCAGGGCGGTGTCGAGCTCGGCGACGGCGGCGTCGTCGGCGCCCTTCTGCGGGCCGAACACCGCGGCGGCGCCGTGCCGCCCGAGCAGCGGGTTGTCGACGTCGGAGGCCGCGACCAGCTCCATGCCGCCCAGGTCGGGGCGGCCGTCGAGGCGGGCGCAGCAGTCCAGGGCGGCGCCGCCGGGCGGGAGCGGCAGGCCGTCGTCGTCGACCGGGACGGCACCCAGCGCGGCCAGCATGCCCGCGCCGCCGTCGGTGGTGGCGGACCCGCCGAGCCCGACGACCGCGCGGGTCACGCCGGCGTCGCGGGCGTCGGCGAGCAGCTCCCCGACGCCGTGGGTGGTCGCGGTGCGGGCCACGCCCGGCACCCGGTCCTCGCGCGGGACGTGGTGCAGCCCGCACGCCGAGGCGCACTCCAGGTAGGCGGTGTCACCGACGCGCAGCCAGGACCCGGTCACCGGGTCGCCGAGCGGGCCGGTGACCTCGCGCTCGTGCACCGTCCCGCCGAGGGCGGTGTGCAGCACCTCGGCGAAGCCGGTGCCGCCGTCGGCGAGCGGGACGATCCGGACGTCGGCGCCCGGTGCGCCGCGCCGCCAGCCCTCGGCGATCGCCTCGGCCGCCTCCCGGGCACTGAGCGTTCCGCCGAAGGAGTCGGGAGCCACCACGATCCGCATGCCGGGCAGGCTAGCGGCGGCCCGTATTGTGAGTCCCTGTGAGGTTCCTGCGCCGTTCCGAGAGCTCCGACCAGGCCGGTCAGACGGCCGTCGAGCCCCCGGCGGGCACGGACGCGGCGGAGACGGAGGACGAGGGCGCGACCCGCTCGCGTCCCCACACCACTCCCGGCAAGGGCCGGGCGACGCCGAAGCGCCGTGACGCCGAGGGCAAGCGACGCGGGCCCGCCCCGCCCCCGCCCCGCACCCAGCGCGAGGCCGCGAAGCTCGCGAAGGCCAACCGGCCGTCGAAGGACCAGCGCCGCGCGCAGGCACTGGACCGGCGCAAGCGGATGGACGCCGGCGACGACCGCGTCCTGCTCCCCCGGGACCGGGGCAAGGTGCGCGCCCACGTCCGCGACATCGTGGACTCGCGCCCGCACGTGATCGGCCTGTTCCTGCCGCTGGCCGCGCTGGTGCTGGTCGCCGCGCTGGTCCAGAACCCGGTGATCCAGCAGTACGTCACGCTGTTCACGTTCCTGATGCTGATCGTGATGGTCGTCGAGGGCACGCTGCTGGGCATGCAGGTGCTCAAGAAGACCCGCGCGAAGTTCCCGGACGAGGAGATCAAGGGCCTCGGCACCGGCTGGTACGCGTTCTCCCGGGCCACGCAGCCGCGCCGGATGCGCGTCCCCAAGCCGCGGGTCAAGCGCGGCGACACCGTCTGACCGCCCGTCGCACGACGGCCCGGCCCCGCACCGCGGGAGCCGGGCCGTCGTGCGTTCAGGACAGGACGAGCGGCCCGCCGGGCAGGTCCAGCACCGCCTCCAGCGACGGCGTCTCCCCCGCGACGACGTCGGCCTCCCCGGCGGCACCGACCGCGTCGAGCAGCGCCCGCACCCGGTCCGGGTCGGGATGGGTCAGGCGCAGCGTGCGCAGGCTCGCGGGCACCGGCAGGTCGCCCGAGGGGTGGCGGGTGGCGCCCCAGTCGATGAGGAACGGCAGCACGCCGCCGCCGTCGTCGGGCGGGAACGCCAGCCGCCAGGCCAGCAGCTCGCCATCCGGGCGGCGCCGCGACATGTCCCGGGCCGGGCCCGGGTCGTGGCCGGCCGCGCGGGCCGCCGCGCGGGCGGCGTCCAGGTCCCCGACGCGCACCGCCCAGGTCACCAGCGCGGGCGCGGCCAGGGTGTCGATGCGGAACGGGCGGGGTGCGGGCGGCTCGTCCTGCGCGGGGTCGGGCCCGACGACCTCGAGGTAGCGGCCGGGACCGATCCCGGCGAGCCGGTTGCGCGTGCCGAGCCCGGTGTGCGGTCCGCCCTCCAGCGTGTGGAGGTGGCGTCCGGCCAGGTCAGCGGCGGTGCGGTCGACGTCGGGCGTGGCCAGGACGAGGTGATCGAGCACCTTCGCGACGCTACCGGGAACCGGTAGGACACGATGTGCGGCGTGACTCCTCCAGTCGAACTGCGGACGCTCGTCCTCGGGGGCACGCGCTCCGGCAAGTCGCGCCACGCCGAGGACCTGTTCGGCGACGCACCGGCGGTCCGCTATCTCGCGACCGCCCGGCGGGTCCCCGGCGACGCCGAGTGGGACGCGCGGATCGCGGAGCACACGGCACGCCGACCGGCGGGCTGGACCACCGAGGAGGTCGGCGGCACCGCGCTCGCCGAGGCGCTGACGCGGCCCGGGCCGGTGCTGGTGGACGACCTCGCGACCTGGCTGACCGGGGTCCTCGACGACGCCGGCGCCTGGGACGCGGCGACGGTGCCCGCCGCGGTCGGCGAGGCCGTCGACGGGCTGGTCGCCGCTGTCGCCGCCGCCCCCGGCCCGCTGGTGCTGGTGTCGGCCGAGACCGGGCTCGGGGTGGTGCCGCAGACGCGGGCGGGACGGCTGTTCCGCGACCGGCTCGGGGAGCTCAACGCGGCTCTGGCGCGGGTCTGCGGCGAGGTCGTCCTCGTCGTGGCCGGGCGGGCGCTGCCGCTCCCGGCCGACGCCGCCGCGGCCGCCGCGGGGCCGGGCACGCCCCGGGCGGCGCGCCCGGTGATGCGGGCACGCCAGGTCGGCGCGGGGTCGAGCGTGACCGGCGCACCGCCCGCCGACCCCGCCGGCGCGGCCGCGGAGCCCGCACCCGTCGGGGGCGCGCCCGCCGTGCCGGCCGAGCCGGGGTCCGCCGGACCCGCGGTCGCCGCGTCCTCGGTGCCGGAGGTCCCCGGCGACCCCGCGGCGTCGGAGGTCGCCGACCCCGCCGGTGACGTCGCCGGCACCCCCGCCGGGGTGCCCGGCGCGGTCGTCCCCGCCACCGGCGCGGCCGCGGGCGCCGTGGCCGGGGCGTCGGTCACCGACGAGCCGGACTCCGGGGTGGAGATCGTCCCGGTCGCCGTCGGGCGCCCGGACACCCGCAGCCGCCGCGAGGCCGTCGCCCTCGTCGAGCGGCTCGCCGCCCCCACCGGCGGGCTCGGCCGGCTCGGTGAGCTGGGCGTCTGGCTGGCGTCGTGCCAGGGCACCTGTCCCCCGCAGCCGCCGGCCCGCCCGCGGGTCGTGCTGCTGGCCGCCGACCACGGCATCGCCGCGAACGGTGTGTCCGCCTACCCGCCGGAGGTCTCCGCGCTGCGGGCCACCGCCGCCGCGGCCGGACGGCTGCCCGTCGCCGTCGCGGCGCGGGCGGCCGGGGCGACCGTGCGGACCGTCGACGTCGGGCTGGTGTCCGGCGCCGAGGGCGCCGAGCCCGGCTGGCTCGTCGCGCACGGCAGCGGGCGCATCGACCGCGAGGACGCGCTGAGCGAGGAGCGCGCGACCGCGGCGTGGCTGACCGGGCGGCGCCTGGCCGACTCCGAGATCGACGCGGGCGCGGACGTGCTCGTCCCGGCCACGCTCGCGGTCGGCGCCACCACCCCCGCCGCGACCCTGGTGGCGGCGCTGACCGGGGCCGAGCCGGTGGCCGTCGTGGGCCGGGCCTCGGGCATCGACGACCGGGCCTGGATGCGCAAGGCCGTCGCCGTCCGCGACGCGCTGCGCCGCGCCCGGCCCTACCTGCGCGACCCGCTGGGGCTGCTGCGCACGGTGGGCGGCATCGACCTGCTCGTCCTGGCCGGGTTCCTGGCCCGTGCCGCGGAGCGCAAGGTCCCCGCGGTGCTGGACGGTCTCGCCGTCGGCGCGGCGGCGCTGCTCGCCGACGAGCTCGCCCCCGGGGCGAAGGACTGGTGGCTGGCCGCGCAGCCGTCGACCGAGCCGGCCGCGACGCTGGTGCTGGAGCAGCTGTCGCTGGTCCCGGTGCTGGACCTGGCGGTCCGGACCGAGGACGGCACGGCCGCCGTGACCGCGCTGCCGCTGCTCACCACGGCCGCCCGGCTGCTCGCCGAGACCGGTTCGGCCGAGGACACCGGCGTCGTGACCGGGGACGTGACCGCGCCGGCCGGCGCCGGACGGTGACCACCCGGCCGGGACCGTTCGCCGGGCTCGCGCTGGCCGTCAGCTGGCTGACGGTGCTGCCCGCCCGGGTCCGCACCACCGACGGCGGCGCCCTGCCCGACGGCGTCGCGGCGGCCGCGCTGCGCTGGGCGCCGCTGGTCGGGTCCTGCCTCGGGGCGGCCGGCGGCGCGCTGCTGGCCGTCCTGACCCTCGCCGGGGTGTCGCCGCTGGTAGCGGGGCTGCTGACGGTCGGGGCGGGTGCGCTCGCGACCCGCGGGATGCACGTCGACGGCCTCGCCGACACCGCCGACGGGCTGGGCAGCTACGGCCCGCCGGAGCGGGCGCTGCGGGTCATGGCCGACGGCGGCGCGGGCCCGTTCGCCGTGGTCACGCTGCTCGTGGTGCTGGGGGCGCGGGCCGCCGCGCTGGCCCAGCTCGCCGTCGCACCGCCGCTCGTGGTGGTCCTGGCGTGCGCCCTGGCGGCGGCGGTCGGGCGGGCCGGGTTCTGCTGGGTGGCGCGCCGCGGGACACCGGCGGCCCGTCCGGGCGGGCTGGGCGCGACCGTCGCGGGGTCGCAGCCGGTGTGGGTCGCGCCGCTGTGGTGGGCCGGGCTGGCCGTGGCCGGAGCGGCCGCGCTCACCGCGGCGGAGCGGCCGGCGGGGCTGCCCGCGGTGCTGCCGGGCGTGCTGCTCGCGGTGCTGCCGGGCGTGCTGCTCGCAGCGCTGCTGGTGGTGGGGCTCGCCCGGCACACCCGGCGGCGGTTCGGCGGGATGAGCGGGGACGTCCTCGGCGCCGCCTGCGAGCTGTCCGGCACCGCGGTGCTGGTCGTCCTGGCGACGACACTGACGGCGTGATCACCGGTCGTGGAGCGTGGCGCCCGCCTCGCGGACCGCGCGCTCCACGACCGGTGATCGTGGGTCAGACCGAGGCGGGCGCCGGCACGAGGGTGTGCATCCAGCCGTGCGGGTCCGGGGCCGCGCCGCGCTGGATCGCCGTCAGCGCCTCGCGCAGCTGCAGCGTGACCGGGCCGGGCTCGCCGTTGCCGACGGTCACCTCCCCGCCGCTGTGCTTGACCGTGCCGATGGGCGTGATGACGGCGGCGGTGCCGCAGCCGAAGACCTCGGTGAGCGTCCCGTCCGCGGCGCCGCCGAGCCACTCCTGCCCGGAGATCCGCCGCTCGGCCACGGAGATCCCCAGGTCCTTCGCGACGGCGATCAGCGAGTCGCGGGTGATGCCGGCGAGCACCGACCCGCGCAGGTCCGGCGTCGCGAGCTCGACCGAGCCGTCCTGCCCGCGGAAGACGAAGAACAGGTTGTTCGAGCCCATCTCGTCGATCCACCGGCGCTCCTCGGCGTCGAGGTAGGCGACCTGGGCGCAGCCGTGCCGGGCGCCGACCGACTGCGGCAGCAGCGACGCGGCGTAGTTCCCGCCGCACTTCGCGGTGCCGGTGCCGCCGAGCGCGGCCCGGGTGTACTCGGTCTCCAGCCACACGTCCATCGGCTTGACCCCGCCCGCGAAGTACGGGCCCGCGGGCGAGGCGATGACGGCGTAGAGGTACTCCGAGGACGGGCGCACCCCGAGCCCGACCTCGGTCGCGATCATGAACGGACGCAGGTACAGCGAGTCCTCCCCGCCCGCCTCGGGCACCCACTCGGAGTCGACGGCGAGCAGCTCGGACAGCGAGGCGAGGAACAGCTCCTCGGGGAGCTCGGCCATGGCGAGCCGCCGCGCGGAGCCGGCGAAGCGGGCGGCGTTGGCGTCGGGCCGGAACGAGGCGATCGAGCCGTCGGGCTGCCGGTAGGCCTTGAGCCCCTCGAAGATCTCCTGCCCGTAGTGCAGGACCATCGACGACGGGTCCAGCGTCATCGGCCCGTACGGCACGACCGCCGGGTCGTGCCAGCCCGTCCCGGCGCTCCACCGGATCGTCACCATGTGGTCGGTCATGTACCGGCCGAAACCGGGATCGGCCAGTACGTCGGCGCGCCGCTGCGGGGACGCCGGGGCGGGGTTGCGGGTCACGGAGAACTTCGGCGCGCTCATGGGGGAAACGGTATCCCCGGTGTCCGGCCGGCAAACAGTCGGATTCCCGAGGAACGGACGCCCGGACGCGTTCAGCGCACGTGCGAGGGCACCATCGGCGGCTTGACGACCTCGACCGGCAGCGACCGGCCGCGGACGTCGATCACCAGGGCGTCCCCGACGGCGACGCCGGGGGCGGTGTCCACCAGGGCCAGCGCGATGCCGGTGCGCAGGGTCGGGGAGAACGTGCCCGAGGTGACGACGCCGACGGGGGCGCCGCCCTCGCCGTCGAGCACGGTCATGCCCGCGCGGGGCACCCCCCGCCCGGTGGCCCGCAGCGCGCGCAGCCGCCGCGACGGACCGGCCGCGCGCTCGGCGACCAGGGCGTCACGGCCCCAGAACGACGGCTTGTCCCAGCCGACGGCCCAGGCGCTGCCGGCCTGCACCGGCGTGATCTCGGTCGACAGCTCGTGCCCGTGCAGCGGGTAGCCCATCTCGGTGCGCAGGGTGTCGCGGGCGGCGAGCCCGCAGGGACCGCCGCCGACGGCGCGCACGGCGTCGAGCAGGGCGTCCCACATCGCCGGGGCGGCCGCCGCGTCGAGCACGACCTCGTAGCCGTGCTCGCCGGTGTAGCCGGTCCGGCAGATCCGCACCCCGCCGTCGGACAGGCCGCCCTCCAGGTCGGTGAAGGCCATGTAGTCCAGGTCGGCGACGCCCGCGCCGCCGGCCCCGAGTGCCGCGGCGAGCGCCTCGCCCGAGCGGGGGCCCTGCACCGCCAGCACGGCGAGCTCGCGGTGCCGGTCGGTGATCACGACCCCGGACGGCGCCCCCTCGGCCAGCGCGGTGACGATCCGGGTGGAGTTGGCGGCGTTGGGCACCAGCAGCAGGTCGTCCTCGGCGGCCAGGTAGACGATCATGTCGTCGAGGACGCCGCCGTGCTCGTCGCAGGCCATCGTGTACTGCGCCCGGCCGGGCCCGATGCGGCCCAGGTCGTTGGTGAGGCAGGTGTCCAGGTGCGCGGCCGCGCCCGGCCCGGAGATCGGGACGGTGCCGAGGTGACTGACGTCGAACAGGCCCGCGGCCTCGCGGACCGCGGTGTGCTCGGCGACGGTCCCGCCCGGGTAGGAGATCGGCATCGACCACCCCCCGAACTCGCCGAGGGTGGCGTCGAGGGCGACGTGCCGGTCGTGCAGCGGGCTGGGCAGGAGCTCGTCGGTCACGCGCTCGACCCTAGTGCCCGGCACGGGCCCCGAGGGGCCTCAGGCCGCCCGCTCCTCCGGATCGGTGCGCGGCACCGCGTCCCCGGCGGCGGCGCGGGAGCGCGAGCGCGCGGTGACGGTGCACAGCACCCAGCCCGCCGCGAGCGCGCCCACGGTCGCCAGCAGCGGAAGGACCGGCATCGCCGCCGCGACGACGAGACAGCCCGCCGCCCCGGCGGCCGCGACGGCGGCGGCCCGGCCCGGCCGGCCGGGCAGCTGCAGCACCGCCGCGTGCAGCACCGCGTGGTGCACCAGGGCCGCGACCACCGTGACCACGATGGCCGTGGTCGCGGAGAACAGCAGCGTCATCGCCAGGGTGAGCACGCCGAGCGTCAGGTCCGCGACCCACGGCGTGCCGCGGGACCCGCCGCGGCCGAGGAACGCGGGCAGCTCCCCCTCGCGGGACAGGCGGGCGGAGCCGGCCGCGGCCCGCGACAGCGCGCCGAGCAGGGCCGCGACCGTCGCCGCGGCCGCGCCGATCCGCACCAGCACCCCGACCGGGGCGCTGCTGCCGGTGTCCATCAGCGCCGCCAGCGGCGCCGAGGCCGAGGCCAGACCCGGCACGCCCAGCCCGCGCAGCAGCGCGGCGGAGAGCAGCAGCAGCAGCGCCGTGGTGACGAGGACGGCGATCGCCGGGGCCCGGCGGATCGCACGGGCCGGGTCGCGCAGGCTCCCGCCGAGCTCGGCGACGCGCGAGAGCCCGGTGAAGGCGAGGAGGACGAACCCGGCCGCCGCGAGCACGCCCAGCGGACCGGGCTCGATCGCGGCCTGCAGGGTGGCGACGGCGGGTGCCCCGGGCGTGCCGGCGGCGTCGCCGGCGAGCCCGGCCCCGGTCGCCGCGGCCGGCATCGCCGAGGACGGCGCCGTCTGCGGGCCCCCGGCCGACAGCCCGACCCCGATCGCGACGGTCAGCGCCAGCAGGGTGCCGACGACGAGCCCGCGCGCGGCGCCGGGCGAGATCCGCACGCCGAACGCGTTCACCGCGACGACGGCCAGGACCGCCACCACCGCGATCGTCACCGGCTGGGTGGGTAGCACGTAGGCCCCGAACACCAGTGCGGCGGCCGACCCGGCCGCGGCCCGTGACGTCACCCGGGCCACCGCCCCGAGCCGCAGCGCGCACACCGGCAGGTCCCCGCGGGCCAGCTCCGGGCCGGCCGGGCGGGCCAGCGTGAGGTACGCCGTCGAGGCCACCGTCGCCAGCGCGAGGAGCGCGGCGAGCACGACCCCGAGCGGGAACCAGCCGCCCGCCGAGGCCGCCGCGGGCCCCAGCGAGGCGTACAGCCCGGTACCGAACGTCGCCGAGAGGGCGACGACGACCGCGGTCACGGTCGGGATCCGGTACGGGGGGCGTGGCACCCGCCCACCATCCCATCCACCCCTGTGCCGCGCGGCGCCGCGGGGGTGTCATTACCATCTCGGTCCGGTCTCGCCGGGCCGCTCCCCACCCGCCCGGTGCACGGGACGCGTGCACCGGCGACGGAGCGTGACCCGCGGGCGGCCACGAGCCGCCCGATCGACACCCGATCGATACCGACCGCGACCGCGAACCCGTGCGACCCGAGGAGTGCCACCCGTGCCGATCGACGACCCGACCCTCCCGCAGACCGCCGCCCACAGCGGCTCCGAGCCGGAGGCGGTCGTCGACGCCGTCGTCGTCGGCCTGCACGCCCCCGAGTCCGACGGCGACGGGCCCGTCCTCGCCCCGGGTGCCGGCGCGGTCGACGCCGCGTTCTCCGGCGAGCTGCTCGCGCTGCTCACCACGGTCGGCGCGACCGGCAAGGCCGAGCAGGTCGTGTCGCTGCCCGCCCGCGGGGCGCTGGCCGCGCCGCGGCTGGTCGCCGTCGGGCTGGGGCGCCCGGCCGAGGGCCCGAGGGCGGCGGAGGCGGTGCGCCGCGCCGCCGGTGCCGCCGCCCGCGCGCTGGCCGGGACCGGCTCGGTGCTGAGCACGCTGTCCGCCCTCGACGCCGAGGCCGCCGTCGTCGGCGCCGTGCTCGGGGGCTACCGCTTCGACGCCCACCGCTCCTCGGTCGACCCGTCGTCGGCGCCGGTCGGGGCGTGGTCGTTCAGCGGGACCGACGACGGGTCGGTGCGGCGCGCGGCGCTGGTCGCCGAGGCCGTCGCGACCACCCGCGACCTGGTCAACACCGCCCCGAACGTGCTGTTCCCGCAGACCCTCGCCGAGCGCGCGGTCGCGCTGGGCGAGCGGGCCGGGCTGGTCACCGAGGTGTTCGACGACGCGCACCTGCGCGAGCAGGGCTACGGCGGCGTCACCGGCGTCGGGAAGGGGTCGGTGAACCCGCCCCGGCTGGTCCGCCTCACCTGGGACGGCGGCGGCGCGGCCACGAAGCGCGTGGCGCTGGTCGGCAAGGGCGTCACCTTCGACACCGGCGGCATCTCGCTCAAGCCCAACGCCGGCATGGCCGACATGACCTCCGACATGGGCGGCGCCGCGGCCGTGATCGCGACCGTCGTGCTGGCCGCGAAGCTGGAGCTGCCGGTCACGGTGACCGCGACCGTCCCGATGGCGGAGAACATGCCCTCCGAGCGCGCGTACAAGCCGGGCGACGTGCTCGACATGTACGGCGGGCGCACCGTCGAGGTCCTCAACACCGACGCCGAGGGGCGGCTGATCCTGGCCGACGCGATCGTGCGCGCCGCCGAGGACGACCCCGACTACCTCGTCGAGACCTCCACGCTGACCGGCGCCCAGCAGGTGGCGCTCGGCCTGCGCACCGCCGGGGTGATGGGCAGCGACGCGCTGCGCGACCGGGTCACCGCGCACGGCACCGCGACCGGTGAGGACGCCTGGGCGATGCCGCTGCCGGAGTACCTGCGCTCCGAGCTGGACTCGCGCGTCGCCGACATCGCCAACGTCAGCGGGCAGCGCTTCGCCGGGATGCTGCTGGCCGGGATGTTCCTCAAGGAGTTCGTGCCGGCCGGGCTGGAGTGGGCCCACATCGACATCGCCGGGCCGTCGTACAACACCGGCGGGCCGCGCGGCTACACCACCAAGGGCGGCACCGGCGTGCCGGTGCGCACGCTGCTGGCGTTCCTGGAGGACGTGGCCGCGAACGGCTAGCGGTCCTGCAGCGCGTCGAGCGCGACGGCGAAGGCGGCGGCCAGGCGGAAGTCCAGGCGCGGGTCCGGGACGGTGACGTCGTAGGAGTCGCGCAGCGACCACCGCCGGTCGCTGCTCATGAGCGTCGCGCCGCCGGCGTCCTCGGTCAGGTCGACGTGGTACGGCAGCGGCAGGTTCTCGAACACCCGCCGGGCCAGCGCGACGCCGAGGCTGCGCTCGCGCCCGGTCGCGGTGAGCCCCGGCGCGGTCACCGTCCAGGTCGAGCGCAGCAGGCTCGCGCCGAACCGCTTGCCGAAGGTCCCCAGCACCCGGCCGTGCTCGTCGACCACGTCGTGCTCGGCGCGCACGTCCAGGCGCTGGCGGGCCCGGAAGGAGAACACCGCGCGCGAGCGGCTGTCGTCGGCCCAGAACGTGACCTGCTCCTTGAACGCGAAGCGCTTCTGCTGGGCGAAGGCCATCAGGGCGCCCGCGCTGCCGTCCGGGTTCGCGGCGTGGACGTCGTAGCGGTTCACGCCGAGCGTGATCCGCTGGCGGACGAGGAATCGGGGCAGGTGCATCTCGGCGCTCACGCCCGCGAGTCTGGCCCGCCCGCGGTGCGGGCACCGGCACCGCCACGGGTGTTACCGACGGGTAGGGCATACTGCCGCGCATGCCGCGACAGCGCCGTCACGAGATCCCCGCGCACGCCCCCCGCTCCGCTGTGGTCACCGGTGCCGCCCGCGGCATCGGCGAGGCCATCGCCACCGAGCTGGTCGGGCGTGGCTACCGGGTGCTCGTCACCGACCTCGACGCCGCCGCCGCGCAGGCCACCGCGGAGCGCATCGGCGCCGCCGCCGGCACCGCCTGCGACGTCACCGACCCGGCCGCCTCGGCCGCCGCGGTCGCCAGGGCCCGCGAGCTCGCCCCGCTCGGCGCCTGGGTCAGCAACGCCGGGGTCGGGTTCGACGGCACCGTCACCGGCGTCTCCGACGCCCACGCCCGCGCCCTGGTGGAGGTCAACCTGCTGGGCCCGGTGTGGGGCGCCCGCGCCGCGGTCGCCGCGTTCCGCGAGCAGGCCGCCGCGGGCACCGCGCAGGGCGGCGAGATCGGCATGACCGTCTCGCTGTCGGCGCTGGGCCCGGTGCCGGGGCTGTCGCTGTACGCGGCGTCCAAGGCCGGGGCGCTGTCGGTGGCGTCCGCGCTGGCCTCGGAGGTCCGCCGCGAGGGCATCGGGGTGCACGCGGTCTGCCCGGACGGGGTGAACACCGAGCTGCTGCGCTCGATGGAGCCCGGCGGCCAGGGGCAGGCACTGGTCCGGTCCGGGGTGCTCGTCACGCCCGAGCAGGTCGCCACGGCGCTGGTCGGGATGTTCGGCACGAGCAGGGTCTACCGGACGCTGCCGGCCTGGCGCGGTGCGGTGCTGCGGCTGACCGCGCTGGTCCCGGGCCCGGCGCTGCGCCTGGAGCCCGCGATGCGGGCGGTCGGCGCCCGCCGGGCGCGGTCCCTGCGCCCCTGAGCCGCTACCGGTCGCGGTCGCGGTCGCGCGCCCGCAGCTCGCGCAGCATCCGGTCCCGGCGCTCCTTCTTGCGCACGGCCCGCTCCCGGGCGTCGTGCTCCCGCATCCGGTGGGGGTAGCCGACGAGCTGGACGTCGTAGATCGGCATCGTCATCGACCGCGCCAGCTTGCGGGCCGCCGCGGGGCTCGCGACACGCCGTCTGGTCCATTCGCCGTCGTGCGCGACGAACACCACGGTCGTCTCCGTCACGGTCGTGCGCGGCTCGACGAACGCCTCGACACCGATCCGCTCGGCCGACCACCGGCGCAGGTGGGCCTCCCCCTCGGCGTAGGCGCCGCGCCCTCGTCCGCCCCCGGATCCCCACCCGGACCTGCGGCCCGACGGTCCACGCGACCGGAACAGGTCCAGCAGACCCATGCACGTCACCCTCTCCTCGACCTGACGGCGTGCCGCCGCGTCCGGCACGAACCGGACACGCTCCCTGCGAGTGTCCAACGAGCGGCACCACCGATTTGCTCCCGACACCCCACTGGCGCAACCGGGGCCAGGTGACAAGATGGTCGCCGCGTGGCGGGGTCACGTCCGGCGGAACCGGTCCACCGGCGGTGATCCCCGGAGGGAGCTGATCGGTGTCCGACCCGGGCGCTCGTTCCGCCGACCTGGTGATCCTGGGTGGTGGATCCGGCGGCTACGCCTGCGCGCTGCGCGCCGCGGAGCTGGGGCTGTCGGTGGTCCTGGTCGAGAAGGACAAGCTCGGCGGGACCTGCCTGCACCGCGGCTGCATCCCGACCAAGGCGCTGCTGCACGCCGCCGAGGTCGCCGACCACGCCCGTGACGGCGCCGACGTCGGGATCCGGTCCACGTTCGACGGTGTCGACATGGCCGGGGTCAACGCCTACAAGGACGGCGTGGTCTCCCGGCTGTACAAGGGTCTGCAGGGCCTGGTCGCCTCGCGCGGGATCACCGTCGTGCACGGCGCGGGGACCCTGGAGGGCCCGGGCTCGGTGCGCGTCGGCGACGACCGGTTCACCGGGCGGCACGTCGTGCTCGCCACCGGCTCCTACGCCCGCTCGCTGCCCGGGCTGGAGCTCGACGACCGCGTCGTCACCTCCGACGCCGCGATCTCCCTCGACGAGGCCCCGCGCCGGGTCGTGGTGCTCGGCGGCGGCGTGATCGGCGTGGAGTTCGCCAGCGTGTGGCGTTCCTTCGGGGCCGAGGTCACCGTCGTCGAGGCGCTGCCCCGGCTCGTCCCGAACGAGGACGAGTTCTGCTCCACCCAGCTCGCCCGCGCGTTCCGGCGCCGCCGGATCACCGCCCGCACCGGGGTGCGGTTCGCCTCGGCGACGCGCAGCGGGGACACCGTCACGGTCGCGCTGGAGTCCGGCGAGGAGATCGAGGCCGACCTGCTGCTGGTCGCGGTCGGCCGCGGCCCGAACACCACCGGGCACGGCTTCGCCGAGGCGGGCGTCGCGATGGACCGGGGCTTCGTGACCGTCGACGAGCGCCTGCGCACCAACCTCGACGGCGTGTACGCCGTCGGCGACGTCACCCCGGGCCTGCAGCTCGCCCACCGCGGCTTCGCGCACGGGATCTTCGTCGCCGAGGACGTCGCCGGGCTGGCGCCGCGCCCGGTGACCGACGACGGGATCCCCCGCGTCACCTACTGCGACCCCGAGGTCGCCTCGGTCGGCCTGACCGAGCAGGCCGCGCGGGAGCGCCACGGCGAGGTGCACACCCTGACCTACGACCTGGCCGGCAACGGGAAGTCGCAGATCCTGCAGACCACCGGCGCCGTCAAGCTCGTCGCGGCGGGGCCCGCCGGGGAGGGCGGTCCCGTCCTCGGCGTGCACATGGTGGGATCACGGATCGGCGAGCTCGTCGGGGAGGCACAACTCATCTACAACTGGGAGGCTCTGCCCACCGACGTCGCCGCCCTGATCCACGCCCACCCCACGCAGAGCGAGGCCCTCGGAGAGGCCCACCTCGCGCTGGCCGGGAAACCGCTGCACACCCACGGCTGACCCCGGCCGTCCCACAGACCCGAACACCCCCGCGGAACAAGAGGAGCTCCACCCCACATGGCCGTCACCGTTGAGATGCCCGCCCTGGGCGAGAGTGTCACCGAGGGCACCGTCACCCGCTGGCTCAAGGCCGAGGGCGACACCGTCGAGGTCGACGAGCCGTTGCTCGAGGTCTCGACCGACAAGGTCGACACGGAGATCCCGTCGCCCGCTGCGGGCGTGCTGAAGCGCATCATCGCGGGCGAGGACGACACCGTCGAGGTCGGCGGCGAGCTCGCCGTCATCGGCGACGCCGACGAGGCCGACGACTCCGGCTCCGCCGACTCCGGGTCGGAGCAGGCCGAGGAGTCCGAGCCGGAGCCCGAGCCGGAGCCGGAGAAGGAGGAGACCCCGGCGTCCTCCGGCGGCTCCTCCTCGGGTGGCTCGTCGTCCGGCGGCGGCTCCGGCACCCCGGTCACGATGCCCGAGCTGGGCGAGTCGGTCACCGAGGGCACCGTGACCCGCTGGCTCAAGGAGGTCGGCGACTCCGTCGAGGTCGACGAGCCCCTGCTCGAGGTCTCCACCGACAAGGTCGACACCGAGATCCCGTCGCCGGTCGCGGGCACCGTGCTCGAGCACACCGTCGCCGAGGACGAGACCGTCGAGGTCGGCGCGCAGCTCGCGCTGGTCGGTGACGGCTCGGCCGCCCCGGCGCAGGACGAGGCGCCCGCGCAGGAGAAGGCTCCGGAGAAGAAGAAGGAGGAGCCGGCTCCGAAGAAGGAGGAGCCCGCGACCGAGGCGGAGCCGGAGCACCCCAAGGCCGAGGCCCCGGCGCAGGAGCAGAAGGCCCCGGCCGGCTCCGAGGACACCCCGAAGGGCGCGGTCGAGCCGTCGTCCAACGGGTCCGGGGACAAGCCCTACGTCACCCCGCTGGTGCGCAAGCTCGCCGAGGAGCACGGCGTCGACCTCGCGTCGGTGACCGGCTCGGGCGTCGGCGGCCGCATCCGCAAGCAGGACGTGCTGGCCGCCGCCGAGCAGAAGTCCGCTCCGGCGGAGAAGCCGGCCGCCGCGGCGGAGAAGCCCGCCGGTGGTGCGCCGAAGGAGCCGCAGGCCGTCCCGACCCGCTCGGGCGACGCGCCGGAGCCGGGCTCCACGGTCAAGCTCCCGCGCCTGCGCCAGGTCATCGCGCAGCGGATGAACGAGTCGCTGGCCACCTCGGCGCAGCTGACCACCGTCCAGGAGGTCGACCTCACCCGCATCGTCAAGCTGCGGAACCGGGTCAAGGAGGACTTCAAGAAGCGTGAGGGCGCCAACCTCACCTTCCTGGCGTTCATCGCCAAGGCCACCATCGAGGCGCTCAAGGCGTTCCCGTCGCTGAACGCCTCGATCTCCGAGGACAACAAGCAGGTCACCTACCACGGCTCGGTCCACATGGGCATCGCCGTGGACACCCCGCGCGGCCTGCTCGTGCCGGTGATCAAGGACGCCGACGACCTGTCGCTGTCGGGCATCGCCAAGAAGATCGCCGACGTCGCGGCCCGCACCCGCGACGCGAAGATCGGCCCGGACGAGCTGTCCGGCGGCACCTTCACGATCACGAACATCGGGTCCGCGGGCGCGCTGTTCGACACGCCGATCATCAACCAGCCCCAGGTCGGCATCCTGGGCACCGGCGCGATCTCGAAGGAGCCGAAGGTCGTCACCGGCCCGGAGGGCGAGGACGTCATCGCCATCCGCTCGGTGTGCTTCCTGCCCCTGACCTACGACCACCGCCTGGTCGACGGCGCCGACGCAGGCCGCTTCCTGTCGGCGGTCCGGGCGCGGCTCGAGGAGGGCGCGTTCGAGGCCGAGCTCGGCCTCTGACACCGCACGGTCAGCACGGCGGCCCGTCCCGGTTCCCGGGGCGGGCCGCCGTCGTTCACCGGTCCGGGTGAGCGGGTGACGACCGTCGCGGCGGGTCCGGCTCGCGCGCGCGCCCGTGACCCGGAAGGATCGCGCCCGTGCGAGTCGTCGTGGCCGGTTCGTCCGGACTCATCGGAACCGCCCTGGTCGCCCACCTGCGGGGCGCGGGGCACGAGGTGCTGCGTCTGGTCAGACGCACCCCCGCCGCCCCGGACGAGCGCGGCTGGGACCCGCCCGCGGGCACGATCCAGGACGGCACGCTCGACGGCGCCGACGCGGTCGTCAACCTCAACGGGGCCGGGATCGCGGACCGCCCGTGGACCGGGGCGCGCAAGCAGCTGATCCGCGACTCGCGCAACGTCCCCACCGACGTCCTCGCCGCCGCGGTGGCCCGCCACGGCGTCCCGGTGCTGGTCAGCGGCTCGGCCGTCGGCTACTACGGCGACACCGGCGACCACGTCGTCGACGAGTCCGCGCCGTCGGGCTCGGGGTTCCTCGCCGACGTGTGCCGCGACTGGGAGGCCGCGGCCGCCCCGGCCGCCGACGCCGGCGCGCGGGTCGTGCTCGTCCGCACCGGGCTGGTCCTGTCCCCCTCCGGCGGGCTGCTGGCCATGCTGCGCCCGCTGTTCAAGGGCTTCCTCGGCGGCCGCATCGGCAAGGGCACCCAGTACATGCCGTGGGTCTCGCTCGACGACCAGGTCTCCGCGATCCGGTTCGCCGTCGAGACCGACGGCCTGTCCGGCCCGGCGAACGTGACCGGCCCGGTGCCGGTCACCAACTCCGAGTTCACCCGGGAGATGGCCGCCGCCGTGGGGCGCCCCGCGCCGTTCCCCGTCCCCGGCCCGCTGGTGTCCACCGTGCTCGGCGAGATGGGCCGCGAGATGCTGCTCGGCGGGCAGCGCGCGGTCCCGGCCGCGCTGCTGGAGGCCGGGTTCCAGTTCCGCCACCACACGGTCGGCGACGCCCTCTCGGCGGCGGTCGGCACGTGAGCACCGCGGACGTCGACGTCGTGGTGGTCGGCGCGGGCCTGGCCGGCCTGCGCGCGGCCGCGGTGCTGCACCGCCACGGGCTCGCCGTCCGGGTCCTGGAGGCCGCCGACCGGGTCGGCGGACGGATCGCCACCGACGTCGTCGACGGGTTCCGCTGCGACCGCGGGTTCCAGGTCCTGAACTCCTCCTACCCGGCGCTGCACGCCGCGCTCGCCCCGCACGGGCTGGACAGCCTCGCCGCGCGACCGTTCGAGCCGGGCGCCGCGATCCGGGCCGGCGACGGCGAGCTGCACCGCTTCGTCAACCCGCTGCGCCGCCCCGCCTCGGCCCCGGCCACCGCGTTCGACGACCTGCTCGGGCCGGTGGACAAGGCCCGGCTGGTCGCGTGGACGGCCAAGGTGCTGGCCTCCCCGCCGTCGCGCACGGCGACCCTGGTCGCCCACTCGGCGGCCGAGGACCTGGACGCGGCCGGGATCGGCGGGGCGGTCACCGACCGGTTCCTGCGCCCGTTCCTGTCCGGGGTGCTGGCCGAGACCGCGCTGGAGACCTCGGCGGCGTTCGTGCGGCTGGCGTGGCGCAGCTTCGCCCTCGGCACGATCGTCGTGCCCGACGACGGCATGGAGGCACTCCCCCGCCGCCTCGCCGCGGCCCTGCCCGAGGGGACGGTCTCGCTGCACACCCCGGTGCGCGCGGTGCGCGGCGGACCGGTCCCGGCCGTGGACACCGGCGACGGGACGGTGCGCGCGCGGGCGGTCGTCGTCGCCGCGGACCCGCGCACGGCGGCCGCGCTGCTGCCCGGCATCGGCGAGCCGCGGATGAACGCGCTGACCACCTTCTTCCACGTCCCGCCGCAGGCGCCGACGGCCACCGGGCTGCTGCACCTCGACGGGACCGGCGGGCCGGTCGTGAACACGATGGTGATGACGGCGGCCGCACCCGGCTACTCCGCCGACGGGCGCCCGCTGGTGGCGTCCTCGATCGTCGGCACGCCGGGCGCGACCGGTGTCGACGAGCCCGCCGTGCGCCGCGAGCTCGCCCGGGTCTGGGGCGTGGGCACCGACGACTGGGAGCACCTGCACACCGCGCAGGTCGACGAGGCGCTGCCGCTGCTGCCCGCCGGGCGTCCGCTGCGCCGGGACGTGGACCTGGGCGGGAACCTGTTCGTCGCCGGCGACCACCGCGACACCCCGTCCACGCAGGGCGCGCTGGTCAGCGGTCGGCGGGCGGCGCAGGCGGTCCTGGCCCGGCTGGGGGCGGCGTAGGCTCGCGGGCATGGCCGCCCCGCACCTGACCTGCCGTGCCGGATCCGACGCCGTCCGGGTGGACCGGCTCGGCCGCGTCGAGTACCTCGCCGCCTGGGACACCCAGAAGGCGCACGCGGCCGCGCGGAAGGACGGCACCGGCCCGGACGTGCTGATGCTGCTGGAGCACCCGCCGGTCTACACCGCGGGGCGGCGCACCCAGCCGCAGGACCGTCCCACCGACGGCACCCCGGTGATCGACGTCGACCGCGGCGGGCGGATCACCTGGCACGGGCCGGGGCAGCTGGTCGGCTACCCGATCGTCGCCCTGGGCGAGCCGATGGACGTCGTCGACTACGTCCGCCGCCTCGAGGAGGCGATCATCCGGGTCTGCCACGACCTGGGGCTGGCCGACGCCGGCCGGGTCGAGGGCCGGTCCGGGGTGTGGCTGCCCGCGCACGGCTTCACCCCCGAGCGCAAGGTCGCCGCGATCGGCGTGCGGATCTCGGGCGGGGTCACCCAGCACGGCTTCGCGATCAACTGCGACGCCGACCTCGGCGACTTCGGGCGCATCGTGCCGTGCGGGATCCCGGACGCCGGGGTCACCACGCTGACCGCCGAGCTGGGCCGCGACGTCACCGTCGACGAGGTCGCCGGCCCCGCGGCGGCCGCCGTGCTGGACGCGCTCGACGGCCGCCTGCCGGTGACCGAGCACCCGGTCGCCCGGCAGGTCGACCTGATGTCCGGCCTCGGCTGAGGTCCCGCCCCGCTCAGGCGAGCTGCGGCACGACGGTCGCGGCGAAGTCCTCGATGTGCGCGAGGTCGGCGAGGTCGAGGACCTGCAGGTAGAACCGCGTCGCACCGGTCGTCTCCGACCACCGGCCGAGCTGGTCGACGACCTGGTCCGGGGTACCGGCCAGGCAGTTCGCCCGGACCTCGGCGGCGTCGCGGCCCACGGCGTCCGCGCGGCGGTCGACCTCGGCGTCGTCGCGGCCCAGGCACAGCATCTGCGCCACCGACCAGGTGAGCGCGCCCGGGTCGCGCCCGGCGGCGGTGCAGGCGTCGCGCACCCGGCCGAACTGCGTGGCGACGGTGCCGGGCTGCTGGAAGGGCACGTTGAACTCCGAGGCGAACCGCGCGGCCAGCGCCGGGGTCTTCCGCTTCCCCATCCCGCCGACGATCACCGGCGGCGCGTCCTGCACCGGGCGCGGCAGGGCCGGGGAGTCGGTGATCGTGTAGTGGGTGCCCCGGTGGTCGAAGCGCCCGCCCTCCGGGGTCGCCCACAGCCCGGTGAGGATCTCCAGCTGCTCGGTGAGGATCTCGAAACGCCGTGCCAGCGGCGGGAACGGGATGCCGAGCGCGGCGTGCTCGGCCTCGAACCAGCCCGAGCCGAGGCCGAGCTCGATCCGGCCGCCGGACATCTCGTCGGCCTGCGCGACGGCGACGGCCAGCGGGCCGGGCAGCCGGAACGTGGCGCTGGTGACCAGGGTGCCGAGCCGGATCCGCTCGGTCTCGCGGCCGAGCGCGGCCAGCGTCACCCAGGCGTCGGTGGGACCCGGCAGGCCGGGGCCGTCGCCCATCGCGAGGAAGTGGTCGGAGCGGAAGAACGCGTCGTAGCCGGCGTCCTGCGTGGTGCGGGCGACCCGCAGGAGATCGGTGTAGGTCGCACCCTGCTGGGGCTCGGTGAAGATCCGGAAGTCCACGGAGGGCGACGCTAGCGCGCCCGCCGCCGGGGCGCCGCCGGTGCCGGGGGCTACGGTCGCGCCGTGCATCCCGTCCCCGACCAGACCGGCCGGACCGTCGTCGTCACCGGCACCACCTCCGGGCTCGGGCGCGCCCTGGCCGCCGCGCTGGCCCGGGCCGGGGCCCGGGTCCTGATGACCGCCCGCGACGAGGCCCGCGGCCGCGCCGCGGCGGCCGAGGCCGGGGGCGAGCTGGTGCTGCTCGACCTCGCCGACCTGGGCTCGGTGCGCGCGGCGGCCGCACGGATCCGCGAGCGCACCGGCGACACGGTCGACGTCCTGGTCAACAACGCCGGCGTGGCGATGGGTCCGCGGGCCGCGACCGCCGACGGGTTCGAGCTGCAGATCGGCACGAACCACCTCGGCCCGGCCGCGCTGACCTGGCTGCTGATGCCGGCGCTGCGGGCCGCCGGGGACGCCGAGCGGCCCTCGCGGGTGGTGACGACCTCCAGCCTCGGGCACCACGGCGCCCGGCTCGACGTCGACGACCTGCACCGGCGCCGCCGCCGCTACTCCCCGACGGCCGCCTACGGGGCGTCCAAGCTCGCGAACCTGCTGTTCGCCGCGGAGCTGGACCGACGGCTGCGCCTGGCCGGCGACCCGGTCCTGTCGGTGGCCGCCCACCCGGGCATGACCGAGTCCTCGCTGCTGGCCAACGCGGTCCGCCGTGCCGGGGGCGGGCCGTGGTCGCGGGTCGCGCTCGCGGCGGAGCGGCTCGTCGTGCAGCCGGTGGCCGACGGCATCGCCCCGCAGCTCGCCGCGGCGACCGGGCCGGTGCACGGCGGCGACTACCTGGGCCCGACCGGACAAGGGGGGACCCGCGGCCCGGCCGGGCCCGCGCGTCGGTCCGCCGCCGCCCGCGACGCGGTCCTCGCGGGCAGGTTGTGGCAGGTCACGGCCGCCGAGACCGGCATCACACCCGACCCCGGGCGTAGGGTGCAGGGGTGACCGTCGCACCCGAAGGCCGCAAGCTGCTCCGCCTCGAGGTCCGCAACAGCGAGACCCCGATCGAGCGCAAGCCGTCCTGGATCCGCACCCGCGCCAAGACCGGTCCGCAGTACACCGAGCTGAAGGGCCTCGTCCGCTCGGGCGGCCTGCACACGGTGTGCGAGGAGGCCGGCTGCCCCAACATCTACGAGTGCTGGGAGGACCGGGAGGCGACGTTCCTCATCGGCGGCGAGCAGTGCACGCGGCGCTGCGACTTCTGCCAGATCGACACCGGCAAGCCCGCCGACCTCGACACCGACGAGCCGCGCCGGGTCGCGGAGTCGGTGCAGCAGATGGGCCTGCGCTACTCGACCGTCACCGGCGTCGCCCGCGACGACCTGGACGACGGCGGCTCCTGGCTCTACGCCGAGACCGTCCGCAAGATCCACGAGCTGAACCCGGGCACCGGCGTCGAGCTGCTCGCCCCGGACTTCAACTCGATCGACGCGCAGCTCGTGCCGGTGTTCGAGTCCCGGCCCGAGGTGTTCGCGCACAACCTGGAGACGGTCCCGCGGATCTTCAAGCGGATCCGCCCGGCGTTCCGCTACGAGCGCTCGCTGGAGGTCATCACCAAGGCCCGCGAGTTCGGCCTGGTCACCAAGTCGAACCTGATCCTGGGCATGGGCGAGACCCCCGACGAGGTCACCGCCGCGCTGCGCGACCTGCACGCCGCGGGCTGCGAGATCATCACGATCACCCAGTACCTGCGCCCGACCAAGCGCCACCACCCGGTGGAGCGCTGGGTCAAGCCCGAGGAGTTCGTCGAGCACTCCCGCGCCGCGGAGGAGATCGGCTTCGCGGGGGTCATGGCGGGGCCGCTGGTGCGCTCGTCGTACCGGGCGGGGCGGCTCTACGCCCAGACCGTCGCCCACCGCGGCGAGGAGCTCTCCCCCGCCCTGGCGCACCTGGCCGAGTCCGGCCCGGCCGCCCAGGAGGCGAGCTCGCTGCTCGCCCGCGGATAGGCACTAGGCTGCCCGCACCGTCGATCTCCGCGCAGAAGTAGGCTGGTCACATGCCCGGCAAGCCCCGCAAGCCCACACCCGATGAGAAGAAGGCGCTCAAGGCCCAGAAGAAGGCCGCGTCCAAGCAGCGTCGCCAGCAGATCTGGCAGGCGTTCCAGATGCAGCGCAAGGAGGACTCTAAGCTCCTCCCGATCATGATCGGCGTGTTCGTCGGGTCGATCGTGGTGCTCACGCTCATCGGGTGGCTGGTCGGCCTGACCTGGTTCTTCGTGCCCTTCGGCGTGCTGATCGGCGCGCTGGCGGCGTTCAGCGTGTTCGGGCGCCGGGTGCAGAAGTCGGTCTACCTCAAGGCCGACGGGCAGCCGGGAGCCGCGGGCTGGGCGCTGGACAACATGCGCGGGCAGTGGCGGATCACCCAGGGCGTCGCGGGCACCACCCAGCTCGACGCCGTGCACCGCGTCATCGGACGGCCGGGGATCATCTTCGTCGCCGAGGGTGCGCCGCACCGGGTGAAGAACCTGCTCGCGCAGGAGAAGAAGCGCACCGCGCGGGTCGCGGGCTCCACCCCGATCTACGACGTGATCGTCGGCAACGAGGAGGGCCAGGTCCCGCTCAAGGGGCTGCAGCGCCACCTCATGAAGCTGCCGCGCAACATCTCCGCCGCGGAGATGGACTCGCTCGAGGGCCGGCTCAACGCCCTCGGCAGCCGCGCCGCGGCGATGCCCAAGGGGCCGATGCCGCAGGGCGCGAAGATGCGCAGCGTCCAGCGCGCCGTGCGCCGCCGCTGAGCCCTCACCCGCCCGCGCCCGGGTCGCCCCGGTCGGCGAGCACGCAGTCCGCGCAGGTGCTCCCGCCCGGCACCCGGTAGTACAGGCAGCACGACCGCCGCCGGAAGCTCCAGACGTGGTCCGGGGCGACCGGCGGCCTGCGCTCCCCCGTGCCCGTCAGGCGCGGGTGGGCCAGCAGGTCCGCGGCGGCGGCCGCGACGGCCGCGCAGGCGTCGGGCCGCTCGATGTCGAGCACGCGTTTCGCGCCCGCGACCGACGACGCGACGTTGCCCCACAGCACCGTGCCCGACACCCCGAAGCGGTCCCGGGTCGCAGCCACCAGGGGCGCGAGGACGTCGTCGAGCAGCGGGCCCAGCGGCGACGGGCCGCCGGACGCCGCGGGCACGATCCGCGGCGGGCCGAGGGCGACGACGTCGCCGAGCGGGGTGGTGGACCACCACAGCGTCGCGGGCGCGACGTCGAGCACCACGCCGTGCAGCGCGAGCGCGGCCAGCGGCCCGGACACCAGCCGTGCCGCGAGACCCTGCACCATCACCGACGCGGCGATCCGCCGGCCGAGCGGGGGCGGCGCGCCGAGCGCCACGCGGGTGCGCTCGACCCGGTCGAGCAGGGCGTCGGGCGCCAGGAACGCGGCCAGGTCGCGTACCGGACGGCCGGCGGCGCGCTCGGCGGCCAGCTCGCGGAGCTCGAAGAACGGCCCGACGGCGGCGAGCCCGGCGAGCACCTCGCCCACCGGCGGCGCCGCGGCCCGCACCCGGGTCACGACGCCACCGGCCCGGCGCCGGGCACCACGGCGCTCCCCGGTACCAGCACCACCGCGGCGGCGACCACGGCGAGCGCCTGCGCGCCGGCCGACACCACCAGCAGCAGCAGGAGCACGGCGGCCCAGACGAGCACGCGGGCGAGCGACCGGCCCGGTGCGGCCCGCCCGGTCACGGCCGGTCCCCGGGCACGGCGGGCAGCGGCAGCCCGGTGACGATCCGGGCCGCGGCGGCACCGGCGGCACGCCCGTACGGCGGGTGGGCACCCGCCCGCACCGGCCCGGGCTCGGTGAGCGCGGGCCGGTCGGCCGGCAGCTTCGCGTGGTGCACCACGACGGCACCGGCCGCGTCGATCCCGACGCCGACGTCGAGCCGCGACCGCCGGGCCGCCCGGTGGGCCAGCGCGACCGCGCCCGCGTCGCCGGGCGGCCCGCCGACGGCGGTCGGGTCGGGCCACGCGGCGGCGGGCACCCCCTCCTCCTCCACGCCGGCGAGCACCTCGCGCAGCACCGCCGCGGGGGCGTCGGGGTGGTGGCGCACGACCACCGCGGGCGGTTCCGGGGCCGACGCGGCGGGGCTCACGCGACCGGCTCCGCGTCGGCGACCATCGCGTGGGCGTGCGCGTCCACCAGCCCCGAGGCCACCGCGTTGCGCGGGCCCTCGGTGCCGTGCACGTTGCCCGTCCCGCAGACGACGCCCTGCCCGGCGAGCGCGTCGGCGATCATCCGGGGGATCTCGAAGTCGAGCGCCGAGCCCCCGAGCAGCACCACGAAGTCCAGCATCCGCAGCGACCCGCCCGGCGCGACCTGGCGCAGCGCGCGCAGGGCGTTGACGACGAACACCCGGCGCTTGGCCTCCCGGCGCACCCGCACGACGTGGTCGACCGAGTGCCGGGTCGGCACCGGGACAGGACCGTCCGGGGTCATCACGACGACCCGGGCGAACACGTGCGACGGCAGCGGCTCGGTGTAGAACTGGACCGAGCCGTCCTCGTGACGCAGGTGGAAGAAGCTCTCCACCTTGGCCAGCGGGTACCACTTGACCTGCTCGGCGGTCTCCCGGTCGTCGAGGGCGAGCTCGGAGTCGATGAGCTTGGTGACCAGCTCCCCCGCCCCGGCGACGTGCACCGCGGTGGACGTCCCGTCGCGGGTGAGCAGGGCCGCGTCGGTGGAGCCGCCGCCCATGTCGAGCACCGCGATGGGGGTGTCGGTGCCCGGCGTGGTGAGCGCCCCGCGCACCGCCATCTCCCCCTCGACGCCGCCGATGCGGGCGTGGCAGCCGAGGGCCGCGGCGACCCGGTCGGCGACGACCTGCATGCGGCTGCGGCTGGTGCGCACCATCGCGGCGAGCGCCACCGCGTTCTCCAGCGCGACCTCGCCCGCCAGCCCGCCGCGGACCTCCCGCGGGACGAAGGTGTCCACGGCCAGGACGTCGCGGATCCGGATCTCCGCGGCCGGTCGCCCGGTCACGTCGGTCATGGTGTCGCGGACCTGGGCGAGCATCCCGCCGACGTGCGTGCCGGGCTGCCCGGTCGCGTCGTCGAGGGGCTGGACCCGGGCGAGCAGGTCCATGATCGCGTCGGCGCCCGCGTCGACGTCGATCCGCAGGGTCTTGCCGGCCCCGGTCAGGGCCAGCTCCCCGACCGGTACCCGGCGGTCGGAGACGTCCCCGGCCGGCGTCCGCACGACGACCGCCGACCGGTTCCCGGTCAGCGCCCGCGCGACCGGCGCGACCTGGCGGGTCTGCTCGGGGTCGAGGCCGAACACCGTGGCCAGGCCGTAGGAGTCGGCCAGGGTCCGGATGGTGCGCCCGGGCGCGGCGACCTCGACCGCGGCCGTCATGCCCAGCGGCACCCGCTCGACGGCGCCGACCTCGTCGACGATCGGGACGGCCACCGGGATCCGGTTGGCGACCAGGACGGCGTCGTCCTGGGCGAGCACGGCGGCGACCAGGTCCAGACCGCGCCCGAGGGCACCGCCCAGCACCGCGGCGACCCGGTCGAAGTCCCACCCCCGCCCGACGACGGCGATCACCGGCCCGTCCGGCACCGGTCCCGTCCCGGCCAGGTCCTCGATCGCCACCGTGACGCCGACCCCGAGGCCCTCGCCACCCGGGGTCGACGGGTTGTGCCCGATCATCGTGGACTCGGTGATGATCGTCTCGGTGATCGTCTCCATGGCCAGCCCGCTGATCACCGGGGTGGCCTCGTTGAGCAGCACCTCGTCCAGCTCGGCCACGCTCCGCCGGGCCCGCTCCAGGGCCCGGCGGACCGCGGTGACCGCGCCGTCGGTGTTGTCCGGGGTGCCCTTGACCCCGGTGGTGCGGGTCAGGGCGGTACCGAGGTGGGTGACCCGGCCGCGCGCGTCGACCGTCGCCGCGCAGGCCTCGGTCGTCGAGTTGCCGATGTCCACACCCACGACGAGGCGCGACGCGTCCGTCCCGTGCACCCGTCCCCCTCTCAGCCCGCGTCGCTCAGTGCGCCGGACACCGACACCTCGACGGGCCGGACGCCGTGCCGGATCTGCTCGAACTCCTTGAGGTGCAGCAACGCCGCCTTGGCCTGCCAGCGCGGGCGTGCCATCTGGTCGTTGCGGGTCGGGACCGGCTGCGGGGACTCGCCCTTGGCGTACTGGGCGGCGTTGGACCCGATGCCGCGGAAGACCTCGGCGTCGAGCAGCGGGGACTGCGGGAACAGCTCCAGGTTGCTCAGCCGGGCCAGGTCCTTCTGGTGGATCATCGTGGTGCCCCGCGACAGCACGCCGACGCAGATGCCCGAGCCGGACAGCTTCGCCCCGGTGTGCGCGATCGCGGCCAGGTCGGCGGTGTCCCACACCCGCACCAGCCGCGAGGTGACGCCCTGCTCCTCGATGCCGGCCATGAGCTGGCGGAGCACCTCGGCGTGCGGGACGTCGACGATCGTGCGGGTGAAGAACCCGCCGAAGGCCGGGGACAGCGCGATGACGACCTCGTCGGGCCGGGTGCCGCGGGCGGCGGGGCCGGTCTCGGTCAGGGACAGCCGGTACGGGTTCTCGGTCGGGGTGCTCACGAGACCTCCTCCTCGGGGTTCTCGGCGCTGGTGACGTGACGGAGCCGCTTGAGCTCGGTCCACCGCTCACCGCTCAGGCGGTAGCCGGTGCCCGGGCCGGCGTAGTCGTTGGCGTCGTTGATCGCCGCGCGCGGCACGAAGTCCCCGTCGAGGATCGCCGAGGTCTGCAGCAGGTCGCCGGACACGCGCTGGCGCAGCACGGCCAGCAGGTTCTCGGCGATGTCGTGGAAGCCGGTCCGCTCCAGGATCTTCACCAGGTCCAGGCCGGTGACACCGCGGTCCATCACCGACTGGGCGCCCTTGAGGTCCTCCAGGACCTCGCGCAGCGGGTAGTCGGCGCTGGAGTTGGCGTAGGTGGCGGCCTCGACCTCGTCGTCGGTGATGCGCGGGAGGTCGAGCTCGGCGAACACGGCCTGCATGGCCCGCGCCGCCTTCTCCCGCACGGCGAGGATCTCCGGCTCGCGGACGTGGCGCAGCCCGCCGTCGATCTGCAGGTCGCGCTGGATGGTGTTCCAGTCGTCGTAGTCCTCGACGTCGAGGTTGGACCCGGCGAACATGTTGTCCGAGTTCGGGACGCCGGAGAAGCCGGAGCACACCAGGTCCTGGCCGGACAGCAGCTGCGGCATGAGCCGGCTGGTCCGGCGCATCGCCGAGTGCGAGAACGACTGGTCGTTGCCGGCTGCGCACTCCAGGTCGACCATGTTGCAGACGAGGTTCTCCGCGGCGACGGCGCGGATGCCGCCGGGCACGGCGCCGGGCACACCGATGCAGGAGATCGAGCCGTTCTGCAGCCCCTGCACCCCGGCACCCTTGGCCATCAGGATGCAGCGGATCTCCAGGAAGAGCATCGAGCGGCCCTCGGCGTTGCCCATCTGCACCTCCGAGCCGGTGCCCGAGGTGAAGCGCATCTTGATCCCGCGCGAGGCGTAGGCGCTCGCGAGGAACGTCTTGGACCAGGGGGTGTCGTCGCCGTCGACGAAGACCGACTCGGTCCCGTAGACCGAGATCGTCTCGGCGTAGCCGGTGATGCCGCGCATGCCGAGGTCGAGCTCGGTGGCCTCCTCCAGGGCGCACTGGGTGATCACCCCGCCGCGCCCGGCCTGGGCCCCGACCTGCAGGCCGATCGCGACGAGCGGGGCGTAGCGCAGCACGCCCAGGGTCGTCTCCAGCTCGGCGAAGCCGCGCAGCGCGGCCTCCGCGGCGTCGGCGGCGACCTGCACGGGGTTGTCCCGGGCGCTGGTGGAGTGCGCCTGGTTGGCGGGCGTGCGGCGGGCCCGCATCTTCTGCATCGACATCATGATCTCGACGACGTTGAGCAGCTTGACGACGTCGAGGAGCTTGGCCGGGGTGAGACCGCGGGTGAGGTCGAGGACCTCGGCGCGGGTGACGCGCGGGTCGACGAGCATCCGGGCGATGTCGGCCGACGGGACGGCGTTGGCGTGCTCGGCGACGTCCACGTCGAGCGCGTGGTCGGCGATGAAGGTGTCCATGAAGTCGAACTCGGCGCGCGGGCGGCCGTCGAGCTCGACGATCACGCCGTTCTCGACGCGCACGCTCGGCGCGGGGTCGAAGTCGCTCTCCATCGCGACGAGGCCCTTCTCCGGCCACTCCTCGACGAAGCCGTCGAGGTTGACCGGGCGGGACTCGAGCATCTCGGTGCGCCGCGAGGTGCGCGGGGGTGCCGGCGCGCCGGCGGCGGGCAGGGTGCTGGTCATCGGTCAGTCTCCTTCGCGGGCGAGCAGGTCGCGGTCGGCGTAGACCTGCGCGGCCTCGCGGACGAGCGCGGCGCAGAGCGTGGCGGAGTAGGCGTTCTCGAGCCGGTCGGCGATCTCGGCCAGCCGCGCCGCCGAGGAGGCCCGCGGGCGCAGCGCGTTGTAGATCGCGAGGACCTCCTCGTCCGGCACGGCGGTCAGCTCGGCGGCCCGGCGCATGTTCTCCCCGAGCTGGCGGCGGCCCACCGCCTCGGAGATCTCGCCCTGCAGCTGCAGGGTCCCGGGTGCGATGCGCAGGTCCTCGTTGCGGATCTCCCCCGCGACGACGGCGGCCATCGTGACGTCGGCGAGCGGGCGGCCGGTGGGCGTCCGCAGCAGCTCGGGCCGCTGCACCGACAGCGGGTAGTCGGTGGGTCCGAGGGTGGTGCTCATCGGGTCTCCTCCAGCTGGGACGGGTGCTCGGCGGGCGCCGCGGGCTGCGGGACCCGGCCGACCGGGACCTCCCCGCTCGCGGCCATCTCGATCTCGGCGGGGGTGAGGAAGCGCTCCACGAGCAGCACGAACGCGCCGCCCCCGAGCAGGCCGCCCAGCAGCGGGGCGACGATCGGCAACCACCAGTAGGGGACGCCGGCGGCGGTGACGAAGGCGGTGTCGTAACCGGTGACGAACGAGGCCAGCCGCGGGCCGAGGTCGCGGGCCGGGTTGATGGCGTAGCCGGCGTTGGCCCCGAAGGAGATGCCGATGCCGACGACCAGGAAGCCGATCATGAACGGCGCGGTGTTCGCGCCGGGCGGGTTGTTCAGCGCGTTGGTGAGCGCGAAGATCACGAACACGAGGATCGCGGTGCCGACGATCTGGTCCCCGAACGCGGTGAGGATCGAGATCCCCTCGCCCGGCAGCGTCGAGAAGATGGTCTGGGTGGCGGTGGTGTGGCCGGCGTCGACCCGGGCGATCGCGTCGGCGTAGACGGCGCGCACGACCAGGGCGGCCACGAACGCGCCGGCGGTCTGGGCCAGCGAGTACGGCAGCACCTTGCGCCAGGCGAAGCCCTTGAACACCGCCAGCGCCAGGGTGACGGCCGGGTTGAGGTGGGCGCCGCTGACCCGTCCGGCGACGTAGACGCCCATCGTCACCGCGACGCCCCAGCCCCAGACCAGGGTGGACCAGTCGCCGGCGGCGCCGTCGGAGGTGAGGACCTGCGCGACGGTGCCGCAGCCGATCACGATCAGGACGAAGGTGCCCGCGAACTCGGCGGCGAGCTCGCCGACGTCGCCGCGGGTCACGCCAGCGCCGCGACGGCGGCCTCGGCCACCGTCACGTCCTGCTCGACCGACCCGGCGCTGACGCCGACCGCCCCGACCAGCTCGCCGTCGCGGTGGATCGGGATGCCGCCGCCGAAGGTCACCAGCCCGCCGGAGGTCTGCTCCAGGCCGTAGAGCTCGGCGCCGGGCTGCACCAGCGGGGTCAGTGCGGCGGTCGGGAGGTTCATCAGGATCGAGGTGCGCGCCTTGCGCTGGGCGATGTCGATGCTCACCCGGATCGCGCCGTCCTGGCGGGCGAAGGCGAGCAGGTGGCCGCCGTCGTCCACGACGGCGACGTTCATCGGCTGGCCGATCTCGGTGGCCTTGGCCAGTCCGGCGGCCAGTGCCTTCTCCGCGTCCTGCAGGGTCAGTCGCTGCATTCGGGCCTCACTCCTCGTCGAGTCCGGCCCGGTGTGACCCCGGGCACGTCACGACGCTAGGAGTTCGGCTGCCTGCGCAGATATGAGGACTGTCCCTACCCCCACGCCGTCCGGTCAGGTCCGGACGGCTCAGCTCCCCGCGCCGAACCGGGCGAGCATGGTGCGGTTGCGGGCGCCGGTCTTGCGCAGGACGGCGCCCACGTGCTTCTCGACGGTCTTCACCGAGATGGCGAGCCGGAAGGCGATCTGCTTGTCGGCCAGCCCCTGCTCGACGAGCTCGCGGACCTCCCGCTCGCGTTGCGTCAGCACGCAGCGCGACCCGGTCGCGGGCGCGGCGACCCGCGCCCCGGGGGAGAACGACGCGCACGGCGCCGGCGGGTCCGGGAAGCAGGCCCGCACCCGGGTGCCCCAGCCCGGGGTGCTGTCGACGTCGAGCTGACCGCCGGCGGCGCGCACCGCGGCGGCCGCGCGGGCCAGCCCCGCTCCCGCGCCGCGGACCGGGTCGAAGCCGCGTCCGTCGTCCTCGACGATCAGCCGGACCGCGCCGGGCTCGAACACCAGCCCCAGCCGCAGCGTGCCGGCCGCGGAGTGGCGCACCGCGTTGTCGAGCAGCGCCCGCGCGACGACCAGGACCGCCTCGCCGACGGCCGGGTCGGGCACCCGGTCCGCGCCCATCGTCACGACCCCGCCGCGGGCTCCGAGCGCGTGCAGGGCCCGGTCGAGCTCGGTGCGCAGCACCGTCACCAGGTCCGGGGCCGCCGGGACGGCGTCGGCGAGCAGCCGGGCGGCCACCACGGCGACCGCGGCCCGCCCGGCGAAGCCCTCGACCTCGGTGGTGTCGGCGACGGCGAACGGGTCGCCGCCGAACACGCAGGCCCCGAGGAGCTCGTCGTCCCACCAGAGCGGGGCGCCGATCAGGCCGGGCGGGCCCGGCACGACGACCGTCCGCTGCTCCCGGACGAGGCGGCTCAGCACCGGCCCGACCGAGGGCAGGGGGTCGTGGTGGACGACGGTCGTCGCGACGCCGTCGCCGGCACCGGGCGCGCGCAGCAGCGCCACGGCGCCGCCCGCGCCGCCCAGCCGTCGCGACGTCCGCCGGACGAGGTCGTCCAGCAGCGTCGTGACACCCCGGTCCTGCACCGCACCGTGGCTGAGGATCACCCGGTCCTCCCGGTATCCAACATGCATCTATGTCGCGTGCCCGACCCGAACGGTAGGGACAGCGGGCTCGACGGGCAAGCCTCGCGAACACGAACGGCCTGCGTACGGCATGATTCAGTCGTGGACGACAGACCGGGCGACGCCAGCGCGACCGAGCGCGCGTACCGGTTCGCGAAGGCCGGGATCCTCGACGGGACGCTCCCGGCGGGCGAGCTCATCAGCGAGGGGCAGGTCGCCCGCCCGCTGCAGCTGAGCCGCACCCCGGTGCGCGAGGCCTTCCTGCAGCTGCAGTCCGAGGGGCTGCTCAAGCTGTTCCCCAAGCGCGGCGCACTGGTGGTGCCGGTCTCCCCCGGCGAGGTGGACGCCGTGGTCGAGGCCCGCGACGTCATCGAGTCCCACGCCATCGAGACGGTCGTCGGGACCGACGACGAGACCCTCGGCGAGGTCGTCGCCGCCATGTCGGCCGCGATCGACGAGCAGGTCGCCGCCGTCGCGGCGCGCGACGAGTCCGGCTTCGTCGAGGCCGACCGCCGGTTCCACGTCGCGCTGGTGTCCGCCGGGTGCCGCAGCCTCCTGCTGGAGGTCTACGGCTCGCTGCGCGACCGGCAGCTCCGCATGAACCACGGCGCGCTCGGCGGGCGCTTCCCCGGCCGGGCCGAGCGGCTCGTCACCGAGCACCGGGCGATGTTGGACCGGGTGCGTGCGCGCGACCACCGCGGCGCGGTGCACGCGCTGCGGGTGCATCTGGCGGGCACCCGCGCCTCGGTCCTCGGCACGCCGCCGCCCGCGGCGGGCTGAGCGGGCTCAGGCCCGCAGCGTCCGGACGACGATCGTCGAGGACGCCCGGTCGTGCCAGCCGCGGCCGTCGGCGTCGCGCAGGAACGGCGGCAGCACGACCGCGACCATCGCGGTGCGCAGCACCGCCCGGGGCACGCCGACGTGGGTCGCCATGTCGGTGCGGGCCACGCGCATCCCCAGCGCCCGGTGTCCCGGCGAGGTGCCGAGCACCGCGACCGACAGCGAGGTGAGGACGAACCACGCCCCCAGCACCCACCAGCTGAACTCCGCGGTGCCCAGTGCGTCGACCCCGGCCACGAGCAGGACGAGCAGGTAGCACAGGAACCAGTCGATGCAGACCCCGCCGACGCGGCGCCCGAACCCGGCGACGCTGTAGTGCCCGCTCGCCGGCAGCCCGAAGCGCTCGCCCGGGTGCGCCGCCGGACCGTCGCCCCCTCCGGGGGATGAACCGGGGAGCCAGGACTCGATCCAGCGGGCCATGCCTTCTAGCGTAGGCGGCGCAGAGACACCGGCGGTGGCGGCCCGGACCGGGCATCGGGAACGAACGTGACCCAGGTCGCGGGCGGTTCAGTTAACGTCGGTGAAACAGGTGAGTGATGGGTGAGCAACACGGCACTCCTACCGTCACCCACGATCTCCACCAGCGATTGAAGGAGCCCGAGAGAGTGTTCAGCAACGCCGAAGAGGTACTCAAGTACATCTCGGACGAGAAGGTCGAGTACGTCGACATCAGGTTCTGCGACCTGCCCGGCGTCATGCAGCACCTCACCGTCCCCGCCAAGACGGCCGGTGATCTCCTGGAGAACGGCGCGGCCTTCGACGGCTCGTCGGTCCGCGGGTTCCAGGCGATCAACGAGTCCGACATGGCGCTGTTCCCGGACCCGAACACCGCGCGCGTCGACCCGTTCCGCAAGCACAAGACGCTGAACATCAACTTCTTCGTCCACGACCCGATCACCGGTGAGCCCTACTCCCGTGACCCGCGGAACGTGGCCCGCAAGGCGCAGGAGTACCTGAGCGCCTCCGGCATCGCCGACACCGCCTTCATGGCGCCCGAGGCCGAGTTCTACGTCTTCGACTCGATCCGGTTCGGCACCGACCCGCACCAGGCCTACCACCACATCGACTCCGCGGAGGGCTGGTGGAACACCGGCCGCGAGGAGGCCGGCGGCAACCTGGGCTACAAGGTCAACTACAAGGGCGGCTACTTCCCCGTCCCGCCGGTCGACCACTACGCCGACCTGCGTGCCGACATCGTCAGCACCATGCAGGCGTCGGGCTTCGAGGTGGAGCGCGAGCACCACGAGGTCGGCACCGCCGGTCAGGCCGAGATCAACTACAAGTTCGACACGCTGCTGCGTGCGGCCGACGATGTCATGCTCTTCAAGTACCTCGTGAAGAACGTGGCGTGGCAGAACGGCAAGACCGCGACCTTCATGCCGAAGCCGCTGTTCGGCGACAACGGCTCGGGCATGCACGTGCACCAGTCGCTGTGGAAGGACGGCCAGCCGCTGTTCCACGACGAGTCCGGCTACGGCGGCCTGTCCGACACCGCCCGCTACTACATCGGCGGCCTGCTGCACCACGCGCCGTCGCTGCTGGCCTTCACCAACCCGACGGTGAACTCGTTCCACCGCCTGGTGCCGGGCTTCGAGGCGCCGGTCAACCTGGTCTACTCGGCCCGCAACCGCTCGGCCTGCATCCGTATCCCGCTCTCCGGCGACAGCCCGAAGGCCAAGCGCATCGAGTTCCGCTGCCCCGACTCGTCCGGCAACCCGTACCTCGCCTTCTCGGCGATGCTGATGGCCGGCCTCGACGGGATCAAGAACAAGATCGAGCCGCCGGCGCCGATCGACAAGGACCTCTACGAGCTCCCGCCCGAGGAGGCCAAGGACATCGCGCAGGTCCCGTCCTCGCTGGGCGCGGTCATCGACAAGCTCGAGGAGGACCACGACTACCTGCTCGAGGGCGGCGTGTTCACCCCGGACCTGATCGAGACCTGGATCGCCTACAAGCGCGAGAACGAGATCGACCCGCTCCGGCTGCGCCCGCACCCGTACGAGTTCGCGCTCTACTACGACGTGTGATCCGCGCCTGACGCGACACCCACCGAGGCCCGGTACCCCCTGCGGGGTGCCGGGCCTCGGCGCGTGCGCGGGACTCAGACCCGCAGCGGTACCGCCACCCGGTCGGCCCCGTCGCGGCGCAGGGTGAGCACGGAGACGGCGGTGAACACCGCGACGACGGTGCCCATGAGCAGATAGGTGTGGGCGAAGCCGAGCCGGTCGTAGCCCACCCCGGCCAGCGGCGAGATGATCGCGGACCCGAACTGCGTCACCAGCTGGTAGCCGACCAGGTACACCGTGGCCGAGTAGCGCGCCTCGAAGTGCCGGTTCACGTACTTGAACACCGCGATGAGCATGATCGGCAGCTCGACGGCGTGCAGCAGCTTCACCGCCGAGATCGCGAGCGGGTCGACCACGACGCCCGACAGCAGGATGCGCAGCGCCATCACGGCGCCGGCGAGCAGCAGCGCCCGGCGCGGCCCGACCCGGTTGACCAGGAACGGCGCGAGCGCCATCCCGCCCGCCTCGAGGAACACCTGCACCGCGTTGAGCGTCGCGTAGGTCTGCGTCCCCTCGGCGGCGGTGGGGAACAGCGAGGCGAAGTAGGAGGGGAACATCGAGTCGTACACGCCGTAGGTCGCGGTCACCGCGACGACGTAGAGCACCAGCCCGGCGGAGGCGGGGTTGCGCAGCAGGCCGAGCGCCTCGCGCGGGGAGACGGTGGAGGCCGCCGCGTCGACGGCACCGGCCCGGCCGCCGCCGGGGACCCGGATCGCGAGCAGGACCAGCACGAACAGCACCGCGGTCGCCGAGGCCGCCCAGAACGCGATCCGCGGGTCGATGGTGAACAGCCGCCCCGCGACCCAGGTCGCGGCCGCCCAGCCGAGCGAGCCCCACATGCGCACTGGGCCGAACTCGAAGCCCTGCAGGCGGCCGAGCCGCTCGACGTAGCACTCCAGGGTGGCGACGGCGACGGCGAACGCGCTCGCGAGGTAGAGCGCCCCGACCACCAGCCCGGCCAGGAACGCGTGCTGCAGCAGCGGCCCGTAGACGTGGATGTAGAACGGCCCGGCCAGCACCATGAGGCCGCCGACGACCAGCAGCAGGTTGCGCCGCAGCCCGAGCCGGTCCTGCAGGAACCCGTAGACCGGCATGACCAGCAGGCAGCCCACCGAGTTCGCGCCCACCACCAGGGCGCTGCGGCCCGGTGACAGGCCGATCTCGCCGGTCAGCCAGATCGCGAACAGCGACCAGCTCAGCGACCAGGTCATGAAGAACAGCGCCAGCGCCGACGCGGCGAGCACCGCGTTGCGCCGGCGCAGCGGCGCCGGCCCGGCGCCCGTACCGCCCGGTCCGACCGTCACGGATCGAGTGTCCGTCATCGCGCGCTCCCTTGCGCCGAGCCACCGCCGTCGGTGGCTAACTCGTGTTAGGCATCGGAGACTTTGACGTGTTAGCTTCCGTTGCGCAAGCCCCCACGACGCCGTAGGAGCGCCCGATGAGCGACCGGAACCGTCCCCGTCACCACGTCCGACCGGCCGCCGGCGGCTGGTGCAACGACCCCAACGGGCCGCTGTGGCACGCCGGGCGCTACCACCTGTTCCAGCAGCACAACCCCGGGTCGACCGAGTGGGGCGACATCCACTGGTCGCACGCGTCCAGCCCGGACCTGCTGACCTGGACCGACCACGGGATCGCGCTCGCACCCACGCCCGGCGGGCGCGACGCGCTCGGGGCCTGGTCGGGGTGCGCGGTGGTCGAGGACGGCGTCCCGACCGCGGTGTACACCGGCATGGACCGCACCGACGGCATCGGCTCGGTCATGCTCGCGCGGGCCACCGACGACGCCGTCTCGTCGTTCAAGGCCGAGCCCGAGCCGGTCGTCGACGGGCCGCCGCCGGGAACCGACCTCCTCGCCTTCCGCGACCCGTTCCTGCTCGAGGCGGGCGGGGTCCGCTGGGGGATCGTCGGCGCCGGCCACCGCGGCGGGGGCCGGCCCGACGTGCTGGTCCACCGGATCGGCGACGACCTGGGCGACTGGCGTCCGGCCGGGTCGCTGCTCGACCCGGGCGACCCGGTCGCGGCCCGCATCGCCCGCCCCGCCGACGCCTGGGAGTGCCCCGCCCTCGTCCCCGCCGGCGACGGCCGCTGGGTGCTCGTCCTGTCGCTGTGGATCGCCGACGTCACCTACTCCACCGTCGCGCTGACCGGCACACTCGACGCCGGCGGGCACGGGCTGCGCTTCCGGCCCGACGGCGGCGGCCCCCTCGACCACGGCCGCGACCACTACGCGGCGACCGCACTGGCCGAGCCCGGCCGCACGCTGCTGTGGGGCTGGAGCTGGGAGTCCCGCTCCCCCGCGGACTCGGCCACCGCGGGCTGGGCCGGGTGCGCCACCTTCCCCCGCGAGATCGGGGTGCACGACGACGGCGGCCTGCGGGTCGAGCCCGCCCGCGAGCTGACCGGCCTGCGCGGCACCCCGCTGGTGCCCGGCGCGGACCTGCCCGCCGGCTACGAACTGGAGCTGGACGCCGGGATCTCCGTGCCCGGCACCGAGGTCGAGCTCCACCTCGGCGACGCGGTGGTCGTGCGGGCCGCGCCGTCGCACGGCCTGGTCACCGTCGACCGCGGGAGCGTTCCCGCCGCCACCGCGCACCCGCTGCCCCGGCCCGGCGCCGTCACGGCCGCGGTGCCGCCCGGCACGCGGACCCACCTGCGCGTCCTCGTCGACGGCCCGGTCGTCGAGGTCTACGCCGACGGCCGCGCCGTGGTGACCGAGAAGGTGTACCCGGCGCCGTCCGGCCCCGCCCGGGTCGTGGTGCCGCGCGGCACGGCCGAGACCACCCTGCGCGGGTGGGCCCTCGACCCGGCCCTGGCGGGGACCGGCACCCTCGGCCCGGACGCCGGACCGGGCGCCGCCCCCGCTCAGTAGGGTGGGGGCGTCGGGCACGGTCGGCACGGTGGGGAGGGTGGTCGTGGCGGGGAGCCGGCCGACGTCCAAGGACGTCGCCAAGCGGGCCGGGGTCTCGCACACCGCGGTGAGCTTCGTGTTCAACGGGCGCGCCGAGGGCAACCTGTCCCCCGCCACCCAGGAGCGGATCCGCGCCGCCGCCGCCGAGCTCGGCTACCGCCCCGACGCCGTCGCCCGCGGGCTGCGGCGCCGCCGCACCGCGGTGATCGGGCTGGTCACCGACCACATCGCGTCGTCGCCCTTCGCCGGGGAGCTGCTCACCGGCGCGATGGAGACCGCCTGGGCCGCGGAGCACCTCGTGCTCACCGTCGACTCCGGCGGCGACCCGGTGAAGGAGGCCGCGGCCGTCGACGCGCTGCTCGACCGGCGGGTCGACGGCATCCTCTACGCCGCGATGTCGCCGTACCGGGTCGCGCTGCCCGACGGGCTCGGAGACACCCCCACCGTCCTGGCGAACTGCCTGCCGGCCGGCGACGACCGTGCCGCCGTGCTGCCCGACGACCGCGCCGGCGGCGCCACCGCGACCCGGGCGCTGCTCGACGCCGGGCACCGCCGGATCGCCGTCGTCGGCGGGATCGACGACATCGCCACCGCGGAGCGCCTCGCCGGGCACCGCGACGCCCTCGCCGCGGCCGGCGTCGCCGAGGGCCCGGTGCGCCACGCCGGCGGCGACCTGTCCGACGGCTACGCCGCGGCGCTGCACCTGCTGTCCGGCCCGGACCGGCCGACCGGGGTGACCTGCTACAACGACCGCGTCGCCACGGGTGTGCTGCAGGCCGCGGCACGCCTGGGGCTGTCGGTGCCCGGCGACCTGTCGGTCGTCGGGTTCGACGACCAGCGGATGCTCTCCGAGCACACCGCGCCGCCGCTGACGACCGTGGCGCTGCCGCACCGCGCGATGGGCGAGGCCGCGGTCGGGCTGCTGCTCGCCGCCGTCACCGGGTCGACGGCGCCGCCGCCGGTGGTCCGGCGGCTGGAGTGCCCGCTGGTCGTGCGGGGCTCGGTCGGCCCGGCCCCGCGCTGAGCGACCGCGTCAGAGGCGTTCGACGCGGTCGGCCTGCGGGCCCCGGTCGCTCTGGCGCACCGCGAAGCGGACCCGGTCGCCCTCCGCCAGCGGCTCCGCCCCCGCGATCACCGAGACGTGCACGAACAGGTCGTCGCCGCCGGAGTCCGGGGTGATGAACCCGAAGCCGCGCTCCTCGTCGTAGCGCGCGACGACGCCCTCGCCGCCCCGGGCGGGCACGTCCCGCGACGCCTGCCGCGCCGCGGGCGCCTGCCGCTTCGGCGCCGCCGGGGGCAGCCCGCCCCGGACGAGGTGGACGTCGCGGGCCTGCGGACCCCGGTCGGCCTCGGTCACCTCGAAGTCGACGCGGTCGCCCTCCGCGAGCCAGGTCAGCCCCTCGGCCAGGGCCCGGGCGTGGACGAAGACGTCCTCGCCGCCGGAGTCGGGGGTGATGAAGCCGAAGCCCTTGTCCTCGTCGTACCAGGCGACCGTGCCGTCCGCGTCGTCGGCGGTGTCGTCCGCCGCGGGCGCTCCGGCAGCCGCGCCCAGCGGGATCACGTGCCCGGCCTGCGGGCCGCGCTCGCCCTCGACGACCAGGAAGGCCACCCGCTGCCCCTCGGTGACCACGCCCCCGGTCACGATGGCGGAGCTGTGCACGAAGATGTCGGCGCCGCCGCCGTCGGGCGTCGCGAAGCCGTACCCCTTGCCCGGCTCGTACCAGCTGACGGTGCCGAGCAGGCCCAGGGCGCTGTCGGCCGCCTCGGCGGTGACGCGCACCCGCAGCGCCTGGGGGCCGCGGTCGTTCTCGCCGACCTCGAACTCGACGACCTGGCCCTCGCGGAGCACCGCCGCCCCGTCGCCCCCGACGATCTCGGAGGCGTGCACGAACACGTCCGGCGAGCCGTCCTCGGGGGCGAGGAAGCCGAACCCCCGGTCGGCGTCGAACCAGCGGACGGTTCCGTGCGGCATCGAGAGCTCCAGATCGGGAGGGCGGGTACTCACCCCAGTCTCCCCGACGGCCCCCGCGGCCCGGAGGGCCGGGGCCACCCACCCGCGGTGCGGGGGGGGTCGGGGGGTGGGCGCACACGACGACGCCGCCCCGTCCGGAGGGACGGAGCGGCGTCGTGGACCTGCGGAGGACTACCGCTGCGTCAGCGGCCGACCTTCTTGCGCCCGGTGATCGCGTTGTAGATGACCAGCACGATGATCGCACCGATCACCGAACCGATGATCCCGCCGACGGAGAAGCTCATGAACTGGCCGCTTCCGCCACCGGAGATCAGCGACCACAGCAGGCCACCGACGAGCGAGCCGACGATGCCGAGCACGATCGTCGGCAGGATGCCCATGCTGTCGTTGCCGGGGACGATGGCACGGGCCAGGAAGCCGGCGATGAGACCGACGACGATGGCGATGAGAATGGTCCAGAGCATGACGTGTCTCCTCTGAGCGGCGAACAGATGCAGCGGAGGCCCGGCATGCCGGACCAAGCTGACACCGAGTGACCCGTGCGCATCATCACCAAACGTTCCGAATGGTCACCGTTCGGACCCGATCGGGCCGACGACGCGAGACGGCGCCGCCCGGAAGCTCCGGGCGGCGCCGTCGGTGGCCGGTCGGCAGGTCAGCGGCCGACCTGCTTGCGACCGGTCACCTTGTTGTAGATGACCAGCACGATGATCGCGCCGATGATGGAGCCGATCCAGCTGGCGGGCTGGAAGCTGCTGAAGCCGGTGAACAGGCTCGCGACGAGTCCACCGACGAACGAGCCGACGATGCCGAGCACGATGGTGCGGACGATGCCGATGTCGTCCTTGCCCGGCACGACCGCACGGGCGATGAAGCCCGCGATGAGGCCGAACACGATCCATCCGATGATCGTCCCGATCATGAGTCCTCCCTGGACGGGTCCGCCCCGTGGGCGGGGGCCGCGGTGGCCGGTTCCGACCGTAGTGCCGCACGGCCGCCGGAACATCGCTGACGCGCCCCGGGACCCGATCCGGCGGCCCCGACCACCGGGATCGGGGACGTCCCTGATGCGCTGCGTGCGGGGTGCGGGATGCGACCCCCTCCCACGGCCAGGTCCGGGTGCAGCAACGCGAACGCGGAATCGGTCCAGAGATCATCTCGCCAACCGCGTCCGCGGATCCGTTGACACGGACAGGACGCGACTGCTTGACTCGACATCACCGTGTTCCAGGTCACACGGGGTGACGGCGCCACCTGCCGTGCCCCGGTCGGTGACACCACCGGGTCGTCGGACCGTCGGCGCCCGGCCCACGCGAGACCCTCCGCGCTGCGGCGCGTGACCACGCACGTGCACGGTCCTACCTCGGCGGCAGGACCGTGTCCCCTCCGCGCCCCCGGGCTGACCTCGTCGCCCGGGGGTGCGGCTCGTCCGGGGCCGGGAGCTACTCGGCGCCGGTGACCGCGACGAGACCGGCGGCCTCGATGCCCGCGACGGCGGCGGCCTCGTCGTTGAGCGAGGCGTCGCCGGTGACGCCGACGGCGCCGAGCACGGCCCCGCTCGCGTCCTTCACGAAGACCCCGCCCGGCACCGAGAACATCTTCCCGCCGGCCAGGTTCGCCACCGAGGTGAAGAACTCCGGGGAGTCCGCGGCGCGCGCGGCGATCGCGCGGTTGGTCATGCCCAGCGCCAGCACGCCGTTGGCCTTGCCGACGGCCAGGTCCGGGCGCAGGTAGCCCGAGCCGTCCTGGCGGGCCAGGGCCACGATCGCGCCGCCCGGGTCGAGCACCGCGACGGTGAGCGGGTTGAAGCCCTGCTCGGTGCCGTGGGCCAGCGCCGCGGCGGTGATGGTCTGGGCCTGCTCGAGGGAGATCGTCATGCCGCAGACCCTGCCATCACCGCGGCGCCGACGCCCGCCCCGGGCCCGCCGGGGCGTCTCAGCGCGCGGTGAACGCCACCAGCGGGATCCTCCGGTCGGTCTTGCGCTCGTAGTCGGCGAAACCGCCGTTGGTGTCCTTGATCCAGGTCCAGATGCGCTCGCGCTCGTCGTCGGGCAGCTCGCTCGCGTGCACCCGGCGGGTCTCGACCGCGCCCTCGCCGTCGGAGATCTCGACGGTGACGTCCGGGTTCGCCATCAGGTTGTGGAACCAGGCGGGGTGGCGCGGCGCGCCCGCCGCGGAGGCCACGACGACCCAGCGGTCGCCGTCGGGGAACCAGCGCAGCGGGGCGATGCGCTCGGCGCCGCTCTTCGCGCCGACGTGGTGCACGAGGATCATCGGCAGGCCGGTGAACGGCTCGCCGACCCGGCCGTCGTTCTCCCGGAACTCGCGGATCACCCTGGTGTTGAAGTCCTCAGCCATGCCCCCATGCTGTCAGGCGGGCGCGCCGCCGGGGGCGAACACGACCCAGCCGGCGGCGAGCGTCGCGGCGGCCGCGACGAGGACGAACAGTGCCGCCCACGCCCCGCCGCCGAGCGGGGTGAGCTCGGCGAGCCGGTCGGCGTCGGAGTGGCGCAGCCGCCCGCCGCGCCGCCCGCGGCGCAGCTCCAGGGCCGCCTTCAGCCCGCCGAACAGCAGGAACCAGGTCAGCGCCGCGGCGAACCCGGTGCGCAGGTCCTCCCCCGCCCGCAGCGCGACCGCGACCAGCACCGCCCCGGTCACCACGACGGCGAGCCCGCCGTAGAGGTTGCGGATCTGCAGCAGCGTCGCGGCGAGCAGGACGACCGCGATCCAGAGCATCGCCCCGGACCGGTCGGCCGCGACGAGCACCGCCCCGCCCAGCCCGAGCAGCGGCGGGAAGACGTAGCCGGCGAGGAACATGACCACCACGCCGGGGCCGCGGCCCGCGCCGGTGGAGTAGGTGACGCCGGAGGAGTCCGCGTGCAGCCGGATGCCGGTCAGCCCGCGCCCCACCAGCACCGCGACGAGAGCGTGCCCGCCCTCGTGGGCGATCGTCACCGCGGTGCGGGTCAGCCGCCAGGTCGGGCGCCAGGCGACGACGGCGAGCGCGAGCAGCGCGGCCAGCAGCGAGGCCGGGCGCGCGGCGACCAGCTCGTAGCCGCGGGTGATCACGTCGAGGTCCACCGCCCCAGTGAACCAGCGGGCCGGGGTCACACCGCGGCGAGGACCTCCTCGACCGCCGCCAGCGCGCCGCCGGTGTCGCGGGCCAGGTGCATGAGGTCGACGAAGGCGTGCTCGACGTCGGTGTCCGCCGCGGCCCGGCGCAGCACGGCGGCGGCGTCCGCGGCGCTCTGGCCCGGCCGGGGGTTGACCCGCAGGACCGCGCCGACCGCGTCGGGCGCCCGGCCGGCGGCGACGGCGGCCGCGCGCAGCTGCGCCCACGGCCGGGGCACCGCCGCGTCGAGGTCGGTGGTGTCGGTGGTGGCGACGGGCAGGAAGCCGTCGGCACGCTCGGCGATGCGCCGCCGTGCCCGCGGGGCGAACCCCGCCAGGTAGACCGGCACGCGGCGGGGCTTGGCGTGCACGTGCGACGGGACGACGGTGGCGAACCGGCCGTCGAAGGCGACGGGGTCGGTGTGCCACCAGGCGTCGAACAGGTCGAGGGCCTCGTCCAGGCGGGCGCCGCGCTCGCCCATCGGGACGCCGACGGCGGCGTACTCCTCGGGCGCCCAGCCGGTGCCGAGCCCGAGCAGCAGGCGCCCGCCGGACAGCGCGTCGAGCGTCGCGGCCTGGCGGGCGAGCAGCGCCGCCGGGTACCACGGCGCGTTCAGGGTGCTCGTGCCCAGCTCGACCCGGGTGGTCACGGCGGCCGCGGCGGCGAGCAGGGCGAGCGGGTCGTGCGCGGTCTCGAACTCGGCCGGGACGCTGCCCGGGCCGCCGGGCCCGCCGCCGTAGCCGACGGCCGGGTCGACCGCCACGAGCAGCCGGTCGCCGGTCCAGAGACTGGCCGCCCCGCGCTCCTCGGCCCCGGCCGCGAACTCCGCGGTCCGGTCGACCTCCGCGGCCGCCGCGCCGAACTGCGGCAACGAGAACCCGATACGCACTTGACCTCCAGCCGCTGGAACCCCCGACGCTGTACCCCGTGACCGCACCGCGCCCTGATGATCACCCTGTCACGCTGACGATCGGGCAGCTCGCCCGGCGCAGCGGCGTCGCCGTGCGCACCGTCCGCTTCTGGTCCGACTCCGGGCTCGTGCCCGCGGACCGGGACGCGACGGGACGCCGGGTCTACGGACCGGCCGCGGTCGCGCGGCTCGACCTCGTGCACACCCTGCGCGAGCTCGGGCTGGGCCTGGACGACGTGCGCGCCGTGCTGTCCCGCCGACGGGGGGTCGGCGAGATCGCGGCGGCACACGTCCGGGCCCTGGACGACCGGATCCGGGAGCTGCGGGCGCAGCGCGCGGTGTGCGCGCTGCTCGCCCGCACCCCCGGTGACACCCCACCCGACGAACGGAGCGTGACCCTGATGAACGACCTGGCCCGGCTGTCCGCGGCCCAGCGGCAGCACCTGATCGACGACTTCGTGACCGAGACCTTCGCCGGCGTCGAGGACGACCCGACCGGCGGCCGGCTCGCCGCGGGTATGCGCACGCTGCCCACCGAGCTGCCCGACGAGCCGTCCCCGGAGCAGGTCGGGGCCTGGGTCGAGCTGGCCGAGCTGGTCCGCGACCCCGGTTTCCGCGCCCGCTGCCGGGAGATGGCCGTGGCCGGTGCGACGGCCGACGAGCACCGGCAGCGTCAGGCCGACCCGGCCGCGGTGGCCGAGCACGCCGGCGGCGCGCTCGCGGCGGGCGTCGACCCGGCGAGCCCGCAGGCCGCCGCGGCGCTGGAGCGCATCCCCGGCGTCGCCGGGCTCACCGCCTCCGAGCGCGCGGAGTGGGCGGCGACGGTGGAGCTGTTCACCGACCGCCGCGTCGAGCGCTACTGGGCGCTGCTCGGCGTCCTCAACGGCTGGCCGGCCCGCGAGCCGGTGCTGCCGGCCTTCGAGTGGTTCGCCGCCGCGCTGCGCGGTGCACCGGTTCAGGCGGACTCGGCCCAGCCGTAGAACACCCGCTCGACGACGGCGCGGGCCCGCCGGGTGACGCGCCGGTAGTCGTCGGCGAACTCGCCCGGGTCACCCCCGAGCGGGTACCCGAGTGCGACGGCGACGGCCGCCAGCTCCCGCCCCGAGCGCGGGAGCTGGTCGGCGGGCTTGCCGCGGACCAGCATGATCGCGTTGCGGGCCGCGGTCGCGGTGCGCCAGCCCTCACCCAGCTCACCGGCGTCCTCGGCGCTGATCAGGCCGGCCTCGGCGGCCTCCCGCAGCCCCTCCAGGGTGGAGGTGGTGCGCAGCTCGGGGACGTCGCCCGCGTGCTGCAGCTGCAGCAGCTGCACCGTCCACTCGACGTCGGCGAGCCCGCCCAGGCCCAGCTTGGTGTGGGTGGAGCGGTCGGCGCCGCGGGGCAGCCGCTCGGCGTCGACCCGGGCCTTGATCCGCCGGATCTCGGCCACCGCGGACGACGACAGCCCGTCCGCGGGGTAGCGGATCGGGTCGATCAGCGCGGTGAACTCCCGGCCCAGACCGCGGTCGCCGGCGATCGGGCGGGCGCGCAGCAGCGCCTGGGCCTCCCACACCTCCCCCCAGCGGGCGTAGTACTCGCGGTAGGAGGCCAGGGTGCGCACCATCGGCCCGGAGCGGCCCTCGGGGCGCAGGTCGGCGTCGACCGGCAGCGCCGGGTCGGGGCTGGGCGAGCCGAGCAGCCGCCGTACCCGCTCGACGACCTTCGTCGCCCACCGGACGGCGGTGTGGTCGTCGACGCCCTCGGCCGGGGCGCAGACGAACATGACGTCGGCGTCGCTGCCGTAGCTGGACTCGCCGCCGCCGAGGCGGCCCATCCCGATCACCGCCAGCGTCGCGGCCCGCTCGGGCTCGGCGCGCAGCACCGCGTCCAGGGTCGCGGCGAGCACCGCCTCGTTCACCGAGTTCAGCGCCGCGCACACCGCGTCGACCGGCAGCAGCCCGAGCAGGTCGGCGCAGGCGATGCGCAGCATCTCGTGGCGCCGGTAGGACCGGGCGGAGGCGACCGCGGCCTCCGGGGTGCCCTGGCGCGCCACCGTGGTGCGCAGCGCCATCGACACCTCGGCCGGGTCGCGGGTCAGCTCCGGGCTCTGCACCCCCGACGAGGTCGCCAGCATCCGCAGCACCTCCGGCGCGCGCGCCAGCAGGTCCGGCACCAGCGCGGACGTGCCGAGCAGCGTCATCAGGCGCTGGGCGACCGCGCCCTCGTCGCGCAGCAGCCGCAGGTACCAGGGCGTGTCGGCCAGCGCCTCGGAGACGCGCCGGTAGGCGAGCAGGCCGCGGTCGGGGTCCGGGCTCTGCGACAGCGAGTCCAGCAGGACCGGCAGCAGCGCCCGCTGGATCGACGCGGCCCGCGACACCCCGCCGGTCAGCGCCCGCAGGTGCCCCAGCGCCCCCTCCGGCGACGCCCAGCCCAGCGCCTTCATCCGCGCCGTGGCCGCCGCCGGGGACAGGACGGCGTCGGCCCCGTCGGCGGACAGCCGCGACACCGCTCCGAGCAGCGGGCGGTAGAAGAGCTTCTCGTGCAGCCGGGTCACCCGCCGCGCGTTGCGCTGCCACTCGTCGACGAGCACCCCGACGACGTCGCGGCGCCCGTCCGGGCGGACCCGCGCCGCGCGCGCCAGCCAGCGCAGGCCGTCGGTGTCGTCGGCGGCCGGGAGCAGGTGGGTGCGGCGCAGCTTCTGCAGCTGCAGACGGTGCTCGAGCAGGCGCAGGAAGCGGTAGGACGCGGCGAGGTTCGCGCCGTCGTCGCGGCCGACGTAGCCGCCGTCGGACAGCGCCGCCAGCGCGACGAGGGTGTTGCCGCTGTGCAGGGTGTCGTCGTTGCGGCCGTGGACCAGCTGCAGCAGCTGGACGGCGAACTCGACGTCGCGCAGCCCGCCGCGGCCGAGCTTGAGCTCGCGTTCGCGCTGCTCGGAGGGGATGTTCTCGATGACGCGGGTCCGCATCGCCTGCACGTCGGCGACGAAGTCGTCGCGGGTGCAGGCCTGCCAGACCATCGGGTTGAGCGCGTCGATGTAGAACCGGCCGAGCACCGGGTCCCCGGCGATCGGGCGGGCCTTGAGCAGCGCCTGGAACTCCCAGGTCTTGGCCCACCGCTTGTAGTAGGAGACGTGCCCGTCCAGGGTCCGCACCAGCGCGCCCTGGCGCCCCTCGGGGCGCAGGTTCGCGTCGACCTCGAAGCACGCCTCCCCCGCGATGCGCATGACCCGCGACGCGAGCTTCGTGGCGGGCTGGGTCAGCTCGCCGCCGGGCTCGGCGACGAACACGACGTCGACGTCGGAGACGTAGTTCAGCTCGCGCCCGCCGCACTTGCCGAGCCCGATGACCGCCAGGCGCAGCTCGTCGGGCGGGTCCAGCTCGGCCGCGGCGACCGCCAGCGACGCCGACAGCGCGGCCTCGGCGAGGTCGGCGAGCTGGGCGGCGACGTCGTCGACCTCCATGACCGGCAGCGACGGGTCCCCGACGGCGGCCAGGTCGGCCGAGGCCAGGCCGAGCAGCTCGTCGCGGTAGGCGATGCGCAGCGCGCCGACGGCCTCGGCGCCGGTCAGCGTCGCGCGGGCCCCGCCGACCGTGCCCGGCGGTGGCGCGGACGGGTCGGCGCCGACCGCGCGGAGCAGGTTCGTGGTGCGCCGGGCCAGGTCCGGCGGCGGGTTCTGCCGGTCGGCGGTGTCGGCGAGCAGCGGCCACCGGTCCGGGTGCGCGACGAGGTGGTCCCCCAGCGCCGTCGAGGACCCGAGCGTGGCGAACAGCCGACCGCGCAGGCCGCGGTCGGTGCGCAGCGCCGCGTCGATGTCGGGCCAGGGCGGGGTCTGGGCCAGCCGCTCCACCGTCCGCAGCGCGAGCGCCTGGTCGGGGCTGCGCGCCAGCGCCCACATGATCTCCTCGCAGCCGGCGGTCGGGCCGTCGCCGGCCCACCAGCCCAGCTCGCGCAGGATCGCGTCCGCGCCCTCGCCGGTGAGTCCGAGCCGGGCCAGCGAGGTTCCCGTACGCCGATCCATGACCGGTGATCCTGCCCCATCACGACCCGGTCACGCCGGTCACCGCCGCCACGGGTTCAGGCGACCAGCGCGGTCACCCGGATCTCGACGTGCATCGTCGCGAGCCCGAGCGCGGTCACGCCGGTCTGGGTCCACACCGGCGCCCGCCCGCCCGTGCGGGCGCGGAACTCGCGGGTCATCACGGCGTTGTGGTCCTCGCCGATCGCGGCCCGGCCCGGCTCGACCCGGTGGTAGGAGTTCACGTGCACGACGTCGGCCCAGCTCGCGCCGGCCTCGGCGAGCGTGCGGCCGACGTTGTCGAAGGCCTGCACGATCTCGGCCTCCAGGTCCTCGGGGACGACCAGGTCGTCGTCCCAGCCGCCCTGGCCGGAGGTCTCCACACGGTTGCCGATGCGGACGGCCTGGCTGTAGCCGAGCAGGTCGCGGGCGGTCTCGCCGTAGCCGGGGGTCAGGTGGAAGGTCGCGGTCCCGTTCACTTCACGCATGAATTCAAGCTACAAGTCATCGGGCCGGTTGTACAGTCCCCTCGATGACCGACCGACCCGACGGGCACGCCGAGGACCCGCGGTGGCTCGACGCCGCCGACAAGGCCGCGTGGACCGGCGTCGTCGCGATGGTCATGCTGCTGCCCGGACGCCTGGAGGCCCCGCTGCAGCGCGAGCACGGGCTCACCCTGTTCGAGTACCTGACGCTGAGCCACATGTCCGAGGCGCCGCAGCGCCGGCTGCGGATGAGCGAGCTCGCCTTCCTCGCGAACGGCTCGCTGTCGCGGCTGTCGAACGTGGTCAAGCGCCTGGAGGGACGCGGCTGGGTGCGCCGCTCCCCCGACCCCGCCGACGGCCGCTACACCGTCGCCGCACTGACCGACGACGGGTTCGCCGTCGTGCGGGCGGCCGCGCCCACGCACCTGCGCGCCGTCCGGGAGCTGGTCCTGGACCGGCTCGACGACACCGACCGCGAGGTGCTCGGCCGCATCGCCGGGACCCTCGCGCTGAGCATCCCGCCCACCGGCCGGTGACCGCGGGACGGAGCGACGACCCAGGGGGACCGCGATGGACGTGCTGATCGCCGGCGGCGGCATCGGAGGGCTGACCGCGGCGCTGGCGCTGCACCGGGCCGGGATCGGCGCGACCGTGTACGAGCAGGGCTCCGGCGCGGGTGAGCTCGGGGTCGGGTTCAACCTGCTGCCGCACGCCGTACGGGTGCTCGACGGCCTCGGGCTGGGCGGGCCGCTGGCCGCGACCGGGATCGCGACCACCGACCTGACCTACGCCCACCGGCTCGGGCAGCCGATCCTGCGACGGCCGTGCGGGCTCGCCGCCGGGTTCGCGTTCCCGCAGGTCGCCGGGCACCGCGGGCGGATCCACCGGATGCTCGCCGACGCCGTGCGCGAGCGGCTCGGGCCCGCCGCGATCCGCACCCGGCACCGGGTCGCCGCCGTCGACGCCGCCGGCGACGGGGTGCGGGTCGCCTTCGACGGCGACGGCCTGCCCGACGCGACCGGCGACGTGCTCGTCGCCGCCGACGGCATCCACTCCGCGGTGCGGGCAGGGCTGTTCCCCGCCGAGGGCCCGCCCCGCTGGAACGGGGTGTCGATGTGGCGCGGCGCGACGGACTGGCCGGCCTTCCGCGGGGGCCGCTCGATGGTCGTCGCGGGCGGGAACGCGGCGAAGCTCGTCGTCTACCCGGTCGGTGCCGGGTCCGCACCCGGCACGGTGCTCACCAACTGGGCGGTCTGCATCGCCACCGGTGCGGACGGCGACCCGGCCCCGCAGCGCCAGGACTGGTCGCGGCCCGCGGACCGCGAGGAGACCCTCGCCCACGCCCGCCGCTTCCACCTCGACGACGTCGACCACCTGGCGCTGATCGCGGCCACGCCCGACATCTTCGAGTTCCCGATGTGCGACCGCGACCCGCTGCCGCACTGGTCGCGCGGGCGGGTCACGCTGCTCGGCGACGCCGCGCACCCGATGGTCCCGATGGGCTCCAACGGCGCGGGCCAGGCGATCCTCGACGCCGACGCACTCGCCCGGCACCTGTCGGCCGGACAGGGCCCCGAGGCCGCGCTGGCCGCCTACGAGGCCGAACGGCTCCCGATGACCGCCGACGTGGTGCTGCGCAACCGCGCGGGCGGCCCGGAGCGGGTCATCGACGAGGTCGAGGCGCGCGCCCCCGACGGGTTCGACGACCTGGACGCGGTGATCACCGGCGAGGAGCTCGAGGAGATCTTCGCCGGCTACCACCGCGCCTCGGGCAACACCCGCTAGTCGGCGCCCTCGACGCTGCCCGGCGGGAGGAAGTCGACGTCGTGCAGCGCCGACTGCCGCACGACCTCGGCCGGGTCGGTCAGGTCGTGCAGCCGGTCGAACAGCGACGCGAGCCGCCCGGCCGGGCTCACCCAGAACAGCGCGCGGGCGTCGCCGTCGCCCCTGTTGTAGTACGCGTGCGGGAGCCCCTTGGGCATGAGCACGGTGTCGCCCGGCCCGGCCTTCTCCCACTGCCCGTCGAGGTAGAGGGTGAAGACCCCGTCGAGGACGTGGATGTGCTCGTCCTGGGTGGTGTGCACGTGCGGCGGCACACCGGTGCCCGGCGGGTCGAGGGTCTCGAAGGCGAAGCTGGTCTCGCTGACCGCCTTCGCCCAGTAGGTGTGGCCCAGCACGTTCCACACCCGCTTGTACTGGCCCTCGCCCGCCCGCGTGATGCCCTTCGGCAGCGGGCCGAGGATGATCTCTTCTGCGTCGAAGCCGCTCACAGGACGGGAAGGTACGTGGCGAGCTCGTGCGGTGTCACGTTCCGCCGGTAGGCGTCCCACTCGGCCCGCTTGTTGCGCAGGAAGAAGTCGAACACGTGCTCGCCGAGGTACTCGGCGACGAGCTCGGAGCGCTCCATGACGTCGAGCGCCTCGGTGAGGTTCTGCGGGAGCAGCTCGTAGCCCAGCGCCTTGCGCTCGGTGTCGGTCAGCGCCCACACGTCGTCCTCGGTGGGCGGTGGCAGCTCGTAGCCCTTCTGGATGCCGGTGAGCCCGGCACCCAGGATCACGGCGTAGGCCAGGTAGGGGTTGCAGGCGGAGTCCAGCGTGCGCACCTCGACGCGGCGCGAGGACGACTTGCCCGGGGAGTACATCGGCACCCGCACCAGCGCGGAGCGGTTCGCGTGCCCCCACGACACCGCGGTGGGGGCCTCCCCGCCGGTGATCAGCCGCTTGTAGGAGTTGACCCACTGGTTGGTGACCGCGGTGATCTCCCGGGCGTGCTTGAGCACGCCCGCGACGAACGCCTTGCCGGTCGCGGACAGCTCGTAGGGGTCGTCCGGGTCGTGGAAGGCGTTGTGGTCGCCCTCGAACAGCGAGAAGTGGGTGTGCATCGCCGAGCCGGGGTGCTCGGAGAACGGCTTGGGCATGAACGACGCGCGCACGCCCTGGGTCAGCGCGACCTCCTTCACGACGTAGCGGAACGTCATGAGGTTGTCGGCCATCGTCAGCGCGTCGGCGTAGCGCAGGTCGATCTCCTGCTGGCCCGGGCCGCCCTCGTGGTGGGAGAACTCCACCGAGATGCCCATCGACTCCAGCGTCTCGATGGTGTTGCGCCGGAAGTGCGGGGCGACGTCGTGGCTGGCCTGGTCGAAGTAGCCGCCGGAGTCGGCGGGGATCGGCCGGGTGCCGTCGTCGGGCAGGTTCTTCAGCAGGTAGAACTCGATCTCGGGGTGCACGTAGCAGGTGAACCCGGCCTCGCCGGCCTTGTTCAGCGCCCGGGTCAGGACGTGGCGCGGGTCCGCCCAGGACGGCGAGCCGTCGGGCATCGCGATGTCGCAGAACATCCGCGCCGAGTAGTGCTCGCCCGACGCCGTCTCCCAGGGCAGCACCTGGAACGTCGACGGGTCGGGCTTGGCCACCATGTCCGACTCGTAGACGCGGGCGAAGCCCTCGATCGCCGAGCCGTCGAAGCCGATGCCCTCGGCGAACGCGCCCTCCAGCTCGGCCGGCGCGACCGCCACCGACTTGAGGTACCCGAGCACGTCCGTGAACCAGAGACGGACGAAACGGATGTCGCGTTCCTCGAGCGTGCGGAGCACGAACTCCTGCTGGCGGTCCATGACGGCGGAGCCTAGGAACCCCGTGTTACGCGGATGTTTCCGGGGTGTGCGGGCGACCCGGTCGTGGCCGCCCGCACACCCGCGCGCCGGTGGTCAGCTCGGCGAGAGCGTGCACTCCGCGCCCTGCGGCGGGAGCGTCAGGTTCACCAGGTAGTCCACCGCGAGCTTGTCGGTGCACGGGTCACCCTGCAGCGACGCCGTGTGCTGGTTGCCGTTGACCTTGATCAGGCTGCCCCCGAGCTGCGAGGCCAGGTCCACCCCGGCCTGGTACGGCGTCGCCGGGTCACCGGTGACCGACACCACGACGACCGGCGGGAGCCCGTCGACCTCCGGCGTGTGCGGCTCGGTGGTGGGCGGGACCGGCCAGAACGCGCACGCGTCGCGGGCGCCGACCGGGCCGCGGCCGGTGGAGCGGAACGGGGCGGCCTCGTCGGCCCGCGTCGCGAGCTCCAGCGCCTCGGCCGGGTCCTTGAGCGCCGGCTGGTTGACGCAGCTGATCGACTGGAACGCCTGGATCATGTTCGAGTAGCGGCCCTGCTGGTCGCGCTCGTGGTACAGGTCGGCGAGCAGCATGAGCACGCGGCCCTGGCCCGAGGCGACCTCGGAGATGCCGCGCTCCAGCGCGGGCCACAGCTGGGACACGTAGAGGGCCTGGCTGACGCCGGTCTGCGCGTCGTTGAAGCTGAGGACGCGGCCGTCGCCGACCGGGACGGGCTTGTCGATCAGCGGCTGCATGATCTTCTGGAACGCCGCCGTGGCCTGCTGCGGGTCGGTGCCCAGCGGGCAGTTCGGCCGGTTCGTGCAGTCCTTGGCGAAGTTGTCGAACGCGAGCTGGAACCCGGCGTTCTGCTTGACGGTGGAGTCGATCGTCGACTGGGTCGGGTCGATCGCGCCGTCGAGCAGCAGGGCGCGCACGTTCTGCGGGAACGCCTCGGCGTAGGCGGTGCCGAGCTCGGTGCCGTAGGAGAACCCGGCGTAGGTCATCTTCTCGTCGCCGACCGCGGCCCGCATGACGTCCATGTCCTTGGCGACGTCGCGGGTGCCGACGTTGGCGAGCACGTCGGCACCGGTGCGCTGCGTGCAGCGCTCGGCGAACAGACGGCTGTCGGCCTCGGCGGCGGCGATCCCGGCCGGCGAGGGGTCGGCGAAGACCTTGGTGCGCTCCTCGTCGTTCTCCGCGTCGGTGAGGCAGCTGATCCGCGGCCGGCTGGCGCCGGTGCCGCGCGGGTCGAAGCCGATGAGGTCGAAGCGGTCGCCCAGGCCGTTGGTGGCCCAGTCCGCTGCCTTCCGCGAGACGAACGAGGTGCCCGACGCGCCGGGCCCGCCCGGGTCGGCGAACAGCGAGCCGATCTTCTGGCCGGTGGCCTTCTTGCGCAGCAGCGCGATCTGCATCGTCTTCCCGTCACCGGGCTGCGCGTAGTCCTGCGGGACGTTCACCCGGGTGCAGTCGAACTGCGCGTCGGCGAAGGTCTGCTGGTCGTCGGCGGTCGGGGCGTAGTCGTTGCACGGGCCCCACTGCAGCTGCTGGTCGTAGAACTGCGCGAGCTCGGGCGGGTTCTGCATCGCCTGGGCCGAGGTCCCGCTGCCGGCGTCGGCGCACGCACCGACGAGCACCAGGGCGGCGGCCCCGATGGCGGCCAGCGCTGGTCGGGGGACACGGGGTCGCGACAGCCGAGGGAGCATGACCGTGAGCATGCCACCGACCCCCGACGGTGACCGGGCGCGGGTCGCCCGACGGGTGAGGGTGCCCACACCACGGGGCGGGCGGGGCGGTCGCGCTGCCACCCTGGCGTGCGCCATCGACGGCGAACCCGGGGACCCGCGGCGAGCGCGGGCCTCGAGGCACGGAAGGAGCTCACCGATGAGCACGCAGCACAGCGGCGAGGTCGAGTCGCCGTACCGGGCGGCCCCCGCACCGAAGCGCACCCGCGTCCACCACCTGCTGCAGTGGAAGCAGGAGGGTCGGCGCTGGCCCATGCTGACCGCCTACGACGTCTACTCCGCCGAGATCTTCGACGACGCCGGGATCCCGGTGCTGCTCGTCGGCGACTCGGCGGGCAACAACGTGTTCGGCCACGACAACACCATCCCGGTCACGGTCGACGACCTGCTCCCGCTGACCCGCGCCGTGGTGCGCGGCGCGCGGCACGCGCTCGTCGTCGCCGACCTGCCGTTCGGCAGCTACCAGGTCTCCCCCGCGCAGGCGCAGGAGACGGCGTTCCGGTTCATGAAGGAGGCGGGCGCGCACGCGGTCAAGCTCGAGGGCGGCGCCCGGTTCGCGCCGCAGGTCGAGGCGCTGACGGCGTCCGGGGTGCCGGTCATGGGCCACCTCGGGTTCACCCCGCAGTCCGAGCACGCCCTGGGCGGGTTCCGCATCCAGGGCCGCGGCGACGCCGCCGACCGGCTCGTCGAGGACGCGCTGGCGGTCCAGGAGGCGGGCGCGTTCGCCGTGGTGCTGGAGATGGTGCCCGCCGACGTCGCCAAGCGGGTCACCGGCGAGCTGCGGATCCCGACCGTCGGGATCGGCGCCGGCCCGGACTGCGACGCCCAGGTGCTGGTCTGGTCGGACATGGCCGGGATGAACCGCGGCCGGGTGCCGCGCTTCGTGAAGAAGTACGCCGAGGTCGGCGCGGTGCTGCACGACGCGGCCGCCGCGTTCGCCGCCGACGTCCGCGGCGGCGAGTACCCGGCCGAGGAGCACAGCTACCGCTGAGCGCGGCGCCCGGGCGGCCCCGGCCGCGCGCGGGTACGGCCTCCCCGGCCCGCCGGGGAGGCCGGTGCTCAGCGCGCCGGCGCCAGGCCGGGGATCCCGCCGCCCGCGTGGTGGCGGGCGAGCATCCGCGCCGCCGGGGTGTCGCGCCGGGCCAGGCGCCCGGCGAGGACCTCGAGGCGGGCCCGGTGCCCCGGCTCGCCGGCGAGCGCGGCGGCCGCGGCGTCCAGCACCGCCTGCGACCCCGCCCGGACCGCCGGGTCGGCCCAGCCGCGCAGCGCGCAGCGCCGGTGCGCCGCGGCGTCCGGGGTGCGCCGGCGCCCGGTCAGGGTGTCGTCGCGCAGCAGCCCGGTCAGCAGGCTCAGCAGCGCCCCGAACAGGTCGGTGCCGACGCCGTCGGCGGGCTCCTCCCCGGTGCGGACGGGCACGGCGTCGAACGCCGCGAACTCGATGCGGCCGACCTCGCCGGGGATGCCCGCGTGGCGCACCAGGCTGGGGTCGCCCGCGGGCAGCGGCACGCCGGGCGCCACGTAGGCCAGCGCGGCCGGGCGGGCGCCGGTGCGGCGGGCGGTGCGCGCGGACAGGCCGCCCCACGGCCGCCCGGCCCGGAACGGCGAGGAGAACGACCACGGCACCAGGTAGGGGCTGTAGTAGGTCAGCTTCGCCGCCGCGTCGGCCAGGACCGCCGGGTCGGTGCCCGACTCCGGGAACGACAGGTTGAGGTCGGGCCCCCAGGTCACCATGTGCAGGTGCGAGGTGCGCTCCTCGGGCGAGTCCGCCATCAGGGCGCGCTCGTGGGCGTTGGGCGGCGGGTCGAGCCGGTAGGAGGTCAGCTCGGGGTGGTGCCCCATCGCGACCGGGCGCAGGCCGTGCCGGGCGCACACCGCGGCGAGGGTGGCGGCGTCGTCGGCCAGTGCGGTGACGGCGGCCTCGACCGAGTCGTGCACGCGGGTCCGGATCTCGATGCCCTTCGGGTCGAACCGGACCAGCGCGCCCTGCTCGTCGAGGCGCTCGTAGCCCTCGGCGTACCAGCGCTTGCGGCGGATCCCGGCGTCGCCGATGCGCAGGTCGGACTGCCCGGCGGGCAGCTCGGGCAGCTCGTCGACGACGGCGGCGACCTCGGCGTGGCCCAGCGAGCGGTGGTCGGCCACCGTCCCGTCCGCGCGCAGCAGCGCGAGCTCGTGCTCGATCCCGTACCGCGCGTCGCCGCGCATCGACCACCCCCGGTTCCCGATGTGACTCCCGATGTGACTCCCGATGCGACACAGCACGTTACCCACCGCGACCGTCGCCCCCGTGTGATCCGTGCCGGGCCCGGACTCACCCGTTCCGCCCTGGACAACCTCGCGACGAGCGGTCAGCCTGGTGACGGCGGCCACGTCGGAGTCCACGTGGCCCGGGAACCCGGAGCACGGGAGGCGTCATGAGGCTGGGCCGCAAGATCTCCGAGGGATTCGCCGTCGACCACGAGGCCGACCAGGTCGCCGCCGCCCAGGAACGGCCGCGCGCGCCGCACGCCGGTGAGCCGGAGTTCGCCGAGTGGGGCCCGGCCGTCGAGCAGCCGGCGCACTCGGGGTCCCGCGAGGACTGACCGGGTGAACGGGCTGTTCCGGCGGACCCCGCAGGAGTACCCGGCCGGCCCCCTGGAGGGGCACAAGCTGGCCTTCCCGATGCTGTCCGCGGACGGCACGACGGCCGGCTTCAGCGGCGTGACGCTCGGACGGGCGCACGTGTACCGCACCGTCGACGACGCGGTGTGCGCGCACGGCTGCCGGCACGCGTGCCCGTCGCGCTGGTGCGACTGCGGCTTCTACTGCTTCCACACCTCCTCCGACGCGCGCGAGCTGGCGTGCGCCCCCGAGCACCAGGGCGCCGTGCTGCTCGAGGTCGCGGCCTCGGGGCGGTTCCGCCGCTACGAGCTGGGCCTGCGCTACGCCCGGCAGCGGGTGCGGACGATCCGGATGCGGCCGTGCCGGTGCGGGGCCCCGGTGTCGGTGATGGCCGACACCGGCTCGGGCCAGCACGGCTGGCGCCGGCTCGAACCGGTGTGCACGCGCTGTGCGGGCGCCCGGCCGGTGCTGGCGCCGTCGCGGTTTGCCGGCCTGGCCGGGGTCGTGCTGCTGCCCGACGACGTGGCCACCGGCCCGCTGACCACCGCCGCGGCGACCGCGTTCGCCGCGCCGCCGGACCCGTCCGGGGACGACGGCGGCGCCGTCGCGACCGCGGGCGCGGTCGCGGTCCTCACCGCCGAGATGGCGCTGTTGCAGGCCCGCCTCGACGAGATGGCCCGCCAGCTCGGGCGCGCCACCGCCCGTCTCGACGAGCTCGAGGGCCGGGGGCGCCCGGCGTCAGAGCCAGACCGGTAGCGGCGCGGGGAGCTTCCCGGCGGCGTCGCGCAGGCCCTTGTCGAACGGGCGGCCCAGCAGCCAGGCGATGATGTCGTGCGCCTTGCCGCGGACCGTGCCGAGGTCGCCGGGCTCGGCGCCGTCCGGGCCCGCGGGGCCCGGCCCGAACTCGAGGGTCTCCCCGGTGCGGATCTCCTCCAGGCGCACGTGCGGGCAGCCCGGCTTGCGCTCCAGCACCGCGACGACGTCGGCGACCAGCACCTCGCGCATCGGGATCGGCAGGTCCTTGAACGACGCGCCGACGTCGAGGTCGACGGCGTGGATCCATACCTCGCGTGCCCGCGACCACGGGACGGCGGTCGCCGGCATCTCGACGCCGCGGGGGGTGCGGACGGTCGCCGACCAGGCCTTCTCCGGCATCGCCCGGACCGCGTCGGCGAGCCGGTCGGAGGACGCGACGACGTCGGCCCGGATCTCCTCCGGGCTGCGCCCCGCACCGGCCTCGATGTCGGCGTCGCGGGTGGCGCGGTCGGCGTAGGCCGGGGTCTCGGTGCCGGTGCGCGCCCAGGTCAGTAGGTTCACCATGGCGTCGGCGTTGCGGGCCAGGTGGGTGAGCACGTGCGCCCGCGACCACCCGGGCAGTGCCGACGGGGCACGGAACGCCTCGTCGCCCATCCGCGTCATCAGCCCGCGCAGGTGCGCCTGTCCGTCGCCGGCCCAGGCCAGCGCGTCGGCCGTCGGGGGCGGGACGGTGACGGCACGGCCGGCATGCCCGCCGTTCACCGCGCCGTCCGGCAGACGTTGCGGCACTCGCCGATCCCCTCCACCGCGGTCACGATCTCGCAGCCGTCGGTGAGGTAGCGCGCGGGCGTGCGGGCGTCGCCGACACCGCCGGGGGTGCCGGTCGCGATGACGTCGCCGGGGTTGAGGGTCAGGATCTCCGACAGGTAGACGACCAGGTCGAGCACGCCGAACACGAGCTGGTCGGTCGTGGAGTCCTGCATGGTCTCCCCCGACAACTCGGAGAAGATCCGCAGCGCGCCGCCGTCGGCCGGGTCGGCGGACAGCTCGTCGGGGGTGACGAGCTCCGGGCCGAGCGGGGTCGAGTGCTCCCAGGTCTTGCCCTGCAGGAACTGCTTGGTGCGGCGCTGGTAGTCGCGCATCGACACGTCGTTGAGCACGGTGTACCCGGCGATCGCGGCCCGCGCGGCCTCGGCGTCGGCGTGCCGGACCGACCGGCCGATGACGACGGCGAGCTCGGCCTCGTAGTCGACCCGGTCGGACTGCGGGGGCAGCTCGATCTCGTCGCGGGCGCCGACCAGGGCGGGCGCGAACTTGCCGAAGATCGTCGGGTACTCGGGCAGCTCGTTGCCCATCTCCAGCACGTGGTCGCGGTAGTTCAGCCCGACGCAGATGATCTTCTCGGGCGAGGGGACGAGCGGCGCGTGGTCGAGGTCGGCCGCGTCGTGCACGGGGCCGTCGGCGGCCGCGGCGTGCTCGGCCCAGTCGGGGCGCTCCAGCAGCGCACGCACGTCGGCCTCACCCGTCTCGACGGCGCTGTCGCCGTCGACGCGCACCGCCCGGTGCCCGGTCGCGGTCCGGATCGTCGCGAGCCTCATCGTGCGGGTGCCTCCCGGGTCGAGTCGTGGGTCCGGCGCAGAGTCTGCGGCACGGGCGGCCCGGGGAACAGTCAGGGGGTCGGTCGGCGCGCGTAGCGGCCGGTCACCGGGCCGACCTCACCCGATCGGGGTACGACGGTCGACGGGCGGCGACGCCCGCTGCGCCGCCGCGGGGACGCCGCCGTCCCGGACCGGGGACGGCCGGGCGGCGGCTCCACACGGTCCGTCGCGCGGGGGCGCGGGTCCCGGCCCGGCGCTCGCGGGTCCGGGACGGCCACCCGGTCAGATCGCGGCGTCGTCGTCGGCGCCGCCGCCGCGCACCGGCAGGTCGTCGAACACCGCGGGCGGCTCGGTCCAGGCGGGACGCGGCGCCCCGGCCCGGGCCGCCGCGACCGCCCGCCACACCCGCTCGGGGGTGCACGGCAGGTCGACGTGGGTGACGCCCAGGTCCGACAATGCGTCGACCACCGCGTTCTGCACCGCCGGCGTCGAGCCGATCGTCGCGGACTCGCCGATCCCCTTGGCGCCCAGCGAGTTCATCGGGGTGGGGGTCTCGGTGGTGGCCGTCTCGAAGGAGAACAGGTCCGCCGCGGTCGGGATGGTGTAGGCGGCGAGGCTGGAGGTCAGCGGCTGGCCCTCGTCGTCGAACAGGACCTCCTCGTGCAGGGCCTGCGCGACGCCCTGGGCCAGCCCGCCGTGCTGCTGGCCCTCGACGAGCAGCGGGTTGAGGATCCGCCCGCAGTCGTCGACGGCGACGTGGCGGCGCGGCCTGACCCGGCCGGTGTCGGTGTCGACCTCGACGACCGACAGGTGGGCCCCGAACGGGAACGTCGGCCCGGCCTGCTCGGAGTCCAGCCCGACGTGCAGCTCCTCCCCCGTCGCGGCGGCCTGGGCGTGGACCTGCGACCAGGTCGCGGTCGGGCCGCCGGGCACACCGGCGACGCCGAAGGTGCCGTCGTCGGTGATCTCGACGTCCTCGGCGGCGGCCTCCAGCAGGTGCGCGGCGAGCTTGCGGGCCCGCTCGTACAGCTCGTGCGCGGCCTCGGAGACCGCGGTCCCGCCGAGCTGCAGCGACCGCGACCCGCCGGTCCCGGCGCCGCGCGGGACGAGCGCGGTGTCGGACTGGACGTAGGTGATCCGGTCCATCGGGATGCCGAGCCGGTCGGAGACGAGCATCGCGAACGACGTCGCGTGCCCCTGCCCGTGCGCCGACGTCCCGGCCGAGACGGTCGCCGAGCCGTCGGGGTGCACGGTGACCGAGCCGTACTCGCCGCCCCCGCCGCCGGCGGTGACCTCGACGTAGACCGCGATCCCGATGCCGAGCCGCACCGGGTCGCCCGCCGCGCGGCGCCGGGCCTGCTCGGCGCGCAGCTCGTCGTAGCCTGCGATGCGCAGCGCCTCGCGCAGCGGCAGGTCGTAGTCGCCGACGTCGTAGGTGGCGCCGGTGGGCGTGGTGTGCGGGAACGCGTCGGGGGCGAGCAGGTTGCGCCGGCGCAGCTCGACCGGGTCCATCCCGAGCTCCGCGGCCGCGATGTCGACCAGGCGCTCCAGGTGCGCGGCGGCCTCGGGGCGGCCGGCGCCGCGGAAGGCGCCCATCGGGGTGGTGTTGGTGAGCGCGGAGACGGCGTCGTAGCGCAGGTTCGCGATGTCGTAGACGCCGGTCGCCATCAGGTAGGTGGTGCGCAGCGGCAGCGCGCCGCCGAACCCGGCGTAGGCGCCGGCGTCGCCGATCACGCGGGTGCGCAGCCCGGTCATGCGCCCGTCGCGGGTGAGGCCGAGCTCGTAGTAGCCGACCTGGCCGCGCCCGTGCGGCATCGAGACGAGGTTCTCCGAGCGGGTCTCCACCCAGGCCAGCGGGAGCCCGAGCACCCGGGCCGCGACGGCGGTCGCGGTGTGCTCGGCGAGCACACCGGCCTTCGCCCCGAAGCCGCCCCCGACGTGCGGGGCGATCACCCGCACCTGCTCGGTGTCCAGGCCGAGCAGGCCCGCGAGCTGGGCGCGGAAGCCGTGCGGCATCTGGGTGGAGACGTGCACGGTGAGCGGGAAGTCGCCGGTCGTCGGGTCGACGACGATCGCGTTGCCCTCCATCGGGACGGCCGCGACGCGCTGGTTGACCATCCGCGCGCGGACCACGACCTCGGCGCCGTCGAGCGGGTCGCCGGTCCCCCGCTCCCCCGCGGCGCGGTTGGTGCCCTGCTCGGGGAACTGGAGCTCGGCCCCGTCGGCCAGCGCGGCCTCGGGGTCGGTGACGGCGGGCAGCGGGTCGTAGTCGACCTCGACGAGCTCGGTCGCGTCGACGGCGTCCGCCCGGCTCCGTGCGACGACCATCGCGACCGCCTCGCCGACGAAGCGGACGCGGTCGGTCGCCAGCGGCGGCCGCGGCAGGTCGGGGTTGAGGACCATCAGGCCGTGGTGGGCGGGCAGGTCGAGGTCCGCGGCGGTGTATACGGCGAGCACCCCGGGCGCGGCCGCGGCCGCGTTGGTGTCGACGCCGGTGAGCCGCGCGTGCGCGAGCGGCGAACGGACGAACGCGACGTGCGCGAGACCGTCCACGCGCAGGTTGCCGACGTAGGTGCTCGCACCGGTGACGAGGTCGGCGTCCTCGACGCGGCGGACGGAGGTTCCCAGGATCGAGCCAGGCATGCGCTCCACGCTACCGCACAACCGGAGGACCGTCCGGTTAGTTCGCGGGTCACACGTCGCGTGCGTCTCCACCTGCGGTAGGTGCCCGGCGACGCCCGGTAGCGTCCCGGTCATGCCCGAGTTCCACCACACCGACGTGCTCCCGCTCGGCCCGGACGACACCGAGTACCGCGAGCTCGACCTGCCCGCGGGAACCGTGACCGAGGCTGCCGGCCGCACCTTCCTCGAGGTCCCGCCGGAGACGATCACCGGACTGGTCCGCGCCGCCGTCACCGACATCCAGCACCTGCTGCGCCCGTCGCACCTGCAGCAGCTGCGCGCCATCATCGACGACCCGGAGGCCTCCGGGAACGACCGGTTCGTCGCCACCGACCTGCTGCGCAACGCCTGCGTCTCGGCGGGCGGGGTGCTGCCGATGTGCCAGGACACCGGCACCGCGATCGTCGTCGGCAAGAAGACCGAGACCGTGCTGACCGGCGGCGACGACGAGGCCGCCGTGTCGCGCGGCGTCTTCGAGGCCTACCAGGAGCTGAACCTGCGCTACAGCCAGATGGCGCCGATCACCTTCTGGGACGAGAAGAACACCGGCACCAACCTGCCCGCGCAGGTCGAGCTGTACGCCAAGCCGGGGCGGGACCCGTACTACGAGTTCCTGGTCATGGCCAAGGGCGGCGGCTCGGCGAACAAGACCTTCCTCTACCAGGAGACGAAGGCGCTGCTGAACCCGAAGCGCCTCGCCGCGTTCCTCGACGAGAAGCTGCGCAGCCTGGGGACGGCGGCGTGCCCGCCCTACCACCTGGCGATCGTCGTCGGCGGCATGTCCGCGGAGTTCAACCTCAAGGTCGCCAAGCTCGCCTCGGCCCGCTACCTGGACAACCTGCCCACCGAGGGCTCGGCGCTGGGGCACGCGATCCGCGACACCGACCTGGAGCAGCAGGTCCTGGAGCTGACCCGCAACTTCGGCATCGGCGCCCAGTTCGGCGGCAAGTACTTCTGCCACGACGTCCGCGTCATCCGGCTGCCCCGCCACGGCGCCTCGCTGCCCGTGGGCGTCGCGGTGTCCTGCTCGGCGGACCGCCAGGCCAAGGCCAAGATCACGCCGTCGGGCGTGTACCTCGAGCAGCTCGAGCGCGACCCGGCGCAGTACCTGCCCGAGACCACCTCCTCGGACCTGTCCGACGAGGTCGTGCGCGTCGACCTGAACCGGCCGATGGACGAGATCCGCGCCCAGCTCTCGCAGCTGCCGGTGAAGACGCGGCTCTCGCTGTCCGGGCCGCTGGTCGTGGCCCGCGACATCGCGCACGCGAAGATCGCCGAGCGGCTCGACGCCGGCGAGCCGATGCCGCAGTACCTGCGCGACCACGCCGTCTACTACGCCGGTCCGGCCAAGACCCCGCAGGGCTACGCGTCGGGCTCGTTCGGCCCGACCACGGCCGGGCGGATGGACTCCTACGTGCAGCAGTTCCAGGAGGCCGGCGGGTCGCTGGTGATGCTCGCCAAGGGCAACCGGTCGAAGCAGGTCGTGGACTCCTGCGCCGCGAACGGCGGGTTCTACCTGGGCTCCATCGGCGGGCCGGCGGCCCGGCTGGCGCAGGACTGCATCCGCAAGGTCGACGTGCTCGAGTACCCCGAGCTGGGCATGGAGGCGGTCTGGAAGATCGAGGTCGAGGACTTCCCGGCGTTCGTCGTGATGGACGACAAGGGCAACGACTTCTTCGCCGACACCTCCGCGCCGACGCTGCAGGTGACGTTCCGGACCTGAGCGGTCCCCGGCGCGCCGCACACCCGTCACGGCGGGTGTGCGGCGCGGCGGCCGGCGAGCGGGGTCAGCGCAGGCGGCGCGGGCCGGCGTCGCGGCGGTCGGGCACCGGCCCGACGGTGACCCGCGCACCGGTGACGAACGCGCCCTCCGGGGAGGCCAGCACCGGGTCCAGCGACAGCGAGCGGATCTGCGGCAGGTCCTCGGTCAGCCGGCCCACCCGCAGCACGACGTCCTCCAGCGCGGCGGTGTCCACCGGCTCCGAGCCGCGGTAGCCGGTGAGCAGCGGGGCCGCCCGCGGCGCCCGGACCAGCCGCGCGGCGTCCGCGGTGGAGACCGGCAGCACGCGGTAGGCGCGGTCGTCGAGGAGCTCGGTGGCCATCCCGGACAGGCCGAACGCGATCAGCGAGCCGAACGACGGGTCGTCGACGACCTCGACCTTGCAGGACGTGCCCTTCGGGGCCATCCGCTGGACGTAGACGTCCTCGGAGCCGGTGATGCGGGCGAGCTCGGCGTGCGCGACGCGCACCGCCTCCGGCGAGCCGAGGTCGAGCCGGACACCGACGAAGTCGCCCCGGTGGCGCCACTGGTCGTCGGTCGCCTTGAGCACGACCGGGTAGCCGACCTCGTCGGCGGCGGCGAGGGTGTCGGCGACGCCTTTGGCCAGCCGGAACGTGACGACGGGCAGCCCGTAGCAGGCCAGCAGCTCGACGGCCTCGTCGTCGGTGAGGGCGTGCAGGCGGTCGGGCCCGAACGACGCGATCAGGCACCGGGCCCGCTCGGTGTCGATCCCGTCGGGGACGACGAACTCCCCCACCGGCGTGTTGCGCCATTCGGCGTAGCGGCTGACCCGGCCCAGTGCCGACGTCGCCCGCTCCGGGCTCGCGAAGCTGGGGACCGACCCGCGGCCCGGCGTGCCGTCGGCGGTGCGCACCGACAGCTCGGCCGGGATGCCCTCGGCCGCGAGGAACACGGCGATCACGGGGATGCCGGCGCCCTCGGCGGCGTCGCGCAGGGCGTGTGCGTGGGCGTGCCCGGCGACGGCGACCGGGGGGACGAAGACCGCGATCAGCGCGTCCGGGCCGGGGTCGGGCCGGGCGTCGCCGGCCGGGGCGTCACCGGGCGGGGCCTCGCCGGGCGGGGCGTCGCCGGTCGGTGGGGCGTCCGGTGCGACGGACTCGGCCGGGGCCGTGCCGGGGTCGACCGTGGCCGCGCCCGGCCCGGGCGGTGCGGCACCGGCCGGGCCGGACGGAGCGACCGGCCCGGTCGGCAGCGGAGCCCGGTCGCGCGCACCCGCCAGCGTCGAGCGGACGGCCGCGGCGAACGCCTCGGGCGAGGCCTGGGTGCCGACGTCGACCGGGTCGCCCGCCAGCTCCAGCCCCTCGTCGAGCAGGCCGTCGAGCACCAGCAGGTTGACCGCGGTGGAGTTGCCGACCACCGCGACCCGGCGTCCCCGGGGCAGCGGCTGGTGGGCGATGAGCAGGGCCGTGTCGAACATCTGCGGCAGCGTCTGCACCCGGATGACGCCGGACTGCTCGAACAGCGCCTGCACGCTCGACTCGTCGATCGAGGCCGCCACCGAGGCCAGCGACGGCAGCGGCCCGGTGTGGCGGCCGGACTTCACCGCGATCACGGGCTTGGTGCGGGCGAGGCGCCGCGCGACCCGCGCGAACTTGCGCGGGTTGCCGAAGGTCTCCAGGTAGAGCAGGACCTGGTCGGTGTTCGGGTCGGTCTGCCAGTACTGCATGAGGTCGTTGCCCGAGACGTCGGCGCGGTTGCCCGCCGACACGAACGACGACAGCCCCAGCCCGCGGCTGCGGGCGTTGGCGAGGATGGCGCTGCCCAGCGCGCCGGACTGGCAGAAGAAGCCGGTCCGCCCGGACCCGGGCAGCTGCGGGGCCAGCGTCGCGTTGAGCCGCACCGCCGGGTCGGGGTTGGCCACCCCGAGCGCGTTCGGCCCGACGACGCGCATCCCGTGCGCCCGCGCCTCGGCGACCAGGCGGCGCTCGGCGACGGTGCCGCCGTCGTCGCCGGCGTCGGCGAAGCCGGAGCTGATCACGACCAGCACCTTGACGCCCTTGGCCAGGCAGGAGTCCATGACCTCGTCGATGTTCGCCGCCGGCACCGCGACGACCGCCAGGTCGACCTCGTCCGGGATGTCGATCACCGACGGGTAGGCGCGCACGCCGCGGACCGACCGGGCGTCGGGGTTGACCGGGTAGACCGGGCCGGTGAACCCGGCGCGCAGCAGGTTGAGCAGGACCGCGTGGCCGATCTTCGTCTCGTCCGCGGACGCCCCGATCACCGCGACCGAGGACGGGTGCAGCAGGTTCGCGACGCTGCGCGCCTCGGCGGCCTGCTCGCGGGCGTAGCGCACCGCGATCGACTTCTCGGTGGGGTCGATGTCGAACTCGAGGTGCAGCACGCCCTCGGCGAAGGCGCGTTTGACCTGGTAGCCGGCCTCGCGGAAGACCCGCACCATCGCGTGGTTCTCGACGAGCACCTCGGCCTCGAACCGGGACAGACCGTTCTCCCGGGCGGCCGCGGCGAGGTGCTCGAGCAGGATCGAGCCGAGCCCGCGGGACTGGTGGTCGTCGCGGACCACGAACGCGACCTCGGCGGAGGTGACGGGCTTGTCGGTGCCCGCGCCGTCCTGGGCCGCGGCTCCGCCGCCCGCGGTCAGGCCCTCGTACCGCCCGACGGCGACGATCTCGTCGCCGAGCAGGGCGAGGAACGCGACCCGGGTGCGGTGGTCCACGACGGTGAACCGCTCCAGGTCGCGCGGCGAGATCCGCGGGTAGGGGCCGAAGTAGCGCAGGTACCGCGTGCGGTCGGACAGCTTGGAGTGGAACGCGAGCAGCGCCTCGGCGTCGCCGGGCAGGATCGGGCGCAGGTGCACGATCCCGCCGTCGGAGGCGACGACGTCGGCCTCCCAGTGCCTCGGGTAGGGGTGCTCGGTCTTCTGCGTGTCGGGCGTGGTCTCGGGCATCGTGTCGGTCAGTCCCGCGGGTCGTCGGGGTCGAGACCGTGCAGCGGGAACACCGCACGGCGGGTCTCCAGGACGGCGGAGTCCACCCGCTCCCCGAACGAGCCGCCCCACTTCTCGAACGACGGGTCGGCGCCGTCGGACATCGACACGGGCAGCGGGGCGCGGGTGTGGGTGGCGGCCAGCGCCGTCCAGTCCGCCGGGATGCTGGTGTCCGGGGCGAGGTCGCGGTCCAGCGCGACCGCGAGCAGGTGTGTCCACGAGCGCGGGACCACGCGGTACAGGGCGTACCCGCCGCCGCCGAGCACGAGCCACTTGCCGCCCGCGGTGGTCTCGGCCATCTCGCGCAGCGCGTGGTAGATCGCCCGGTGCCCGTCGACCGAGAGCTCCAGGTTGGCCAGCGGGTCCTCGGAATGGGTGTCGGCGCCGCACTCGGTGACCAGGATCTGCGGCCGGAACGACTCCAGCAGGGACGGCACGACCCCGTGGAAGGCCCGCAGCCAGCCCGCGTCCCCGGTGCCGGGCGGCAGGGAGATGTTGACCGCGTAGCCCTCGCCGTCGCCGCGCCCGACCTCGCCGGCCCAGCCGGTGCCCGGCCACAGCGTCAGCGGGTGCTGGTGCAGCGAGACCGTCAGGACCCGGGGGTCGTCGTAGAAGCAGTCCTGGACGCCGTCGCCGTGGTGGACGTCGACGTCGACGTAGGCGATGCGCTCGTAGCCCTGCTCCAGCAGCCAGGCGATGGCCACCGAGCAGTCGTTGTAGACGCAGAACCCGGCCGCGCGGTCGCGCATCGCGTGGTGCAGGCCGCCCGCCATGTTCACCGCGCGGTCGGCACGGCCCTCGGCGATCTCGCGGGCGGCGGCGATCGAGCCGCCCGCGATCAGCGACGCCGCCTCGTGCATGCCGAAGAAGATCGGGTTGTCCGCGGTGCCCAGGCCGTGCCCCACCCCGAACGGCGCCTCGGGCGCGGACTTCACGGCCGTCTGGTAGCCGGGCGTGTGCACCCGGGTCAGGTCGGTCTCGCCGGCCGGCTCCGGGACGACCGGGTCGACGCCGTCGAGCACCCCCAGCCCGCGGGAGAGCTCCATCATGAGCTCCAGGCGCACGGGGTTGAGCGGGTGGTCGTCGGACAGCTGGTAGGTCAGGAACTCCGGTGTCCACACCACCGACGTGCGAGGGCTCATGGTGCGGAACCGTATGCCAGCGTCGCGCCCACGGTCACTCCCGAGCGGCCCACGGCCGGTCCCCGGTCGCGGCCGGGCGGGCCGGGTCCGCGCTCCACTCCGACCACGAGCCGGGATAGAGCGCGGCCGGCGCCTCCGGCGTGGTGAGCCCGGCCTGCTCCAGCGCGAGGACGAGCGCGCAGGCGTTCACCCCGGACCCGCAGTAGGCCCCGGTCGCGACGCCCGGGCCCGCCCCGGCGGCCCGGAAGCGCTCCGCGAGCTCGGCCGCGGAGTACCAGCGCCCGTCGGGGCCCGCGTTCGCCGCGGCCGGGGTGTTGCGCGCCCCGGGGACGTGCCCCGCACGCGGGTCGACCGGCTCGGTCTCGCCCCGGTAGCGGGCCGCGGCGCGGGCGTCGAGCAGCACGCCGTCACGGGCCAGGGCGGCGGCGCCGTCGGCGTCGAGCACCGGCATCGCGCCGGGACGCACGACGACGTCGCCCGGCGGTGCGGGCAACGGCTCGGGTGCGCCGGCGCCGGGCCCGGACCCGGCCAGTGGCAGCCGCGCCGCCCGCCAGGCGGCGAAGCCCCCGTCGAGCACCCGGACCCGTGCGGGGTCGAGCCCGGCCCAGCGCAGCAGCCACCAGGCGCGGGCGGCGACGGAGCCGTCGCCGTCGTCGTAGGCGACGACCAGACCGGCCGGGTCGTCGTCGCGGATGCCCGCACGGCGCAGGACCTCCTGCAGCGCAGCGGGTCGCGGCAGCGGGTGGCGCCCGCCCGGACCGGGTGCGGCCGGGCCCGCGGACAGCTCGGTGTCCAGGTCGACGAACACCGCCCCGGGGACCCGCCGGGCCTCGTGGTCCTCGCGGCCGGGGGGCCCGGCGAGCCGCCAGCGGACGTCGAGCACCACCGGGCGGGCGGCGGAGCCGTCGGCCGCGGCACCCACCGCGCCCGCGAGCTCCTCGGGGGAGATCATGGAACCGGACACGCGGCCCATCCTGCCCCGGACGGGCGCGCCGTGCCGGGCACTCGGACTGGGTAGACTGGCCGACGAACGAAGGGGCCCCACGTGAACGACCTCATCGACACCACGGAGATGTACCTCCGCACCATCTACGAACTCGAGGAGGAAGGCGTCGTCCCGCTGCGCGCGCGGATCGCCGAACGCCTCGGACAGAGCGGCCCGACCGTCAGCCAGACGGTCGCCCGGATGGAACGCGACGGCCTCGTCGTCGTGGCCGGGGACCGCCACCTCGAGCTGACCGACGCCGGCCGCGGGCGCGCGGTCGCGGTCATGCGCAAGCACCGCCTCGCCGAGCGGCTGCTCATCGACGTGATCGGGCTCGAGTGGGAGCTCGTGCACGCCGAGGCCTGCCGGTGGGAGCACGTCATGAGCGAGGACGTGGAGCGCAAGCTCGTCCGCCTGCTCGACAAGCCCACCGTCTCGCCCTACGGCAATCCCATCCCGGGTCTGGAGGAGCTGGAGCGCGGCGACGACTCGACCTCGGCGTCGTCGTCGGTGCCGCCGTCGCTCGAGGTCGGCCTGCAGCGGCTCGACGAGCTGGCCCGCCGCGGCGGGGGCGCGGTGGAGGTCCGCCGCATCGCCGAGCACGTGCAGCTCGACTCCGACCTGATGGGCGAGCTGAAGCTCGCGGGCATCGTCCCCGGCAACACCGTCGAGGTCGGCCCGATCTCGCGCTTCGGCGACCCGGTCCCGGTCACCGCCGAGGGTGAGCAGGCGACCGTGGCGCCGCTGGTGGCGCACGCGGTGCTCGTCCGCGCCGTCTGACGGCGCGGGTCCGGCGCCCCGGCCGCCGCCGTCCGGGGGAACGCAGGAGCCCCGGCCCGCCCGTGAGAGGGTCGGGCCGGCAAGGCTCATCGGCGGGAGGAACCGGAAGTGAAGCTGCTCGTCACCGGCGGTGCGGGATACGTCGGCAGCGTGTGTGCCGCGCACCTGCTCGGTGCCGGACACGAGGTCGTCGTGCTCGACGACCTGTCCACCGGGCACCGCGACGCCGTCCCGGCCGGGGCGGAGTTCGTGGAGGGCGAGCTCGGTGCGCGTTCCGGTGAGGTCCTCGCCCGCGGCGGCTTCGACGGCGTGCTGCACTTCGCGGCCCGCTCGCTGGTCGGGGAGTCGGTCGAGAAGCCCGAGAAGTACTGGGACGGCAACGTCGTCGCCTCGTTCCGGCTGCTCGAGGCCGTCCGCGAGCACGGCGTCGGACGGCTGGTGTTCTCCTCCACCGCCGCCACCTACGGCGAGCCCGACGAGGTCCCGATCCCGGAGACCGCGCCGACGCGCCCGACCAACCCCTACGGCGCCAGCAAGCTCGCCATCGACCACATGATCACCTCGTACGCGGCGGCGCACGGCCTGGCCGCGACGAGCCTGCGCTACTTCAACGTCGCCGGGGCGCACCTGACCGCCGACGCGCGGCTCGGCGAGCGGCACGCCGTCGAGACCCACCTGATCCCGCTGGTGCTGCAGGTCGCGGCCGGCACCCGCGAGTCGATCTCGGTCTACGGCGACGACTGGCCCACCCCCGACGGGTCGTGCGTGCGCGACTACATCCACGTCGACGACCTCGCCGAGGCCCACCTGCTCGCGCTGACCCACGCCGCCGGGGGCCGCCACGACGTCTACAACCTCGGCAGCGGGCAGGGCTTCTCCGTGCTGGAGGTCGTGCAGGCCTGCCGCACGGTGACCGGTCACCCGATCCCGGCCGTCGTCGCGCCGCGCCGCGCCGGTGACCCCGCGGTGCTGGTCGCCTCGAGCGAGCAGGCCGCCCGCAGGCTCGGCTGGAAGCCCTCGCGCACCGAGATCGAGACCATCGTCACCGACGCGTGGGAGTTCGCCCGGTCCCGCTGACACGCGGGCCGTCGCGCTCAGCACGGTGCCCACCCCGCCCCGGGACCGGAGCCGGGGGCAGGCTCCGGGTCGAGCATCGCGGTGAGCAGCCGCCGCAGGCCCGCCGGGCCCGCCCACTCCCCCGCCGGCGAGCCCGGCGCCAGCGTGCCGTGCAGGCAGGTCGCGACGACCGAGGCGAGGACGTGGTCCGGCCGCTCGCGCAGGGCCCGCTCCACCGCACCGGTCGCGAGCGCGCCGTCGCCGCGCAGCAGCGCGCACACCGCGAGCAGGGCCAGCGGGTGCGCACGCTCCGGCGACGGCAGCGCCCGCACCAGGACCGCCCACAGCTGCTCGGCGTGCGGGGCGTCGGACCCGAGGCAGCGGCGCAGCGCCTCGTCGCGCACCCCACCGACCGCGAGGGCCCGGCACAGGGCCAGCGCGAGCCGGTCGCCGACGTGCAGGCGCCCCTCGGCGGCCGCGTCGAGACAGGCGTCGACGAGCTCCACACCGGCGGCCGGCGGGACCCGGGCGGGCCCGGACCCGGCGGCGAGCAGCCGGGCGCGGCGCAGCTGGTCCGCGACGTCCGCGGCGCCCGGGTCGAGCTGGGCCAGCACCGCGGCACGGTCGGGCAGCACCGCCCGTCCGCCGTGCACCGCGGCGGCCACGCCGAGCGGAGCGGACGCGGGGTCGCTCAGGACCCCGGCCCGCTCGCCGGGCCCCTCACCGCGCGGCCCGGGCGGGTCCAGGTGCTCCCAGCGGTCCCCGGCCCGGGTGCCGGTCGCCCACAGGACCGCGACCGGCTCGATCCCGGCCGCGCGCAGCGCGGTACGGGTGGCGCGGGCGACGTCGCGCCGCACCGTGGCCCGCACGACGACGGCGTACGCGCGGGCGGGGCGCGCACCGGCCAGGACCGCCACCGCGTCCGCGCAGGTGGCGCGTACCGACGCCGCCGACCGAGGCAGGTCCACCCGCACGGTCAGCCCGACCCGGCTCGGCCCCGGTCCGCCGTGCAGCGCCACCAGCACCAACGAGTCGCGCGGGTGGAAGCCGACGAGCACCGGGACCGCGGCGACGAGGTCGCCGGGGCGGTCCAGGTGCAGGCGCGGCAAGCCCGGTGCGGACGGCGGCCACGGTGCGGACGGGGCCGGGTCGGCGGCCGGTTCGGCGGTCGGTTCGGGGCGGGGGCGGGCGGTCATGGCCCCACCGTCGCCGGGCGGGCCGTCGTCCGGGACCCCCTCACCCGCACGGCTGTGGACACCGGGTGCCCGAACCCCTTGGTGAGGGGCTGTCGTGGATGGTTCCGGCGGTGCGGTCGGGGCTGTCGGTGCCGCGTGCTAGGTGCGCCGCCCGAGCCGCTTGCGCCACGCGGTGAACGAGGTGACCGGCCCGGCGTGCGGGCGGTGCAGCCACGGCCACGGGTGCACCCGCACCGGCCGGACCGCCGCGGAGCGGGTGGCGAAGCCGGGCACCGGGGCGTGGGTGACCGCGACGTCGGTCCCGTCGAGCTCGTCGGGGACCCGGCCGCGGTGGACCCGCACGGCCCGGCGTTCGCCCAGGTCGGCGAGGGTCTCGGCGAGGAACACCAGCCGCTTGCCCGACAGCCGGAGCCGGCGCAGCAGCGGCTCGTCGAACACGAAGACCGCGGGCAGGTCGGGGTGCGCGTCCAGGGCCGGGTCGGCGTCGCCGAGGGACTCCGCGGTCAGCCAGACCGCCTCCGGGTCGCCGTCGCCGACCGGTGCGGACGGGCCGCCGGTCGCCTCCGGGTCGGGGTCCGAGCGCAGCCGGGGGTCCCGCTCGGGGGCCGGCCGCGACGGCGGGTCGTCGGGCCACTGCTCGATCGGGCAGGCGTCGGACAGCGCGCAGTCGCGGCACAGCTGCGGGGCCCGCTTGCGGACCTGCCACCGGGAGAACCCGTACGGCTTGCCGGTCCCGGCGCCGACGGTCCACTGCCAGCCCAGCCGGTTGGCGGCGCGGGAGCCGTCGAGCAGGTGGGCGAAGAACTCGCTCTCCCCGCCGGCCCACTCGTGCCCGGCGCGCACCGTCCACTGCGAGGACATCCACATCCGGGTCTGGTTCACCAGCCAGCCGTCGGTGTGCAGCTCGGTCAGGCAGGCGTCGACGCAGGCCATCTCCGCGGGCCACGGCTCGTCCCAGCCCGCCCGTGCGCGGGCCGGGGCCGCCCGCAGCGCCGAGCGGGTGCGCGTGCCGAGCCGGGCGTAGAGGTGGCGGGCGTACTCCTGCCAGCACAGCTCGTCGCGGAACTTCGTGCGGTCGCGCGCGGGGGCGTCCGCGGCCGCGTCCCAGGCGGTGGGCAGGTCGATCAGGCCGTGCCGGATCCACGGCGACAGCCGGGTCGCCCCGCGGCGTGACACCGGGAGCACCTCGTTGCGCCGGCGGGCGTAGCCGGTGAGGTCGAGCGCGGCGAGAGCGGCGTCGGCGGCGGTCTGGCCACCGCGGAACGCACCCGACGCGACCGGCTCGTCGCGGCAGAGGTCGCCGAGGTGCTCGCGGACCCAGCCGGTCGCGGCGTCCGGGGTCGGGGTGGGCAGGTGCACCGCAGCAGTCTGCGACGCCCCGGGGCCGCCCGCGCGCCGAGCCTGCACGAATGTTCTCGGGCCCGCAGGTGTGCACCGCGGTGCCCGGACGGTAGGAAAGCACCCATGCGCGTGTATCTGGGCGTCGACATCGGCACGTCGGGCTCGAAGGGCGTCCTCGTCGACGCCGACGGCCGGGTGCTGGCCCGTGCCGACCGCGCGCACGACACGGCGCAGCCGCAGCCCGGCCACGTCGAGCACGACGCCGAGACGATCTGGTGGGGCGACTTCACCGCGGTCGTGCGCGAGCTCCTGCCCGCGGTGGAGGGCGCCGAGCTCGCCGGGCTCGGCGTCTCGGGCATCGGCCCGACGCTGCTGCCCGCCGACGGCGACGGCCGCCCGCTGCGCCCCGCCATCCTCTACGGCGTCGACACCCGCGCCGGCACCGAGATCGAGGAGCTGAACGCCGAGCTCGGCGAGGACGCGATCCTGGCCCGCGCCGGGACCCCGCTGTCCTCGCAGGCGGTCGGCCCGAAGTGGCGCTGGCTCGCCCGGCACGAGCCGGAGGTGTTCGCGCGCACCGAGATGTTCCTGATGTGCTCGTCCTACCTGGTGCACCGGCTCACCGGCGAGTACGTGCTCGACCACCACTCGGCCAGCCAGTGCGACCCCATGTACGACCTGACCGCGGCCGCCTGGGCGCCGGACTGGGCCGAGCGCACCGCCCCCGGCCTCACGCTGCCGCGGCTGCTGTGGCCGACCGAGGTCGCCGGGCGGGTCACCGCCGCGGCCGCCGCGGCGACCGGCCTGCCCGAGGGGCTGCCGGTCACCGCGGGCACCGTCGACGCCTGGGCCGAGGCCACCAGCGCGGGCGTCACCGGCGCCGGCGAGGTCATGGTCATGTACGGGACCACGATGTTCCTCATCGAGGTCATCGACCGGCCCCGCCCGCACCCGGCGATGTGGACGACCCGCGGCGTCGTCCCCGGCACGTTCACCCTCGCCGCGGGCATGGCGACGTCCGGGGCGATCACCAGCTGGCTGCGCGACCTCACCGGCGAGGGGTTCGCCGGGCTCGTCGCCGAGGCCGCCGAGGTGCCGCCGGGCAGCGGCGGGCTGCTCCTGCTGCCCTACTTCGCCGGGGAGCGCACACCGCTGTTCGACCCGGACGCACGCGGCGTGCTCGCCGGGCTCACCACCGGGCACACCCGCGGGGAGGTCTACCGCGCCGCGCTGGAGGGCATCGCGCACGGCGTGCGCCACAACCTGGAGGTCATGCGGTCCGCGGGCGGCGGGACGAAGCGCCTGGTCGCCGTCGGCGGCGGGGTGCAGGGCGGGCTGTGGACCCGGATCGTCACCGACGTGACCGGCGTTCCGCAGGACGTCCCGGAGCAGACCGTCGGCGCCGCGCTCGGCGACGCGTGGTTCGCCGCCGTCGCCACCGGGGCCGAGCCGCGGCTGCGGGACTGGAACCCGGTGGCCCGCACGATCGAGCCCGACCCGGCCGCCCGCGAGGTCTACGACCGCTTCCATCCGCACTACCGCTCGCTCTACACCGCGACGCGCGAGACCGCGCACTTCCTGGCCGACGAGCGGAGGCGCTCGCACCGGGCGTGACACGCTGTTCACGCGGGAGCGGTTGCCCGCGTCCCGCCGCGCCACCACGCTGTCCCGGTGAGCGCCGACGAGTCCCACGACTACGACCTGATGGTGATCGGCTCCGGTCCCGGCGGGCAGAAGGCCGCGATCGCCGCGGCCAAGCTCGGCAAGCGGGTCGCGATCGCCGACCGCGGCCACATGATGGGCGGGGTCTGCGTCAACACCGGCACCATCCCGTCGAAGACGCTGCGCGAGGCCGTGCTGTACCTGTCGGGGTTCAGCCAGCGCGAGATGTACGGCGCCAGCTACCGGGTCAAGTCCGAGATCACCATCGACGACCTGCTCGCCCGCACCCACCACGTCATCGGCCGCGAGACCGAGATCGTGCGCAACCAGCTGCTGCGCAACCACGTCGACATCCTCACCGGCACGGCACGGTTCACCGACCCGCACACGGTGCTCGTCGAGGGGGCCGGGCGCGGTGACCACAACCGGGTCACCGCGGCGCACGTCGTGATCGCGACCGGCACCCGCCCGGCGCGGCCGGACACCGTCGCCTTCGACGGCGAGCGGGTCGTCGACTCCGACCAGGTGCTGCAGCTCGGACGGGTGCCCGGCTCGATGGTCGTCGTCGGCGCCGGCGTGATCGGCATCGAGTACGCGTCGATGTTCGCCGCGCTCGGCACGCGCGTCACGGTCGTGGAGAAGCGCGAGGGCATGCTCGGGTTCTGCGACCCCGAGGTCGTGGAGTCACTGAAGTTCCACCTGCGCGACTCGGCGGTGACCTTCCGCTTCGGCGAGGAGGTCTCCTCGGTCGAGGTGAACGGCCGCGGCACGGTGACCAGCCTGGCCAGCGGCAAGAAGATCCCCGCCGACATGGTCATGTACTCCGCGGGGCGGCAGGGCATGACCGAGGAGCTGGGTCTGGACGCGGCGGGCGTCGTCGCCGACGACCGGGGCCGGATCCAGGTCGACAAGCAGTTCCGGACCTCGGTGGAGCACATCGCGGCGGTCGGGGACGTCATCGGCTTCCCCGCGCTGGCCTCGACCAGCATGGACCAGGGACGGCTCGCCGCGTACCACCTGTTCGGCGAGCCGGTGCGCGAGCTGCACGAGCTGCAGCCCATCGGCATCTACACGATCCCGGAGATCTCGTTCTGCGGGCGGACCGAGGCCGAGCTGACCGCGGCGGCGGTCCCGTACGAGACGGGCCTGGCCCGCTACCGCGAGCTCGCCCGCGGCGCGATCGTCGGCGACTCCTACGGCATGCTCAAGCTGCTGGTCTCCCCCGACGACCACACCCTGCTCGGCGTGCACGTGTTCGGCACCAACGCCACCGACCTCGTCCACATCGGGCAGGCCATCATGGGGTGCGGCGGCAGCGTGGACTACCTGGTCGACACGGTCCTGAACTACCCGACGCTGTCGGAGGCCTACAAGGTGGCCGCGCTCGACGCCACGAACAAGATCCGCGCCCTGGAGGCCGTCGAGCGGGGCGATCAGGTGTAGGAGAAGCCGTTCGCGTCGAGCCAGGGCTTCGGGTTGATCTTGGTGCCGCTGGGGTCGACGACCTCGATGTGCAGGTGCGGGCCGGTGGACTGGCCGCGGTTGCCGACCTCGGCGATCTGCTGGCCCGCGGCGACGGTCTGCCCCACCGACACCAGCGAGCGGTTGATGTGGCCGTAGACGGTGATCGTGCCGTCGGCGTGGCGCACCCGGACCCACATGCCGAAACCGCTGGCCGGGCCGGAGCTGATCACCGTGCCGGCGAGCGGCACGTGGATCGGCGTCCCGATCGGCGCGGCGATGTCCAGGCCCATGTGCCGGGTGCCCCAGCGCGACCCGAACCCGGAGGTGACGCGGCCGGTCACGATCGAGACGGCGCCGCCCGCGGACGCGGACTGCAGGCTGCCCGTCGCGCCGGCGGCGCGGGCGGCCTCGACGGCGCGGGCCCGCTCGGCGGCGGCCTTCTGCACCTGCTCGACCGAGCTGGACGCGGCGTCGACGGCCTTCGTGGCACTGCCGCGCACGGTGTCGGCGGTGGCCGCGGCGCGGGCGACGGCCGACGGTCCGGTGGCCGCCGGGGTGGCCAGCGAGGCGATCGTGTCGGCGTCGGCGATCGGGGCGCCCGGGGCGTCGTCGGCCGCGGCGCGCGGCGCGGGGATCGCGGCCGCGTCCGCGGCGGAGGCGGCGGACGTGGTGCCGAACCAGGAGGTCACGGTCGCGTGCAGGTCGCCGGAGCCGACGCCGGCCTGCGCGGTGGCCGCGATCCCGCCGACCGCGACGACGGCCGCGGCGATCCGGGTCGGGACCGAGAAGCGCGAGCCGTCCTCGTCGCCGCGCGTGTGCCGCACGTGGGGGCCTGCCGGGAACGAGCCGACCGGGGTCCCGAGCCCGGCGACCGCGAACTGCGGCGCCAGGAGCGCGAGACTCGCATGCCGGCTCCGGGGGGAGCGATGCCGTGCCACGATCCATCCTTCCGGACCGGGAACGGCGGACAACCCGTGGGGAGCGGGCGGCCCGGGGGCGGGGCCGCGTCCGGTTCGTGACCGTTCCGTGATCCGGCGACGACGCTAGCCGGGCCCGCCGGACGAACCCACACGATCGGGTGATCACGAGACCGATGGGACGTTGCGGGCGGTGAGCGGACACCGGCGACCGCCCGGCCCCGTCATCTGCCGTTCACCGTGGCTCCGAGCGGTCCGATCCATCTCGGACAGCCCCGTGACCTGCGACGATCCGACCCCGGCCGGCCCTGTCGAGTGGTCGTGGCGCCGGTCACGCCCGACGCCGTGCGCCGCGCCCCTCACCCGGTGTGACGGCGACGCCCACCGGAGCCGCAGCAGGTCCCGGCCACGCCCCGCCACGCCCGGGCCCGCCCGACCCGTTCGGCGCACACGGTCGTCGACACCGCGTTCCCCCGCTCACCCGGTGACCGGATTGCCGCCCGGGGGTCGCGCGGGTTGTCTGGACGGGTGCGCCGCCTCCTGGTCCCCCTGCTGACGTGCGCGTTGCTGCTCGTCCTGGCCCCGGCGGCCCTCGCCGCGGACACCCGGGACGCGCGTGCCGAGCGCTACGTCGCGCTCGGCGACTCCTACGCCGCCGGCGTCGGCGCCGCACCCGATCCCGCGACCGGGGACTGCCGTCGCAGCGCGGCGTCCTACCCGGCGCTGTGGGCGGCCCGGCGCGACCCGGCGTCGTTCGTGAGCGTCGCGTGCAGCGGGGCGACGACCGGTGAGGTCGTGGCCCGGCAGGTCCGCACCGTCGCGGCGGACACCACGCTGGTCACGATCACCGCGGGCGGCAACGACACCGGCTTCGGTCCCGTCCTGGCCGCGTGCAGCACCGCCCGCGACGACGAGACCTGCCTGCGCGCGGTGCGCGGCGGGGAGCGCGCGGCCCGCTGGGTCGCCCCCGGCGGGCTGATCTCGGCGATCGTCGGGGTCCGCCTGCAGGCCCCCGGCGCCACCATCCTCGTGCTGGGCTACCCGCGGCTGTTCGAGCCGGGTGACCGGTGCGCCGTGCCGGGCGTCCCGAACGCGACCCGGCGGGCGGCGCTCAACCGCGCCGCCGACACGCTCGACGCCGCGCTCGCCGACGCCGCCCAGCGCTTCCGCGGCCGGTTCGTCGACGTCCGCGCCGCGTTCGCCGGGCACGGGATCTGCTCGGCCGACCCGTGGATCACCCCGCCGCCGGCCGCGGCGCCCGCCGTCTACCACCCGACGGCGCAGGGCTACCGCGACGGCTACCTGCCCGCGCTCGAGGCGGCGCTCGCACGGCCCTGACACCGGGCGCCGCCGGCGGTCCCACCTGCGGCGGGACACGGGGTCGTCGACCGGGTGTCGGCCGGTGATCACCCGATCGATACCGTCCCGTCGATCCTGCCGTCGATGGTCGGGGAGATCCGATCCCCGACGCGAGGACACCCATCGTGCGACGCCTGCTCGGCTCCCTGCTCGTCCCGGCCGCGCTCCTGACCCCGGCCCCCGCCGCGCCCGCCGAGGCCGACCGCGACCGCCCCGGTCGCGGACCGGCGGTCGTCGCGCACCGGGGCGCCTCGGCCGACGCCCCGGAGAACACCCTCGCCGCGGCCGACGCGGCGCTGGCCCAGCGCGCCGACGAGGTCGAGGTCGACGTCCAGCGCACCGCGGACGGTCACCTCGTGCTCGTCCACGACGCCACGCTGGCCCGCACCACCGACGTCGAGCGGGTCTTCCCGGCCCGCGCGCTCGCCCCCGTCGGCAGCTTCACCCTCGACGAGCTGCGCCGCCTCGACGCCGGGTCGTGGTTCTCCCCCGCCTTCGCCGGTGAGCGGATCCCGACCCTGGCCGAGTTCGCCGGGCGCCTGGACGGGCGCGCGGGGCTGCTGCTGGAGCTGAAGGACCCGGCCCTGCACCCCGGCATCGAGGAGGCGGTCGCCGGCGAGCCGGCGCTCGCCCGCGCGCAGGCGGTCGTGCAGTCCTTCGACCACGACGCCGTCGCGCGCTACGCCGGGGCCGCACCCGGTGCGCCCACGGGACGGCTGTTCGGGACGCGGCCGACCGCCGCGCAGCTCGACGACGCCGCCGCGGCCGGGATCGACCAGATCAACCCCTCGGTCGACGACGTCGACGCCGCGCTGGTCGCCCAGGTCGCGGCCCGCCGGATGCGGACCGGGGTCTACACGGTGAACGAGCCGGCCGACATGCGCCGCCTGGCCGACGCGGGGGTGGACCGGATCATCACCGACCGGCCGGCGGTGCTGCGCGAGGTGCTCGGCCGCTGAGCGACCGGCCCGCCGACAGTGACCTCACACCCGCCGACCTAGACTTCCTCCCGCGGCGGGTGCACACGCCCCGCCGATGAGCGGAGGGTCCCCGATGACGGCTGTACGGCGGGGCGGGCTGGTCGTTGCGGCGGTGCTCACCCTGCTCCTGCTGGCCGGTTGCGGCAGCTCGCTCGCGACCCGGCCCAGCTCGTCGCGGGTGGTCACCCCGACGACCACGGCGCAGGCGAGCACCCCGTTCTGCGAGGCGGTCGAGGCGAGCCGGGCCGCGACCCAGCCGTTCAGCGGCGTGGGCATCGGCCGTTCGGTGTCCGACGTCGGCCGGCTCGCCGCCGACGTGCGCCGCACCAACCAGCAGGTCACCGCGCTGGCGCCGCAGGAGCTGCGCCAGGATTTCGACCGGGTCGACCAGCTCGTCGAGCGTCAGCTGTCGCTGCTGGAGGCCAACGGCGGAGACACCCTCGCCGTCGCCCGCGACCCGGGCATCGCCTCGACCCGCGCGGACCCGCAGTACCAGCAGGCCTCGCAGCGCATCAACGACTACGTCCGGTCGACCTGCACCTGACCCTCGACCAGCGGGCCGCCGGTGCGCCGCCACCCGAGGTAGCGGTCCGCCTCGACGAGCAGGGCGCCGCCCAGCCACATCGCGACGACGGCGTCGTCGCCGAGGCCGAACACGCTCAGCAGCGCCTCGGGGACCAGGTCGACCGGCGACACGAGGTAGGCCGCCGCGAGCAGGAACATCGCGACCCGGCCGCGGCCGAGGTGCGGGTAGGAGCCGCGCCAGGCGTCGCCGGCCATGGCCGGGAGCGCGCGGACCCGCTCGACGGCGCCGGGCTCGCCCGGGCGGCCACGGCGGGTGAGGGCGCTCAGGAGCGTCGCGAACGCGGCCGTGCGGCCGGCACGGCGGCCTGCGGTGGCGGAGGCAGCACTCATGTCCGGTCCAACGCGCACGCCGCCCCGGTCGTTCCCGGCGAAACGGTCAGGTCACACCGGGAGGGACCGGGGCGGCGGCGGGCGCGCCCGGGGGCGGGGTCGGAGCGAGGCGTCAGTGCGAGGCGAGGTAGATGTCGCGCAGCACCCCGGCCTCGGTGCTCATCTCGGCCAGCCGCTGCTTCACGACGTCGCCGATGCTGATCATCCCGACCAGCCGTCCGTCCGCGACGACCGGCAGGTGACGGTGCCGCCAGCGGTTCATCAGGGCCATCGCCTCGGCCAGCGAGTCCTCGGGGGTGCAGGTGACGACATGGCGGGTCATGACGTCGGCGACGGTGAGGCCGAGCAGCGCGGCCCCGTCGGTGGACAGGCGCCGCACGATGTCGCGCTCGGAGACGATGCCGTCGACGCGCTCGCGCTGCCCGTCGTCGGAGACGACGAGGGCTCCGATCGCCGGCGGGCCCGCCAGCCGGGTCGCGGCCTCGGCGACCGTGTTCCACGACAACACGGTGTGCACCGTCTCGCCCTTGATCCGCAGGATGTCCGACACCTTCATGGAACTCTCCCTTCGACGCCCTCTATTCTTGCTCTTGCGCAGTAGTTGCGCAATGGCAAAGGTTGATCGACGCAACGGTCAGCCGCGGGTAAAGATCGCAGGCAGGAGGGGGTGGCCGGGCATGGCGGAGACGGGCATCCGAGATCGGCATCACCCGGACGCGGCGGTCGACGCGGCGGGCGTCGACGCGGGACTCGCGCTCACCCGGGCGTTCACCGGCATCAGCGTGCGGGCGGTCTCGGCGACCGGGAACACCGTCACGCTGCCGCAGCTGCGCGTGCTGGCGCTGGTCGGCGAGGCCGGGCACACCAACGTCGCGGCCGTCGGGCGCGAGCTGGACGTGCACCCGTCGAACGCGACCCGGGTCGTCGAACGGCTGGGGCGCGCCGGGCTGCTGGCCCGCCGTCCCGACCCCGACGACCGGCGGCACCTGCTGATCGAGCTCACGGCGGCCGGGCGGGCCGTGCTGGCCGAGATCGACGGGTACCGGCGCTCCGCGGTGGCCGCGCTGCTGGCACGGGTCGACCCGGGCCGGCGGGCGGACGCCGCCGCGCTGCTCGCCGCGCTCGCCGACGCCGCGGACCAGGACCCGCCGACCTAGGATCGGCGGTGTGATGGACCTCGCGTCCCTGCGCTCGGCGGTCGCCGGTGGTGCCCGGCCGGAGTTCGTGCCGTTCTGGGGCACCGACCCCGAGCCCGGCGACGTCCACGTGTTCAGCCAGTGGTTCCCGGCGCCGTTCCGGGTCGGCGGGGTCCGCTACGCCACCGCCGAGCACTGGATGATGGCGGCGAAGGCCCGCACCTTCGGCGACACCGGCGCCCTGGCCCGCGTCCTGGCCGACGACGACCCGGCCGCGGCCAAGCAGGCGGGCCGCGAGGTGCGCGGCTTCGACTCCGCGACGTGGGACCGGGAGCGCTACGCCGTCGTGGTCGACGGCAACCGCGCCAAGTTCGGCGCGGGAGACCGGCTCACCGACGCCCTGCTCGGCACCGGCGACGCCGTCCTGGTCGAGGCCTCCCCGGTGGACCGGATCTGGGGCATCGGCCTCGCCGCCGGGGACCCGGCGCTGGCCGACCCCGCCCGCTGGCCGGGTCGCAACCTGCTGGGGTTCGCCCTGATGGCCGTGCGCGCCGAGCTCAGGCGCCGGCCACCCGCGTGAGGTAGCGGCGCTCCCGGCGGCGACGGCGGGCGCCGCGCGTCAGCAGCACGGCGCCGAGCCCGGTGGCCGCCGCGCCACCCACCCACGGCACCGCGGCCCGGGCGATCTCCCCCGCCCGGCCGAGCACCGCCGCGCGGCGTGCGGCCAGCCCGTCGGCGAGCCGGTCCAGGCTGGCGCGCAGGTCGTGCGCGGCCGCGACGACCCGGTCGTCGCGCCCGTCGGAGCGCGCCGCGAGCCGGTCCCGCAGCTGCGCCGAGGAGACCTCGCTGAGGTCGACCTCCTCGGCCGTGTCCTGGTCGGGGTCCGTTCCCCCGTCGTGACGTGCCACGCCCGTCTCCCCTCCTCCGGCCCCGGCGGGCGCCGGTGCCGTCGCGCCAGTGAACCCCGCCCGGCCACCCCGCGCCGGTTCTCAGCCGACTCTCAGACATGTCTCGTTGCAACGATGACAGTTCGCGATATATCGTGATTGCACACGAGCCGATCGACGAGGAGGCTCACGACGGAAGGATCACGCGTCATGACCACGCGAGACAGGTTCCGGAGCCCGTTCGGGCCCCGCGCCCACCGACACCACCACCCCCGGGCCCACCGCGGCGCCGGGTTCCCCTACGGCCCGGAGGAGGCAGCCGTGCACGACCACGACGAGACCCGTGACGACGAGGGGCGCGGCCACCCCCACCACCACCGCGGCCGGGGCCGCGGCCGCGGCTTCGGGCCGGGACGGGGCTTCGGCCCCGGCGGCCCGTTCGGCCCCGGTGGTCCCTTCGGACCCGGCGGGTTCGGCCCGGGCGGGTTCGGTCCCGGCTTCGGCCCGGGCGGCTTCGGGCCGGGTGCCCGGCGCGGGCGGGGCGGCCGCCGTGCCCGCGGCGACGTGCGCACCGCGGTGCTCGCGGTCGTCGCCGACGGCCCGCGGCACGGCTACGAGATCATCCAGGAGATCACCGCGCGCTCCGGCGGCCAGTGGAAGCCGAGCCCGGGCTCGGTCTACCCGATGCTGTCGCAGCTGGAGGACGAGGGACTGGTCCGGTCCGAGCAGAGCGAGGGCCGCCGCGTCGTCCACCTCGCCGAGGAGGGCACCCGCCACGTCGAGGAGCACCGCGCCGACCTCGACGCGGTGTGGTCGCCCTTCGACGCCGACGCCGACGCCGCCGAGGCGGACCCGGCGTCGGGTCTGGCCGCGGAGCTGGGCCGCCTCGCCGCGGCCGCGCGGCAGGTCGCCGAGGCGGGCACCGAGGAGCAGGTCGCGTCGGCGACGGAGTCGCTGACCGAGGCGCGCAAGGCGCTCTACCGGCTGCTCGCCGAGTGACCCACCGCGCAGGCGGGGCGGGGCCGTACGGTCCCGCCCCGCCGTCGTCTCAGCTCAGGTCGCGACGCCGTCGCCGGTTGCGCCGCAGCGCCTCGCGCAGCGGCGGGACGACGGTCCCCTCGGCCGCCATCACCCGGCGGGCCTTGCGGCGGGCGAGGACGACGAGCACGGTCGTGAGCGCCCAGATCGGGAACTGCACGAGCCAGGCCAGGCGGAACGCCTCGGGGGTGTAGCCGCCGGAGACGCCGAGCACGAGCCCGACGAGCAGGGTCGTCGTCAGCGACGCGGTGAACCCGCCGACGTTGACGATCCCGACGGCGGTGCCGCGCCGGTGCGCGGGGTTGAACGTGCGGGCGTAGTCGAAGCCGACGGCCGAGCACGGCCCGTTGGCGGCGAGCACGACGACGAGCAGGACGAGCAGCCACAGCGGCGCGGGCGGCGGGACCAGCAGGACGACGGCCCAGACCAGCGCGGTCGCGCCGATGACGGCGAGCACGAGCCAGGAGCGGCGCAGGGGGTGCCGCGCGGTGAACTCACCGAACACCGGCCCGACCACGGCACCGGCCAGCACCAGCACGGTCAGCATCACCGAGGCGCCGGTCGGGCTCATCCCCTGGCCCGCGACGAGGTAGGGCACGCCCCAGAGCAGCGCGAACACCAGGCCGGAGAACTGGGTCCCGGCGTGCGACCAGAGACCGAGCCGGGTGCCGGGGTGCGCCCACGCGCCCTTGAGGCCGTCGACCACCTCGCGCGGGGTGGAGGCCGGTTCGGGCGCCGGGCTGCCCGCGGGGCGGTCGCGGAACACCGCGAGCACCGCGACCGCGGCCACGACGCCGACCCCGGCCGCGGACAGGAACGCGGCCGTCCAGCCGTAGGCGTGCAGGACGGTGGCCAGCGGGATCGCGGAGAGGACCTGCCCGAGCTGGCCGAGCAGCGCGGTCAGCTGGGTCATCAGCGGCACCCGGCGGGGGGCGAACCAGGTGGAGAGCACCGAGAGGACCGAGATGAAGGTCAGGGCGTCACCGACGCCGACCAGCACGCGCGCCGCGATCGCCAGCGGCAGCGACGTCGCCAGCGCGACGAGCACCTGGGCCGCGGTCATCGTCACGGCGCCGGCGAGCACCATCGTGCGGGCGCCGAACCGGTCGAGCAGCAGCCCGACGGGCACCTGCAGCGCCGCGTAGACGAGCAGCTGCAGGACGAGGAACCCGGCGAGGACCGTCGGGGACGCCCCGAAGCGGTCGGCCGCCTCGAGACCGGAGACGCCGAACGAGCTGCGTTGCAGCACCGCCACGACGTAGGCGAGGAGACCGGCGGACCAGACGAGGTAGGCGCGACGAGACGTGTGCATGACGAACGACCATTCTGGTCCATCCGGGGCCGCGACGGTCGTCCGGAACGCCCGCGTCACACGGGCGTCACATCACACCCGGGGTGTGCGCACGGCGAGCGGGCAGCCCTGCGGGGCGTGCGGATAGGGTCGCGGGGCACGCCACGACACGGAGGACGCCGGTGCTGGATCCCGCTCAGCTCTACCAGGTCGACCCGGCCGTACCGGCCCTCGACGAGCCGGTCCTGATCGTGGTGCTGGACGGGTTCGTCGACGCGGGCAGCGCGGGCGCCCTGGCCGTCGGCGCCCTCACCGACGAGCGCGAGGCGGTCCGGGTCGCGCGCTTCGACGTCGACCAGCTCGTCGACTACCGCTCCCGCCGCCCGCCGCTGCGGTTCGAGTCCGACCACTGGGCCGACTACGACCCGCCGGAGCTCGACGTCGTCGTGCTCACCGACACCGGGGACACGCAGTACCTGCTGCTCGCGGGCCCCGAGCCGGACACCCAGTGGGAGCGGTTCGTCGCCGCGATCGGGCTGCTCGTGGAGCAGCTCGGGGTCCGCCTGGTGATCACGCTGCAGGGCATCCCGATGGCGGTCCCGCACACCCGCCCGATCGGCGTCACGGCGCACGGCACCCGGCCCGAGCTGGTCGAGGGCCACACCCCGTGGTTCGCGACGGCCGACGTGCCGGGCAGCGCGGCCGCCCTGCTGGAGTACCGCCTCGGGCAGGCCGGGCAGGACGTCGTCGGCTACGCGGTGCACGTCCCGCACTACCTGGCCCGCTCGGCCTACCCGCAGGCCGCGCGGGTGCTGCTCGACCACGCCGGGCTCTCGGCCGGGCTGTACCTGCCGACCGAGACGCTGACCCGCGCCGCCGAGCAGGCCGACGCCGAGATCGCCGAGCAGATGGCGGAGTCCGACGAGGTCGTGCAGGTGGTGAAGGCGCTGGAGGAGCAGTACGACCAGGTCTCCGCGGCCCGCGAGTCCGGGGACCTGCGCGACGGGCTGGAGGGCGGCGAGCTGCCCAGCGGCGACGAGCTCGCCGCGGAGTTCGAGCGGTTCCTCGCCGAGGGCGGCGACGACAAGCCCGGCGGCAAGTCCGGCCGCGACGGCGACGACCCGCCGCACGAGCCGCCCGCTCCCCCGGCCCCGACGGCCTGAGCGGGCCCGGTCAGGGCGGCGCCCCGAGCGCGAGCGCGTGCTGCACGCGCCCCCGCCCGCCGGGACCGCGCAGCACCGCCTCCACCCAGCAGCCGACCGGCCGGGCGCCGGCACCGGCGGCGGTGGCGGCGAGCCAGGCGTCGTGGACGCCGAGTCCGGCCCGCACGTGCTGGGCGACCGTGTCCGGGCCCGGGTCGGCGTCGCCGGTGACGACGAGCAGCCCGGCGACGGCGGTGAGGTCGGGGTGCCCGCACGCCCGCCCGGTCAGCGCCGGGAGCAGCGGGTGCCCGGCCGGCAGCACGGCGGCGTGCTGCCCGGGGCCGAGCCGGGCCGCCGCCGCGGCGGGCACGGACGGCGGGATCTCCCCGGAGCCCGGGCCGAGCAGCCCGAACGGGGTCGAGCGGCGGGCGTGCAGCACGGCGGCCGGGTGCGCGGGCCCGGGGTCCCCGAGGGGCACCGACCCCGCCGGCGCGGACCCCGCGGTGAGCTCGACCCGCGTGGTCTCCCCCGCCGGGACCAGGTGCGCGCGCAGCGCGGTGCCCAGGGTGGCCGCGGCGGCGAGGACGGCGGCGGCCGCGTGGCCGAGGTCGAGCAGCAGCACGGGCAGCGACCGGGGCCCGTAGCGCCAGCGCGTCCGCTGCGGGGCCAGGGTCAGCACCACCGGCTGCGCGGGCGGGCCCGGGCCGTCGTCGAGCGCGTGCGCGAGCGGGTCGTAGACGCGCCCACCCACCCGGGCGTCGACCGGGTAGCGGCCCCCCGCCGACGGCACCCGGCGCAGCGCCACCCCGCCCACCGTGCGGTCCGGGTCGGCGGCCAGCGACAGCGCGAGCAGCGCCCCGGGCCCGGAGCCCTCGCGCGGCAGCGGCACCGGCCGGGCGGCGGTGAGCGCCGCCGGGGGGCGCGCGGTGTGGTCGGTGGGGCCGGGGTCGGCGCCCGACCAGGCCAGGCGGAACGCCGCGGCGAGCGGGGCCCGGCCGGTCACAGGAAGGGCGGCGGGCAGTGCACGAGCCCGTCCGGCCCGGCGGCCGGGTCGAGGTCGAGCCCGTGCGCGCGGGCGGTGTCGCGCCAGCGCGGCAGCCCCCAGTAGCGGAACGCCGCCGGCGCGTTGGGCACCAGGCCGGTGGCGCAGGTGCGGACCACCCGCCACGGCGTCTCGGCGACGTCGGGGGTCGTCAGGTCGACCCGGGCGATGCGGTGCCCGTCGGCGGTGAGGGCCGCGGTGAGGGTGGCGAGGTCGCCGCGGGTGCCGGTGCGCAGCGGTCCGCGGGTGGCGGGCGCGGTGAAGCGGGGCAGGTGCTCGTCGCGCACCCGCGGGTCGAGCCAGACCTGCACCTGGGCGCCGAGGTCGCGCACGGACTCGTAGCGGGGGCCCGCGTCGTCGCGGTAGCGGCGGTCGGCGCGGTGGTCGAGGTAGAGCCCGCGGGCGAGCACCCCGGCCTCGACGGAGGCGTACACCCAGCCGTCGGGGTCGAGCAGGCCGCGGGTGAACACCCACGTGTGCACGGCCTCCAGGACGGCCTTGGTGGCGGCCTCGGCCGCGTCGAAGCGGGCGGCGCCACCGCCGGCGACGATGCCGGTCGCCGGGTCGACGACGACGGCGCCGACCACGGCCGCCGGGTACTCGGTGGGGAGCTCGACGAGGTGGACGTCGAACGCGGCACCGGACAGGGCCGCGTCGAGCCCGGGCACCGAGCCGGTGTCGAGGCCGTGCGAGGGCAGCCCGAGGTGCCACCAGCGCTCCAGCGCGTCGCGCTCGACGAGCTCGAGCAGGCCGCGGCGGTGGGCGTCCTCGGCGCCGGCGCCGGTGGCGATGCCGGCGTAGTTGAGGTGGTGGAAGCGGGGCTCGCCGCGGCGGGCCCCGCTGTGGTGGTTGAGCAGCACCCAGGACGCGGGCAGCCAGGTGGGCGCGCCGTCGTCCTCGACGCCGCGGATCCAGCGGATCTCGAGGTCGTCGGTGAACCGCTGGTAGGGACGGCCGTCCTGCCAGTCGGCGAGCAGGCCCAGCTCGGCGGGTCCCCAGCAGCGCTCCCCGGCCGCGCGCAGCGCCGCGGCCGTGGTGCGCGGCAGGCCGGGCGGGACGCGGTTGCCGCAGTAGCGCTCGACGGCCTCGCCGAGCGCGGCGGTGCGGGCGCCGTCGCGGTCGCCGAAGGTGGTGCCCAGGCTGACCCGGTCCGCGGGCCAGGCGCCGAGGCGGCGGGCGTCGGACACCTCGGCGGTGACGGCGGTGTAGGCCGGCGGCAGCCCCGGCACCGCGGCGACGTCGACGAGGCGGCGGACGACACCGCACAGCGGGTCGACGAGCGCCTCGACCGGCAGGGCGGGGGCGGGCGGTGCGGTGCTCACGGGCAGATCTCCTCGGGGACGGCGGCCGCGGCGACCTCGTCGCGGCCCGGCGGGACGTGCGGCAGCTCCAGGCGCACCGCGTGCACGGTGCGGCGGTCGGGCCGCAGGTCGGTGGCGTGCGCCGGGTCGGCGCCGGTGTGCGGGTTGCGGGCGTGCGCGGGCCAGTGGTGCCCGGCGATCTCGACGTCGAGACGGTCTCCGTCGTGCAGCTCCGCGCCGACCGGGGCGGTGGTGACGACGACCTCGCCCCGCCCGGCGCGGCGCTCCCGCCGCACGGCGGTGACGAGGTCGTGCCCGCGCAGCCCGATCCGGACCACCCAGTCGGCGTCCGGCGCGGCGGTGGACACGTCGAGCCGGGCGCGCAGCGGGCCGGCGAGGGTCCCGGCGGGCAGCGGCGGGGTGCGCGCGACGACCCGGTCGGGCGGGGTCGCCGGCGCGGGTGCGGGACGAGGGGCGTGCGGTGCGCGGGAGCACACCGGCTGCTGCGGGTCGGCGAGGAACGCCCCGCCCGGTCCGGCGTCGACGACGACCGCCCGGACACCGGGCCGCACCCAGCGCCCGCTCGTGCCCGCCGCGACGAGCGCCCCGCTCCCGCGCGCCCGTCCCTGCGCCGCGGCCCGGGCCCAGGCCGCGTACACGGCACCGATCCGTCGCCCGCCCAGCACCGCGCCGGGGTCGCGGGCGTCGAGCTCGTGCCCCCACGGTCCCAGCAGCAGCCGCGACGGCCCGCCCCAGCACCGGGCCAGCTGCGCGGTGCGGGCGGCGAACGGGTCGGCCGTACCCCCGACGGCGAGCAGCGGCGCCGTGGCGCGCGCGACCCCCGCCCACAGCTGCGGGGTGTCGGCGGGGGCGTCCCACAGCTGCGGCCAGCCGGGCGGGGACGTGCCGAGCGCGGCGGTCACCGGCAGGGCCGCGAGCGCGGACGGCGGCGCCGGCCGGGCGCCCTCCCCGTGCTCGCCCCACCAGCCGATCCGACAGGCCAGCCGGGCGGCCCCACCGGGCTCGCGGGCGGTCTCGCCGGGGCCGAGTGCGGGGACCGCGACGAGCACGCCGGACACGTCCGGCGCGGCGATCGCGGTGACGACGGCGCAGTGCGCGCCGTAGGACGCCCCGGCGAGCACGACGCGGCCGTCGCAGCCGTCGACGGCGCGCAGCGCGGCCAGGGCGGCGAGGCCGTCGCCGGTCTCGTGGGCGTAGGGGACGACCGCCCCGGCGGACCCGCCGCGGCCCCGGACGTCGACGACGAGGCAGCCGAAGCCGTGCGCGGCCCAGCCGCGGGCCTCGGGCAGGAGGTGCTCGCGGCCGGAGGGGGTGCGGATCAGGACGGCGGGCCAGCGGCGCGCGGCGGGCCGGACGAGGGTCGCGGCGAGCGGGGTGCCGTCGCCCGCCCGGACCGTGACCGGGTCGCCGGGCGGGGTCACGGTGCGCTGGAGGGGACGGGCAGCAGCGGGTGGTCGGCGATCGCCGCCGTGTCGAGGTCGACCACGCGCAGCCGGCGGCGGGCGGGCAGCGCGACCGGGACGAGGTCGCCGGCGGCGGGGGCGCCGAGGTGGCCCGTGGCCCAGGCGCGGACGTCGGCGGCGAGCAGGGCGGCGGGCAGCGCCATGTCCGCGGCACCGGGCGCGGTGGCCGCGGCGGCGTCCCAGTAGGCGTGCAGGTGCGGGTGCCCGGACCCGGCGGCGGCCAGCCGGCGGGCGCGGACGTCGGCGTGCCCGGGGTCGCCGGGCGCGGCCGCGACCGGCTCGAGGATCGCGTGCCGGCCCTCGACGGCGAGCCGCAGCCACGCGGTGCCGTGACCGGGCAGCCCGTCCAGTCCGGTCCAGGCCGCGGGGGCGGGCCCGTCGGCGACGGCGCACACCGCGTCGGGCAGCGGGGTCCCGGCGTCGAGTGCGGCACGCAGCTCCGCGACGCCCGCGCGGCGGACCCGGGTCGACGGCCCGGCCAGCGCGGCGGCGACGGCGTCGGCCGCCACCCCGGTTCCGGCGACGGTCACGGTGACCGTGCGGGGCGGTTGCGGGACGTGCAGGTAGCCGGCGGCGGCGAACGCGCCGATCTCGTCGTCGAGGCCGGGCGGGGCCTGCGGGTCGGTGCCGTCGAGCCAGCGGGTCAGGGCGGCGACGGTGTCCTCGGGCAGGTCGACACCGCGCAGCCGTCCGGCGGGGTCGCGCAGGGCGGTGCCCCGGCCGGGTACTCCGAAGACGCTGACGCCGGGACGCAGTCGTCGC